>JADGCL010000003.1:0-64745 GCA_015229005.1 Magnetococcales bacterium
TGTTTTTGCCTTTCCGGGTTGAAAAAGTCCATGGATGGACTTTTTCAACAAGCTGATAGAGGACAAATAGCAGACAGCGACCGTCTCCAGAGGCCAAAATAAGCAGGAACAGCCGGTCGGCCATGCCTATCAACCCGCGTATACAGATGCCGTTTTGGAAGCAGGGCGGACCATTCCGTTACTCTTGGTATGACATCTTTTCATCGATTGTTGCATGAACCGACGAGGCGTCCTACTTCTTCTGCCACTTCCCCGACGCCGTCTGTACCCAGTACTCCATCGTGCATCCCAGCTCCCGATAGTGACGGAAGCGGTCACGGCTGGCATAGAGGGCGGCGGGGTGACCGCCCTGGACGAATTCCACAACCTGATCGAAACGCTCCGGTTCGGGCAGGAGGATCGGCGCCGCCATGATGGCGACCGTGGCGGCGTTGGTGTCGTCGGCGGTGGCGGCGACCAGGATCGGCTGCCGTTCGAGGTCCGGGCCGGGGCTGGGACCATGGGGAAGAAAGGCATCCTCGGGGGTGGTCCAGAGAAGCTCGTCCCAGAATCTCACCCCCTGGGCGTCCCCGGTGACGACACAGCCGCGCAGCCCCTGGACCCAGACCCGGGCCGCAATGCGCGCCAGGACCAGCGGCAGAGGCGTGGCCCCGACCTGGTAGAAGCGGGCCCGGGGCGCCCCGGATTCACGCCGCGCCATTCAACGCCCCCGACCCGCCACCAGGTGGCAGAGGAGACGGACCCCGATCCCCACCGCCCCCTTGGGGACGTGGGGGCGTCTGCCGGAAAGATCCCAGGCGGTACCGGCGATGTCGAGGTGCGCCCAGGGACGTTTGGGGGAGACGAAGCGGGAGAGAAAGCAGGCGGCGGTGATGGCCCCGGCAGAACGACCGCCAACATTGCGAAGGTCGGCAACCGGCGATTTGAGCTGCTCCTGGTACTCGGCAAACATCGGTAGTTCCCAGAGCCTCTCCCCGGTCGCCTCCCCGGCCCGACGCAGCCGTCGGAGGAGCCTGGCGTCGTTGCCCATGAGGCCGGAGGCGTGATTCCCCAGGGCGATGACACAGGCGCCCGTGAGAGTGGCCAGATCGATGATTGCCGAAGGCTTGAAGGATTCCGCGTAATGGAGGGCATCCGCCAAAACCAGGCGCCCCTCGGCGTCTGTGTTGATGACCTCGACATCGATCCCCTTGCCCAGGCGAATGATGTCGCCCGGACGTTGCGCCGTGCCGGAGGGAAGATTCTCCGCCGCCGGAACCAGCCCCACCAGGTTGATCGGGAGACCAAGACCGGCCACCGCCCGCATGAGCCCCAGGACTGCGGCGCCGCCGCACATGTCGAATTTCATCTCCTCCATCCCCGCCCCCGGCTTGAGGGAGATCCCTCCGGAGTCGAAGGTGATCGCCTTGCCGATCACCACCAGGGGCGGTTTCTTCCCCCCCTGACGGTACTCCAGAATGACGAGTCTGGGGGGGTTGGCACTCCCCTGGCCAACGGCGAGGAGGCCGTTCATCCCCTTTTTTGCCAGCTTTTCCGGCCCCCAGACCCGCGTGCGAATGGGATATTCCCGAGCCAATTTGCGGCCCCGGGCGGCCAGGGTTTCGGGAACGAGACGATTGCCGGGGAGATTCCCCAGATCGCGGGCGAGGGTCACCCCGGCGACGATCTCCCGGACTCTCGCCAGAGAACGCGCCGCCACCTGCCGCTCCCGGTCGCGCACGGCCAGCTCGAACCGAAGAACAACCCGGGAACCCTTGGCCTTCTTCCCTCCCTTCTTCCCTCCCTTCTTCCCTCCCTTCTTCCCCCCCCCCCCCCCCCTCGCGGTCTGGATCCCTCCGAAAACGGTCGAAGCGATAATCCGCAAGGAGGAGCCCCTCGGCCAGAGACTCCAGGATCGGCAGGCGCTTCCAGTCGCCGCAACGGTCCCGGGCGAGGAGGCAAAGGACACGACCGGCATGCTGTTCCCGGCACCAGGAGAGGAGGCTGCCCCCCAGCTCCCGCCACCCTTCCGCAGCGAGGGAGCCGGCCTTCCCCAGACCAACCAGCCCCAGCCGCTTGAAACCACGGCCCTTTTTCGGGGGAAGGACGAGCATGAGTTTTTCCCGGGGCTTCCCCCGGAACCAGCCGGCGTCCATCGCCCGCGCCACCTCGGCGGCAACCCCCCGCCCGAGCCGGTCGAGCGCCGGTTGCGGCCCATCCCCCTCGGTCACGCCCACGAGGACCAGGTCGCCCTTCCAGCGTTGTGGACGGCGACTCTCCAAGTCGACAGTCACAAATTCTCTGCCCATGGATCCGGTCTCCCTATTCCTTCCTCCCGTTCCACTGCGGCCCAGGGAAACGGGAAACAAAGAGTGATATGATCGGCCAATGCGACGAATCTCCCGCTATATCCTGGGCGAATGCACCGGGACGGCCCTCCTGGCGCTCCTGGTCCTGACCGCCCTGGTCCTCCTGCCACAGATCCTCAACCTGGTCGACCTCGGGGTCAACAAGGGGGTCTCCTTCGGGGTCCTTCTGGAGATGACCGGGCTCCTGGCGCCGCGATTTCTGATGGCCAGCCTGCCGATGGCCCTTCTCCTCGGGATCCTCCTCGCCATGGGCCGCCTCTCCCAGGACAGCGAAGTGATCGTCCTCAAGGCCAGCGGCCTCAGTCTTTACCAGATTGCGGCCCCCATTGCCATTCTGGTCGGCGCCTTCGCCCTCTTCTCTCTGCTCCTCAACTGGCTGCTGGTACCCCATTCGCACTATCTCTTCGTGCAGATGAAGAATGCCCTCCTCTCCTCGACCACCCTGGCAATCCGCCCGGAGAGCTTCAATCAGGCGGTCCCGGGGCTCACCCTCTTCGTCCACGAACGCGATCACAACAGCCTTGCATTGCGGGGGATTCTGATCCACGACCAGCGGCAGGCACGTTCGCCTGTGACCCTGACGGCCAGCTCCGGGCAGCTCCACCGGCGCCCCGACGGTCACCTCTCCCTCTTTCTCGAAGATGGCAGCCGCCACGAGCGCTTTGCCGACGGCAGCTACCGCCGCCTCGCCTTCTCCACCTACGACCTCGACCTGGGCATCACCCTCGGCCTGCAACCAAAGGAGGAGAACCGGGACCCCGAGCTTCTGCCGCTCGACGAACTGGTGGCGGCGACCCGCGATATCGACGCCGACAAGGCGCGCCAGGCCAGTCTGGAGTGGCATCGCCGCTTCGCCATCCCGGCGGCGACCCTTCTCCTCGGCCTCCTTGCGGTCCCGCTCAGCCTCCAGCAATCGCATCGGACCGGGCGAGGTTACGGGTTCGTCGTCGCGGTGACGATCCTGGTCGCCCAGTTCCTGCTCCTGTCGCTCGGCGAGTTGACCGCCCGCCACGGGTTCACCGAGCCCTGGATCGGGATCTGGAGCCCCAATTTCCTCCTCCTCCTTCTGACGATCCACGTCGTCCGCCAGTCGGCACGGGACCGCCCCCTGGCACTCACGGTCTGGCTGGCCCGCTCCCTCTCGACGCTGCCGCAATGGCTCCTCCGTGCCGGCGCCGGGCCACGGCCAGGAAGGGGTTGAGGCCATGCCCATCCTCTTCCGCCATCTGCTGGGCCTCTATCTGGGCGGAGTCGTTCGCGTCATCGGCATCTTTCTGGGGCTGTTCCTCCTCATGGACGGCATCGAGAGTTTGCGCCGCTTCGGCGACGAGGTCCACTTCACCTGGCCCGACATGGTCCTCTACATGGTGGCGCGGATCCCCGCCTACATGATCCAGTTTCTGCCGCCCATCGCCCTTCTGGCGGCCCTCCTGGTCCTCGGCAGGTTGGCCCGGCAGAATGAAATCATGATCATGCGCGCCAGCGGGGTCCCCATCTACCGCATCCTCATCCCCTTCCTCATGGGGGGAATGCTCTTGGCAGTGGCCCATCTCCTGCTCCAGGACCGGGTGATCCCCTGGAGCAACCACCTCCAGCAGACCCTGAAGGATCGCCTCACCGGCGTGCCCGTCGACGCTGCCTCGGAGGGCGGCAACCTGTGGTTGCGCAGCGGTCGCCAGATCATCCACGCACGGCTCGCCTCGCCCCACCACCGGATCCTCCTGGATGTCACCGTCTTCGCCTTCGACGACCACTTCCACCTGGCCAGTCGGATAGAGGCGCACAAGGCGGAAATGGTCGGGGACGCCTGGTTCCTGATTCGCGGCGTCACCTACCGTTTCGGGGACCGCCTGGAGGTCGATCGCTTCGACCGCCGGCCCTGGTCGGTGACCCTGGACGCCGGCCAGCTCGATCGCACCACCCCGCCGCCCAACTCCCTCTCCATCCGCCAATTGCACCAGCTAGCCGGGCGTCTGGTCCGGGAAGGATACGATGCCACCCCGTACTGGGTGATGTTGCAGCGAAAATTCGCCGATCCCCTCACCACCCTCGCGGCGGTGCTGCTGGCCTTCCCCTTTTCCCTGCGCCTGGAGCGCCTGGGAGGCGGGACCCGGTCGTTGATCGCGGGACTGCTGGTCGGGTTCGGGATGTTCGTCCTCGTCGATTTGACCACGGCCCTGGGCATGGGAGGAAGACTCCCGCCGGCAGTGGCGGCCTGGTCCCCGGTCCTCTTCTTCCTGGGGATCGGCGGCTTCCTCCTGCTCCATCTCGCGGCCCCGGTCCGCGAGCGATCCTGGGTGATCGCCTGGCGGCGGTGGCGCACGGCCAGGATCCGCTGATCCGTGAGGCCCCTCAGGATCGCCATCGCCCCCGACTCCTTCAAGGGGAGCATGACCGCCCAGACCGCCGCCCGTCGCCTCGAGAGCGGCTTCAGGAGAGTCTTCCCCGAGGCCGAAATTCTCCGCATCCCCATGGCCGACGGCGGCGAAGGAACGGCGGCGATCCTGGTCGAGGCCGCCTCCGGTCGCTGGGTCGAGAGCGCCACGGTCGACCCCCTCGGGCGCCCCATCACGGCGGGCTTCGGCCTGTCGGGGGACGGGAAGGAGGCCTTCGTCGAGGTGGCCGCCGCCAGCGGCCTGACCCTTCTCGAAGCGGCGTCGCGGGATCCTGCCCGCACCTCCACCTGCGGAACCGGGATACTGATCCGGAAGGCCCTGGATTGCGGCCCCGGGCGGCTCCTGATCGGCCTCGGCGGCAGCGCCACCAACGACGGCGGCTGCGGCATGGCTGAGGCGCTGGGGACCCGCTTCCTCGACGCCACCGGAGAAGCATTTTCCCCAACCGGGGGTAATCTCGACCGGCTGGAACGGATCGACCTCTCCGGCCTGGACCCGCGCCTCGGCGCCGTGGAGATCGAGGCGGTCTGCGATGTGACGATTCCCCTATGCGGTCCCACCGGCACCTCCGCCCTCTTCGCGCCACAGAAGGGTGCCTCCCCGGAGTTGGTCGCCCGCCTCGACCGGAACCTCGCCCACCTGGCGGCGATCATGAGCCGCGATCTGGGCCGGGAGGTCGCCGGGATTCCCGGCGCCGGCGCCGCCGGGGGCCTGGGGGCCGGACTCCTGGGGTTTCTCGGGGCGCGGCTGCGACCGGGGGTCGAGACCGTCATGGAACGCCTCCGCTTCCGCGAGAGGATCGCAGGCTGCGATCTGGTGATCACCGGCGAGGGGCGCTTCGATGGCCAATCCCTCCTGGGAAAGGTCGTCTCGGGGGTTGCCGCCGCCGCCCGGACGGAAGGCATCGCCCTCATCGTCCTCTGCGGTTCCCTGGGAGAGGGGCTGGAGCGGATCCACGACCACGGGGTCGCGGCCTTCCTGGCGACCTCCGGCCCCGATCGGGAGGAGTCCGAGCTCCGTCGACATGGCCCGGAACGACTCGAAAACCTCGCCGAGGAGTGCGCCCGCCTGCTCCGCCTGGGGGCGGCTCGCCTCGACCGGTGATATCATGATATCGAATGGAATATGAAGGTCGTACTGGATACCAACGTGCTGGTGGCAGGACTCAGGTCGAGCAATGGCGCATCCCACTGCCTGCTGCAACAGCTACCCATGCTGCGGATGTTTTATCCACAAATCTCGGTTCCGTTGTTTCTGGAATACGAGGCGGTGTTGAAACGCCCGGACAGCGGTATCCGCCTGGAGCGCGAGGAGATCGACATCATCCTGGACGTCATCGCAGCGGTATCCAACCATGTGAAACTGCACTATCTGTGGCGACCGATGCTGCCCGATCCGGCGGACGACATGATTCTGGAACTGGCGGTGGCGAGCAACGCCGAGGCCATTGTCACCTTCAACACCAAGGACTTTGCAGAAGCGGAACGGCGATTCGGCATCCGCATTCTGACCCCTCGAGAATTCTGGTTGCCACTGCTGGAGAAAAAGAGATGAGCCAATACGCTTTGAAACTTCCCGATTCGTTGCTGGATGCGGCGCGTCGCCTTGCCAGGGACGAGAACGCCTCCATAAACCAGCTCTTCGTGACCGCCATCGCGGAGAAGATTTCCGCCCTGGACACCGAGAAGCTGTTACGGGAAAGAGCCAAACGCAGCGACCTGATCAAATACCACAACGCCTTGAGCCATGTTCCCGATGTCGCTCCCATCCACGACGACGACAAGATTTAGGACTGCGCAAGGAACCTCTCTCCCTGGAACCCATCCTGCTCACGAGGAGGACGGTACGACCAAAGATAGGGGATGATCACAAGGAAAGCGGATCTCCCGGCGGAACAGCCCAAATCTGTTTTTCAGAGAATAGTCGGAGCCCGGGGCCTTGCGAATCGACCCGAGGCCGGTTGCGCCGACCGGATCCGATCGCCATGATGTCCCCCCATGCCTCCCCCGGTCTACGCCGATACCGAGGAGACCCGCTACGGAGCCTTCCTGGATCTCCGGCTCATGGCGCGTTTTCTGGCCTATGCCCGCCCCCATCGCCGCTGGGTGGTGCTGAGCCTGTTGCTGCTGCCAGTGGGGATCCTGGCACAACTGGGACAGCCGTTGCTGATCCGGAGCGCCATTGACCGCCACCTGACGACCGGACAAATGGCCGGCTTCGAACTCCCGGTGGCCCTGCTGGGGTTGTTGTTGGCCGTCCAGTTTGCGGCAGGATACCTCCAGTCGCTCGTCCAGACCGAGTTGGGGCAGCGGGTGGTCAAGGATCTTCGCCTTGCCCTCTTTTCCCGGCTGATTCACCTGGATGCGGCCTATTTCGCCGCCAACGCCAGCGGCCGTCTCACCAATCGCCTGACCAGCGACACCGAGGCGGTCAGCCAGATGGTGAATGCCGGCCTGATCGCCCTGACCGGGGATATCCTCCTCCTGGGAAGCATCGGCGCGAGCATGATCGCCCTTTCCCCCCACCTCTCGCTCGTCACCCTCGGGGCGATCCCGATCATCGTCCTGATCACCTGGGGTATCACCCGGAGCATGCGTCTCCTGCAACGCCGCAGCCGGCTCCTGCTCGCCTCCATGGCGAGTCACCTGACCGAGAGCATCGAAGGGCACCAGGTGGTCCGGCTCTTCCACCGCCAGGAGAGAAACCGCGAGGAGTTCGACCGGCTGAACCAGGTATACCTGGCCTCGACCCTCAGGAGTCACACCCTGGAGGCGACCCAGTTCAGTTTTGTCGAGGCGACCTCGACCCTGACGATCGCCGGTCTCTTCTGGTACGGAGGCACGATGGCCGGCGGCGACGAGGTCACCATCGGCACCCTGGTGGCCTTCATCGACTACATCCGCCGGCTCTTTTTCCCGATTCGCGATCTCTCCAGCAAATACACCACCATGCAGGCGGCGATGACCGCCCTGGAAAGGATCTTTGCCCTGTTGGACACCCGGGCTGCCATCGTCTCGCCGGAGGCGGGTAACGCCCTCCCGGTGGTGCGACCGGTCCGGGGTGCGGTCCGCTATGCGGGGGTCGTTTTCGGTTATGGTCAGGGGTTGGTGCTGCCGCGACTGGATCTCGAGATCGCCGCCGGCGAGCGGGTGGCGGTGGTGGGGCCGACCGGGGCAGGCAAGAGTTCGCTCATCCGCCTGCTCAACCGCACCTACGATCCCGAGAGGGGAGAAATCAGCATCGACGGAGTGCCCATCAAACGCATGCCCCTGCCGGAGTTGCGACGCCTGGTCGGGGTGGTCCCCCAGGAGACGACCCTCTTTGCCGGAACCATCGCCGAGAACATCACCCTGAACGACCCCGGCGTCACCCGCCGGGCCATGGAGGAGGCCGCCGCACGGACCGGAGCGGATCGCATGATCGCGGCGCACCCGGGCGGCTTCGATTTTCGTTTGACCGAACGGGGTGGCAATCTCTCCTCGGGGGAGCGACAACTGCTGGGATTTACACGGGTGTTGGCCTTCGATCCCCGGATTCTCGTCATGGACGAGGCGACGAGCGCGGTGGATGCCATGACCGAACGCCACCTCCAGGCGGCCCTGGCGGTACTGCTGAACGGGCGCACGGCGCTGATCGTCGCCCACCGCCTGAGTACGGTCCTGATCGCGGACCGCATCCTCGTCCTTTCCCGGGGGCGGATCGTCGAGTCGGGCGATCATCGGACCCTGCTGGCCGCCGGGGGACTCTACGCCCGGCTGCATGCCCTGCAACTGGAACGGCCCCCTTCCCCAGGTCAAGCTCCCGGCGAAAACGGGACCGCCCGCGACAGAACCTCCCGTCCATAACGGGCCGCTAATCCAACTCGAAACGATCCCTGTAGTCGCGGGCGAGCTCGGGGTCCTGCTCCTCCTTGAGGAGGAAGCAGTCGCCGATCGCTAAAGTCTCGATGCCGGTGCCCATGAAGCAGCGGAAGGCATCCTCGGGCGAGCCGACAATGGGCTCGCCGCGGACGTTGAAGCTGGTGTTGACGATCACCGGGCACCCCGTGTGCGCCTTGAAGCGGGAGATGAGGGCATGGTAGCGCGGGTTGGTCTCGCGATGGACCGTCTGGATGCGGGCAGAGTGGTCGACATGGGTAACAGCAGGGATCTCCGAGCGGGGAACATTGAGTTTCTCGATACCGAAGAGACGGTTTTCCGCCTCGGTCATGGCGCGACGCCGCTCCTGGCGCACCGCGTCGACGAGGAGCATGTAGGGGCTCTCCTCCTCCAGGTCGAACCACTCCCCCACCTCCTCCGCCAGAACGGAAGGGGCGAAGGGCCGGAATGACTCACGGAACTTGACCTTGAGATTGAGCAGCGACTGCATGGTCGGCGAGCGGGCATCCCCCAGGATCGAACGCGCCCCCAGGGCCCGCGGCCCGAACTCCATGCGCCCCTGGAACCAGCCCAGGGCCTTCCCCGCCTCCAGGGCCCGAACGCCGGCCTCCAGCAGGGACTCCTCCTCCAGGCGGTGGAAACGAGCCCCAAGAACGGTGAGGCGTCGCTCGATCTCCTCCTGGGCGAAGGCCGGCCCCAGATAGGCGCCGGCCATGCCGTCGCCGGTTTCGGGGAGGATCCGAGGACGACCCAGGTGCCAGTGATAGGCCGCCAGGGCCGCTCCCAGGGCGCCGCCGGCATCCCCGGAGGCCGGCTGGATCCAGAGACGCTTGAAGGCCCCGTCGCGCCGGACCTTGCCGTTGGCCACACAGTTCAGGGCCACCCCTCCCGCGAGGCAGAGGTTCGCCATCCCCGTTTCCCTGGCCAGATCCCGGGTCAGCCGCAGGACCGCCTCCTCGATCACCGCCTGGATGGAGGCCGCCAGGTCCATCTCCCTCTGGGTCACCGGATCCTCGGCCTGCCGTGGCGGCCCACCGAAGAGACGGTGAAAACGGTCATTGGTCATGGTCAGACCGGTGCAATAGTCGAAATAACTCTGGTCCAGGCGAAAGGAACCGTCCTCCTTGAGATCGATCAAATGGTCGCGGATCAGGCCAGCGAACCTCGGCTCACCGTAGGGGGCAAGGCCCATCACCTTGTACTCGCCGGAGTTGACCTTGAAGCCGGTATAGTAGGTAAATGCCGAGTAGAGGAGCCCCAGGGAGTGGGGAAAGTGGATCTCCCGGGTCAATTCCAGGGTGTGCCCCCGACCGACGCCGGCGGAGGTGGTCGCCCACTCGCCGACGCCATCCATGGTCAGGACGGCGGCCTCGGCGAAGGGAGAGGGATAGAAGGCACTGGCGGCATGGCTCTGGTGGTGTTCGGTGAAGAGCAGGCGCTCCACAGGATCGAAGCGGGAGTCGATACCCCGCAGGGCCTCGGTGAGGCGTTGCTTCTGGAAGAGCTTCTCCTTGATCCAGACCAGCATCGCCATGCGAAAGGAGCGGAACCCACGGGGAGCGAAGGCCACGTAGGTCTCAAGGAGTCGCTCGAACTTGAGAAAGGGCTTGTCGTAGAAGACGACCAGGGCAACATCTTCCAGGGAGATGCCCTCCTGGGCCAGGCAGGAGCGGATGGCCTGGGCGGGGAAGTCGGCATCATGTTTCCGGCGGGTGAAACGCTCCTCCTGGGCCGCGGCCACCACCTGGCCGTCGCGGACAAGGGCGGCGGCGCTGTCGTGGTAATAGGCCGAGATCCCCAGGATGTGCATGACCGGGTCCTCCGGGTCAGAATATGGTATAGATGAAGGGGGCGATCGCGGACCCCTGGGCAAAGATCAGGAGACCGCCGAAGAGCGCCATCATGAGCAGGATCGGCAGGAGCCAGAATTTTTTCCGAACCTTCAGAAAGACCCACAGTTCCCGAATGAACGACATGACCGCCGGATCCTCCGCAAAGGGTTGTCAGAATTGTTGAGACATGCTCTCCGGGGCGGGACCCGGAGGCTCCCGGCGGCGCCAATAGCTCCGGGCCCGCCCCTCCCACCGGAGATCCAGGGGACGTTTCCCGGTCAGACGCATGAGGAGCGCCGTCGGGGTCAGTACCCCGAAGAAGATGGCGCCCAATACCAGGGGCGAGACGATCCGGTGCAGCAACAAGCCGAACCGGGTCCAGAGACGATTCAACGGCGCAAGCAGGGAGGGACGGAAGAGGCTCGTCGCCAGGAAAAGACCGGCAACGGCAAGGATCCCCCAGGGAGGAGGCTTTCCCTCGTAGAGCGGGACCAGGCCGATCACGGTAAAAAACAGGGTAAAGACGAGTCCGAAGGAACGATCGGAGGAAGTTTCCAAAATGGGACCGGTCACGACTCTCTCACCTCCCCACCGGGAACGGGCGAAGCACCCCTCTGGGATTCTGCGCCATCCAGGATTCTTTCACAAGGAATCTCCATGGTTACTCGGATCGAAGGCGGTTACCGTCTGGAGCGGCGGCGGCTTTGGCCCTATGCCGAGGCCTGGGAGGAGCAGAAGCGCCTCGCCCTGGCCATCTCCCGGGGGGAAGCGCCGAACACACTGATTCTCACGGAGCATCCGCCCGTCTATACCATCGGTCGATCCGGTGAGCGAAGCGAGGTCCTCCGGACCGATCTGGTCGAGGGGGGGATCGAGGTCGTCGAGACCGACCGCGGCGGTCGGGTGACCTACCACGGTCCCGGACAGATGGTGGCCTATGTCCTGTGGCACCTGGGAAGGGGAGTCCCCGATGTGCGCGGCCACGTCTCCCGCCTGGAGGAGACGGTCATCCGGAGCCTTGGGTCACTCGGCCTGAAGGCGGACCGGGACGAGCGGGGCGGACCCGGGGTATGGATCGACGGGGCGAAGATCGCGGCCCTGGGGGTGCGCATCCGCCATGGGGTATCCTACCATGGGCTGGGGGTCAACCACGAACCCGACCTCGGCCATTTCCGGGGCATCGTCCCCTGCGGCCTGCGCGAGGGACGGGTCACCTCCCTGGCGGCCCTGGGAGTGACGCTCCCCCGGGAGACCCTGGAAGAGATTTTCGTGGCGCATTTTCAGGAGGTTTTCGGGGCGTATCCGGCGGCGTGAGCGGCGCCTCCCGCGACCCCCTGACGCCGGCGGCAAAGGGATCGAGGGCGCCCCCGACCACCCCACGGCTCGCGGAGGTCGGGGGCGCCCCAGCCCGACGAACTGTTGATTGTCCGTTCGGAAACAGTAATCCAACAACGGCAGGAGCGATCATGCGGAAACCTGAAACCCCCTATCTGGCGGCGGATGTCATCATCGAACTGGTCGACCGCCCCGGGCGACCGGTGGTCCTCGTGGAGCGGAAGAATCCGCCGCCGGGTTGGGCCATCCCGGGGGGATTCGTCGACCGGGGGGAGACCCTCGAGAACGCGGCTGTGCGTGAGGCCCGGGAAGAGACCTGCCTCGAGGTCCGCCTCAAGGCCCTGTTGGGGGTCTACTCCGATCCCCGGCGGGACCCCAGGCAGCACACGGTGACCCCGGTCTTCATCGGCGAAGCGGTGGGAGAGCCGAAAGCCGCGGACGACGCCAGTAAGGTGGCGATCGTCGAGGCGGGACGCTGGCCAGAACCCCTCGCCTTCGATCATGCCCAGATCCTCGCGGACTATCTGGTCTTCCGGGAAAGCGGGCGACCCCGACCGGTCGGGGATCCGCCCCGGCAACCGCCGATCGCCTCGGTGGCGGAACGGGGGCGAGCGATGACCGACTATCTCGTTCTCCGCGAGAGTACAAGCCCCAAACCGGAAGACTCTGGGCAGAAAGAAGCGATCTAGGATTCTGTTTGCCGGGAGAACACCAATATGGAAAGAATGTCACTCAGAAAATCCGACCGGATGATCGGCCTCCTTGCCGCCATCCTCGCCATTACCCTTCTCCTGCCGCCGAGGCCGGCAAAGGCGGAGTTGCCGAGTGCAGTCAGTGGCCAACCATTGCCGAGCCTGGCGCCCATGGTGGAGCGGGTGATCCCGGCAGTGGTCAACATCGCGACCCAGACCAAGATCCAGGGGGCGGAAAATCCGCTCCTCGCCGATCCCTTCTTCCGCCACTTTTTCAATCTGCCCGGTCGTTCGGCGCCGAGCGAACGGGTCGAGCGGAGCCTGGGGTCAGGGGTGATCGTCGACGCCGCCCGCGGCATCATCGTGACCAACGCCCACGTCATCCAGAAAGCGGACCGGATTGCGGTAACCCTGGTCGATGGTCGGACCCTACAGGCCAAGCGGATAGGGGAGGATCAGGAGACCGACATCGCCGTGATCCAGGTGACGGGCGAGGGACTGCGGGCCCTGCCGCTGGCCGATTCCGACAAGGTGCGGGTGGGGGATTTCGTGGTGGCGGTCGGCAATCCCTTCGGCCTGGGACAGACGGTGACCTCGGGTATCGTCAGCGCCGTGGGCCGGACCGGTCTCGGGATCGAGGGGTACGAGGATTTCATCCAGACGGACGCCTCCATCAACCCCGGCAACTCCGGCGGCGCCCTGGTGGACCTGGAGGGACGTCTGGTGGGCATCAACGCCGCCATCCTCGCCAAGGGAGGTGGCAACGTCGGGATCGGCTTCGCCATCCCGGTCAACATGGTCAGCCGGATCATGACGCAGCTCCTGGCCAATGGTAAGGTCCGCCGGGGCTTATTGGGGGTCCAGGCCCAGGATCTGACGCCGGAGCTGGCCCAGGCCTTCGGCATTTCCTGGCTGGAGGGGGCAGTAGTGACCCGGGTGGTGCCGGGATCGGCCGCCGAGAAGGCGGGCCTCGCCTCCGGGGATGTGGTGGTGCAGATCAACGGGCGGAAGATTCGGGGGGCCTCGGATCTGCGCAACCGGATCGGTCTGGCGCAGGTGGGCGACGAAATAGAGGTCCGCTATCTCAGGAATGGGGACGAACGTACCGTCAAGGCCGAGGTGGCCGAGATCCAGAAGCGCCGGGTCAAGGGGGAAAGCATCGACCCCAGGCTCCGCGGCGTGGAACTGGAAAGCGGCGAGGGCACGGGCGGCGAGGCGTCGGGGATCCTGGTCGCCTCAGTGCGCAAAGGCAGCCCGGGATGGAAGACCGGGCTGCGGAGCGGGGATCGGATCCTCTCGGTGAATCGGGAAGAGATTCACTCCCTGGAGAACCTGACCGAGGCAGTCCGCAAGGAGAGTCAGCAGATGCTGATCGGGCTGCAACGGGGTGAGGAAGGCCTTTACCTTCTGGTTCGCTGAACAAGGGGAGTCGAGATGACCGGCAAGTTGAGCGGAAGGGTGGTGTCGGCAGTGGTGGTCGGAATCTCTCTGTGGGGCTTCTCGGGAGCGGCACGGAGCGAAGCGGGAGAGACGTCGCCCGCCACCACCCCGGGGAGAGTCGAGTCCGGGACAGACCCGACAACCCAGGGACCGCCTTTGCTGGAAAAGGTCCTGCAATTGGACGAGCAGGGACTGACGGTCAAGGGACGGATCGCCCTGCAACGCCTGGTTCCCTTTCAGGGGGAGATCACGATCGATCAGGCCCGGGGAGAGCCGGAACGGGTGGCGCGTTTCTTCTCGGCCTGGGCCCCTTCGCAGGCGGCGCTATTGCGGGGATTGCCGGTGGCCTGGGTCGGGATGTCGGCGGGAGGCTTCCGCATGACCCCGGCGGGAGTGACCGCAGAGGTGGGAGAGTTGGCGATCCCCGAGGGAGAGATCAAGCGGGTGCAGGTTCAGTGGTTTCCAAACGGGGCCTGGCAGGTCAGGACGGGAAGGGTCCGGCTGCGCGAGTCCCTGGCGGGGATGTCCTATCTGAAGCCCTGGGTCTCGCTGGGGTCCGACACCCTGGAGGCGGCGGGAGACGCCCTGACCGGGAGAATTACGCTGGGACAGGCAATCGCCAGCGGCGTGGCCTTGCCCAAGGTGGAGGCCAACATCCTCCGCCTGGGGGCAGCGGAGGCCTTCGATGTCACGATCCGGGCAGCAAAGGCCGAATTGACACCCCGGCAACTGCCACCGGCGATGGCAGCGCTGGTGGGCGCGGTCGTCGGCCAGAAGGGATTGGGGGGAAAGAACGCTCCGGATTCCCTGGCCTTCTCCGATATCCGCCTGGAGGGAGTGGCCGGCCCCGGTCACTTCGAGGCACGCGAGGTGCGGTTCCGCCGGGGCGACGAGATGACCCGGGGCAAGGCCCGGTGGCGGGTTCGGGGGGCGCAATTGCACCTGGAGGTCGACCTCAAGGTGACCCCCGCCCACGGAGGGCCGAGAAGAGTGCGCCAGAGTCTGCTCCTGGGAGAGGGTTCCCCGGGGTGATCGGGACCAGGAAACTTTGTGGTTTTTCTTTGGAATCACCCGACACTATTTGTTAGGATCGGCCCCCGGGGGTCTCTCCATCGCGCCGCCTCGCCGGGTCCGGAGGAGGAGACGCGCTGGTCGGAGCGGCGGGGGTTTTTCCCGGGGACGGATCGGTTTTCTTTCAGACAGAAGAGGGGGTGACTGTGGGAAATCTGAAGATTGGTCTCAAACTGGGGATCGGCTTCGCCGCCGTCCTCCTCCTCACGGTGATCGTTGCCTTGGTCGGCTGGAACGGTATCAGCGGCCTCGCATCCCGCAACGACAAATTGCTCGACATGGGCAACCTGGTCGAGAGCATCATCTCCGCCCGTCAGCAGGAAAAGAACTTCCTCATGCGCAACGGCGACCAGGGCGCCTTCGACAAGGTGCAGGAGGAGTTGAAGCACATCACCGCGACCGCCCAGACGGCACGGGATGAGAAGTTCCAGGATCCCGCCGACAAGGCCCGGATGGACGCGATCCTCGCCAGGAAGGATGCCTACGCCAAGGCGTTTCAGGACGTGGCGACGGCCTTCGGCGAGCGCCAGAAGGCGCGCGCGGCGATGGGAGAGGCGGCCAACGCCGCCCTGGCCGAGGCAGGAAAGCTGCGCCAGGACCAGGAAGAGAAACTGGCCAAGCTGACCACCGAGGCCACCTCCGGCGGGCAGCCCCTCGACATCGCCAAGACCGCCGACCGTGCGGGCAAGATAGCCGCCGCAGGTGCCATCGAGCGCATTGTCTTCGCGGTGCGGGTCAGCATTCGCGACTTCCTGGTCACCAAGGATTGGAAGCATTTCGAGGAATCCCAGAAAGGCCTCGCCCAGGCCCTCCAGGCCACCGGCGAGTTGCTTCCGAAGTTCAAGGACCCGGCCAATATCGCCCAGGCCCAGGGTATCATCGACGCCCTCAAGAAGTACGATACGGCGATGAAGACCCTGGGAGAGGAGGCCAAGGCGATGGAGACCGCCGAGAAGGAGATGACCGAGAGCGGTCGTGAGGCCCTTAAGGTGGTCGATGAGGCAAGTACCGGACAGAAAGAGAAGATGGCCGCCGAGATCCAAGACGCCGATGCCATGTTGGCCAGCGGTGCGGTCCTGGCCATCGTCATCGGTCTGCTGGTGGCCTACCTCATCACCCGGGCCATCACCACCGGCATCAACCAGGGTGTGGGCTTTGCCCGCCAACTCGCCCAGGGTGACCTGACGGCAACGGTCGACATCAACCAGAAGGACGAGATCGGCCAACTGGCCGATGCCCTGCGCGGCATGGTCGGCAAACTGCGGGAAGTGGTGGGGGACATCTCCCAGGCAGCACAGCAGGTCTCCGCCGGCAGCGGCGAACTCTCCGACACCGCCCAGCAGCTCTCCCAGGGCTCGACGGAGCAGGCGGCTTCCATTGAGGAGACCTCCTCGGCCATGGAAGAGATGGGCTCCGGGATCCAACAGAACGCCGACAATGCCAAGACCACCGAGACCATCGCCGCCAAGGCGGCAAAGGACGCCCAGGAGGGCGGCGAGGCGGTCAACGAGGCGGTCGGCGCCATGAAGGAGATCGCCCAGAAAATCGGTATCGTCTCCGAAATCGCCCGCCAGACCAACCTTCTTGCCCTGAACGCCGCCATCGAGGCCGCCCGTGCCGGTGAGCATGGCAAGGGGTTTGCCGTCGTCGCGGCGGAGGTGCGCAAGCTCGCCGAACGCAGCCAGACGGCCGCCGGTGAGATCGGGCAGCTCTCCGCCTCCAGCGTGCAGGTCGCGGAAAGGGCGGGCCTGACCATCGCCCGGCTCGTCCCCGACATCCAGAAGACGGCGGAGCTGGTCCAGGAGATCGCCGCCGCGAGCAACGAACAGAACTCCGGTGTCAGCCAGATCAATACGGCATTGCAACAACTCGATCAGGTGATCCAGCAGAATGCCGGCGCCTCCGAAGAGATGGCCGCCACGGCCGAGGAACTCTCCTCCCAGGCCGACATGTTGCACAGCTCGGTGGCATTCTTCAAACTGGGGAGCGGTGGTGGTTCCCACGTCGTCGGCAGTCGCCCCGCCGCCAAGCGCAAGTCCCAGACCATCAACACGACCAAGGGTACCGCAGCAAAAGCTCCGGTCGTTCCGGCCCGAAAGGCGCCGGCGCGGATCGCCCATGCCGGCAGCGGTGCATCCTCCGGTGGCGGAGTCGATCTCAAGCTCTCCGATTCCGACGGCAGTGGAAGCTCCTCGGCACGGGATGACGAGTTCGAGAAGTTCTAGGGCCTGTTTCTCCTTTCTCTGGCTGGCCGTTCGTCGGGGGGGAGTCCACATCCCCCCCGGCCTGCGGTTTGCTCTGTGCGCGGTTCCTTTGCGGAAAACCCGCAGTCGGATGCCATGCCTGGATCGCGGTCCGCGTCGAGACCCGGAACCGAGCCGAAGTGAACGCCGCGACACCAGCCGGTCGGGGTCCCCCTCGATCTTTCTTTACCGGTGGAAATTTGCTAGGATGGCCTCCTGTGGGTTGCACGTTTGGCAATCTGCGGAACGCACTGGAAGGGTCCGCTGCGGGCGCCTGGTTTTCGGCGGGCACGGCGGGGCCACTTGCGGACGTGAGATGTTGGCGGTCGGCGTAGTCGGTCCGATCACTGGCAGTCCAGTCGTTGGCAATCCAGCAAGAGGAGAAGGACCATGCCAACCATCGGCGATGCTGTTGCAATCAGGGAATTCGGGGTAGAGGAAGCCAAACAAAAGATCAAGGCAAGCGCCCGCCAGGAGGCCGCGCAACTGCCACGAATGGTCGGTCGCATCCTCAGCAGCGCCTCGAAAGAGGTGGCGAACAGTACCCGCGGGACCATGTCCAGGGCCATGGAAGGGGGCAATCATATCCAGGAGAAGGTCCCCGCCCTCAAGCGCTTCGTCGACAAAAGGGTCGAAGAGGGGAAGGCGGAGGTCCAGAAAAGCAGCAGCGAGGCGAAGGAACGCTCCCGGCCCAGCCCGGTGCAGGAAGAGAAGAAGGTGGATCTCTTCGCCTGAGCGGTTTCCCGATCCCTAGAACTCGATCCCCTTCACCGCCCGGCCACCGCTCCGGAAGGCGTGTTTGACCTCCTCCATGGTCGTCACCGTGTCGGCCACGGCGATGACCTCGGGGGGGACCGGTCCCCTGCCCGTCAGGATCACATGGGTCGCCTCCGGTTTTTCCTCACGGATCGCCCGAGCGACCTCATCGCCGCTCAGCCAGCCGTAGCTCATGGCAACGTTGATTTCGTCGAAGACCACCAGGCGGTACTGACCGCTGCCCATCTTCTCCCGACACACCCGCCAGATCTCGCGACTGGTGGCTTGGTCCTGCTCGGGGTTGTTGGTGTCCCAGGTGAAACCGTCTCCCATGGCGTGCCACTCGACATTGCCCAAACGTACCGCCGCCCGCTCTTCGCCCGTCCGCCACTTCCCCTTGATGAACTGGATCACGCATACCCCATACCCCCAGCCAGAGGCACGAAGTACCATGCCAAAGGCGCTGGACGACTTGCCCTTGCCATTGCCGGTCAAAACCAGAACCCGGCCCTTGGGATCCTGTTCGTTCATGGGGGACACTCCCTGATGTGGCACGATGAGAAAAGCGACTCCGGAAAATGGCCCCGTCCTCCCGGCGTCCCGTCCCCACGATAACAGAATGCCCCCCACAATGGGGAGGAAACCCGTCGGAATGGCAGCCACAGGGAATTTTTTCCTTTGCCCGGAATCGGTGGTAGACTGGTGCCGGCGGGTTGCCGCGAAAGGCGTTCCGGCGAGAGGCCGCGAAAAGGCATGCAGGCGGCGGGCGCAAAGGGTCGGAAGTTCTCCTTCCAGACCCGCCACGGGAACCCGTTTACAGGCCGTTGCCGCCGGTCAGGGGGAAGTGGCATCGGTTCCGGTGCGGTCAACCGCTGCGCCGGCAGGGCTTTGCGGAATCGTCCCAAAGCTCAATCTCGTCACGTCCAAGGAGACCAGGGCCATGTCCCTCATCCTCACCGAAAGTGCGACCAACAAGCTCCAAAGTCTCATCAGCGAAGAGGGCAATCCCAATCTCAAACTCCGAATCTTCGTCTCCGGTGGCGGCTGTTCGGGTTTTCAATACGGCTTCACCTTCGATGAGAACCAGGACGAGGCCGATCTCATGGTGGAATCGGGTCAGGTCAGGGTGTTGGTGGATCCCGTCTCGATCAACTACCTGAAGGGGGCCGAGGTCGATTATGTCGAGGATCTTTCCGGCGCCCAATTCGTGATCCGCAACCCCAATGCCGCCAGCTCCTGCGGATGCGGCAAATCCTTCACCCCCGGCGCCGGCGGCGGTTGCGCCAGCGCCTGACGCCCGGCAACAAACCGGAGGCAGCCGCAGCGCCTGGCTGCCTCCGGTGGCGGGACCATCCGGTTCGACGCCACTTGTGTTCGGTGGCAGTCGGTCCCATATACCGACGACTGGTCCAATCGATCCACGGAAAAGGTGACCCATGGCGGATGAAGAGAGTGTGACGGAGGCCCCCGACGGTTCCGAACCGGCCCGGAAGGAGACCGCCGAGACCCCGGGGGAGATGACCGCCGAAACCCCGGGAGAAGCGAGCCAAGCCACCCCACCGGCGCGGGTGGAGGATTTCATGCCCCTGGATCTGGTGATCTATCCCCTGGGTGGAAGACCCTTTTTCCCGGGGATGCTGACCCCGATCCAGGTGGAGGGATCCCCCTACTACGACACCATCAAGGAGGCGCTGGACTCCTCCGGCAAGATGTTCGGAATCGTCCTGAGCCACGCCGAGGACGGCAATGAGGTTTTCGACCCCGAGAAGCTTTACGGCTTCGGCACCTCGGCGCGAATCATGGAGGCGGCGGTCAACGAAGATGAAAAACAGATCAAGCTCCTCGCCGAGGGCATAGCCCGCTTCGAAATCCGCGAGATCCTCCAGAAGGTCCCGGTCATCAAGGCGCGGGTGACCCACCATCTGGTCCGGCGCGAGGATATCCATCTCGAGTCCCTGAAACCCTACACCATGGCGGTGGTCAACACCCTCAAGGATCTCTTGAAGTATGATTCGCTCTACCAGGAGCAGGTCAAGATGTTCCTCTCCCGGCACAACTTCAGCGAACCGGACCGCCTGGCGGATTTCGTCGCCTCCCTCACCAGCTCTTCCCGGGAGGAGTTGCAGGAGATCCTGGAAACCCTCTCGATCCAGACCCGCCTGGAGAAGGTGTTGGCGCTCCTCAAGAAGGAGCTGGAGATCGTCAAACTGCAGAACAAGATCTCCAAGCAGGTGGAACAGGGGATCTCCGAACATCAGCGCCACTTTTTTCTGCGGGAACAGTTGAAAGAGATCCAGAAGGAACTCGGGATCACCAAGGATGACCGCACCGCCGAGCTCGATCGGTTTCGCGAACGCCTGAAAAGTCTGACCCTCTCCGAGGAGGCGACCAAGCGCGTCAACGACGAGATGGACAAGCTGGGAATGCTGGAAACAGGCTCCTCGGAGTACGGCGTCACCCGCAACTATGTCGACTGGTTGACGAGCCTCCCCTGGGGAGTCCATTCGACGGATCTCCTGGAACTGGACCGGGCGCGGAAGATCCTCGACGAGGACCACGATGGTCTGGGAGATGTCAAGGACCGGATCCTGGAGTTTCTGGCAGTGGGACGGTTGAAGGGAGAGATCGGCGGTTCGATCATCCTCCTGGTCGGGCCTCCCGGGGTGGGCAAGACCTCGATCGGGCGCTCGGTGGCCAAGGCGGTCGGGCGGGAGTTTTTCCGTTTCTCGGTCGGCGGCATGCGCGACGAGGCCGAGATCAAGGGGCATCGGCGGACCTATGTGGGAGCCATGCCGGGTAAATTCATCCAGGCCCTCAGGCAGAAGAAGGTCGCCAACCCCATCATCATGCTCGATGAGGTGGACAAAATCGGCGCAAGCTATCAGGGCGACCCGGCCTCGGCCCTCCTGGAGGTCCTGGATCCCGAGCAGAATGTCGACTTTCTCGACCACTATCTCGACGTCCGTTTCGACCTTTCGAAAGTTCTCTTCATCTGCACCGCCAACCAGCTGGATACCATCCCCCAGCCTCTCATGGACCGGATGGAGGTGATCCGGCTCTCGGGCTACATCGCCGAGGAGAAGGTCAAGATCGCCCGCCACCATCTCGTGCCGAAGCAGTTGGTCAAGAACGGTCTCGGGAAAGGGGATCTCCGGATCTCCGCGGATGCGCTGCGGGCGATCGTCGAGGGGTACGCCCGGGAAGCCGGGGTGCGTCGCCTGGAACAAAAGATAGGCACCATCGCCCGAAAAACCGCCGTCAAGATCCTCGACGGCATCGACAAGCCCGTCCGCGTGGGACGAACGGAGGTCGAGGATTTCCTCGGCAAGCCCGACTTCCGCGATGAAAAACCGCTGCAGGGGGTCGGTATCGTGACCGGCCTGGCCTGGACCGCCATGGGGGGAGCGACGCTGGACGTCGAGGCAATCCGCACCGGCGGTGACAAGGGGGGCCTGCAGTTGACCGGTCAGTTGGGCGACATCATGAAGGAATCGGCCCGAATCGCGATGAGCTATCTCAAGGCCAACTGCGAGGAACTGGGAGGAGACACCAGGCGCCTGGAAGGGGAGATTCACCTCCATGTTCCTGCGGGCGCAACCCCCAAGGATGGCCCCTCCGCGGGGATCACGATGACGACGGCACTCCTCTCCCTGGCGAAGAATCGTCCCCTCTCCCGGCGACTGGCGATGACAGGAGAGATTACCTTGACCGGCCAGGTGCTGCCCGTCGGCGGCATCCGCGAAAAAGTGATCGCCGCCCGGCGGGTCGGGCTGCGAGAGTTGATCATTCCCGAGGCCTGCCGCAAGGATTACGAGGAGGTCCCGGAGCATGTCCGGGAGGGATTCACGATCCATTTCGTCAAGAATTACAAAGAGGTGGCACGAATTGTCTTCGGTCGCAACCGTCGCCGCGATCCCGAGACCCCCTGAACCTGCGGAAGAGCGCCGTCGGGTTTTGGCCCGGTTCTTGCCCGAAAAGCCCGGAGTTCGTGGCGCCGGTCTCCTTGAACCGGTCTCCTTGAATAGGTGGGCCCCCCATGTCCCTGCAGGTACGTTTGTCGATAGTGATCGCCGTGGTGGTTTTTCTGCAGACGGCGCTAACGTTGGTGGTGGAACAGGCCATCGTCTTCCCGAGCTTCGTCGAACTGGAACAAAAAGAAGCGGAGAAGAATCTCGATCGCAGCCGCGAGGCCATTCTCCGGGAGATGGAACACCTTTCCGTACTCGCCTCCGACTGGGCGGCCTGGGACGACACCTATGCCTACGTTCAAGATCGGAGCGAGGCGTACGTCGTCTCCAACCTGCAACCGGGCTCCCTGGAGGGAATCAAACTCGAGGCACTCTTCATCTACGACACTGATCGTAAGCGGGTTTGGGGAAACTTCCGGGACCCGGGGAAGGGAGAATTCGTCCCCTGGGGAGATCTCCCCGACCAGATCGCTCCCGACTCTCCCCTCCACCCTCTTTTCGTCCACGAAAACGAAAGAAGTGCCCATGTCGGCCTCTTCATGAGTTCGCGGGGGCCGATGATGCTGGTGACACGTCCCATCGTGAAGTCCGGTTTCGATGGTCCCATGCGGGGAACGCTGATCATGGGACGACTCCTGAGCGAGGAGATCCTGCGACGCCTGGTCGAGCAGACGCATGTGAGTTTCCGGGTCTGGGCTGCCGACAAAGAGGGGGGATTCTCCCCGGAGGAGCTGCCCCGGGTGCGGCAGGTGGTAGCCAACAAGGGACCGGTGTGGGACGAAGAGGTGGGCGAGACACGGACCGGCTACACCCTAATCGAGGATTTTCTCGGACGCCCGGGCCTCCTGATACGTGCCGACACCACCCGGGAAATCACCGATAAGGGGCTCAAGGCCTTCTGGGGGATGGTTCTGTCCAACATCCTCCAGGGTCTGGTGATGTTGGGAATACTGGTCTGGGCCCTCCATCGGGTGGTGGGCCAACCGTTGCGAGGACTGCATCGGCAAATGGCCCGGGTGGGCAAACACGGGGATCTGACCACACGGACGGGTCTGACGGATAACGACGAGATTGGTCTTCTGGCCAGACAATTCGATGTGATGGTGGGCAATCTGGCCGACATGGTCGCCAGGATTCACCTCCATTCGCGATCACTGGACGCCTCGGTGGGGGCCCTCGCCGCCAACAGGAAGGTGTTGGAGAAGGATGCCGACACCACCCGGGGGTTGGCCCGGGAGACGACGGTCGCCTACGGCTCTCTGGAGGAGAGCATGGGGACGATCCGGGAGGCGGTCCAGGTCACCCTGGGGGAGGCCGGGGGAATGGCGGCGGCGACTGCGGCCCTGGGACAGAACCTGGCCGAGATCGCGACAGCAACGGGGCAGACAAGTGCGGTGATCGATATCATGGCCGCCGCCTCCGTGGAGATCACGGCCAACATGGCGGCAGTAGGCAACAACCTGAGCCGGGTCGAGAAATCCATCGAGGATATCTCCCTGGCAGTGGCCGACCTGACCGCAAACCTGGGAGAGGTCCAACTCCAAACTCGGGATGCAGCGCTCGAATCGGAGCAGGCACGCACCCACGCCGACGCCGCCGACGAGGTGACAAGACGGCTTTCGGACGCGGCAACCTCCATCGGCAAGGTGGTGGAGATCATCAACTCGATCGCCGAGCAGACCAACATGCTGGCCCTGAATGCCTCGATCGAGGCGGCAGGGGCAGGCCATGCGGGGGCCGGTTTCGCGGTGGTCGCCGACGAGGTGAAAACCCTGGCCCGGCAGACGGCCGCCGCGACCGAGATGATCTCCGAGAGGATCGGGGACATCCAGGAGATCAGCCGCGAGGCCGGGGAGGCCTACAGCCAGGTCACCTCGTCCATTTCCCGCATCCATGAGGGCAACCGGACCATCGCCTACGCGGTCACCCGCCAGAGCGAACGGATCGCCGCCATATCCGGGGCCTTGACCGGGGTGACCCAGGCCTCCCAGGAGGTTCAGGAGCGGGCGACCGAACTGGGCCGGGCGGCGGAAGAGGTGAGCGATTCGGTGAACAACGCCGCCCGTGAGACCAAGGAAGTGGCACGCGCCGCCGAATCGGCCTCGGGGAGCGCCCAGCTCCTGGTGCGGCAGGGGACCACCCTGGATACCACCGCCAGACGCATGGGAGAGGCCGTCGCCCAGGGTGATGACGCCGCCCAGGTGGCACGAAACCACCTCGATGCCATCGACACGCAGATCCGGGTGTTGACCGGCATGGTCCACCACATGGGCCTCCTCGTGAACACGACGGCGACACCGGGGCACCGCCTGCTGGAGGCGACCTCTGCCCTGGACATCGGGCCGCAGCCGTTCGACATGGGGACGGTCAAGGGAGTGGCCATGGACCTCTTCACGGCAGCGGCGGAGATGCTCCTGGGACGACGCCCGCTGGACGTCTCCGGGTGGGAGCATGCCTTGCGGCGATTCCGTCTGGATGCCATCGAACCTCTCCTGGACGGGGGTCCCGACGGGAAGGATCGGCAGGAGTTCGACGAGATCTTTCGGGAGATCGCTTCGGCCTTCGTCGCGGTGATGCCCTCGCCTCCCCCTGGTCGCGGAGAAGGGGGGGAGATGGCAGAAGAAGGGATCCCGGGAGAGAGGGAAAAGACCGCGACCGCACTCGATCTCTCCGCTTTTCTCGCGACCCAGGGCAAACTGTTCGGGCTCCTGGACAGTTTCTACCTGACCAGCCAGCACCGGCTTCTGCATCCGGGAACCCCGTAGCGGCCCGTCGATAAGCGGGCCGCCACCCCAGGTTTGATCCGGGCTTGGCACGCCATGAAAAAACAGGGGCTCCAGGGGCTTACCGCGCCAAGAGATCCAACGCCTTCACGAACGGATTGACGATGGTCAACGCGCCACCGATCACTTGGCCATGCTGCAGGTCCTCGGTGTAAAGGGTCGCGCAACCCCCTTCCAGAGCGGCGGCTACGATCAGACTGTCCCAATAGCTGAAAGCGTGAGTTTCGCGCAGACGAGAGGCACGCAAAAAGAGATCCCGGCTGTCTGGCACAAGGCGACATGCCGCGTGCAGCCGTACCATGGCGTGACGCAGTTCCTCCTCGGCAATTCTGGCCTTGTCCCTCAAGATGCGTCCGATTTCCCTCAACACCTGACCATTGATCACCGGCGTTTGCCCCAATGTCGCCAACCATCGCCGGGCCAACCCATGCCGCCGGTCCCCAGAGGCGACCAGGGCATAGACCCATAGGTTGGTATCAACGAAGACAGGCGCGGTCATAGATATCTTCCCGCTTCACAGGCAGACCATCCCCTTTTGGGGGGTAGGGATCGGCCAGAAGGGCAGCCATCGCGGCAGAACCAGCATTGGCTTCCTCCCGGTCGAACCGCTCACTCCACGTATCCGGAACGGGGAGACTTCCCGGGCCTTGTTTGATCTGCGGGCCGGTCCGTTCCAAGGTATGCCTCTGCTCCAGAAACAACACAAAATCCAGCACCCGATCCGCCAGATCGTCGGGAAGACGTTTGACTTCATCATAAATGCGCTCAGCCGTACTCATGGCTCAGTCTCCTGACATTGCAATGGCTGACCATCAACCAGCTCATCGCCTCACCCAACCACTTCCAATATTATCCTTCTTCGTTGGTTTCTGTTCGACTTCGGTCAATCCGATCAAGGATTCTGGTTCCGTACTTCGGCGAACGCTTACCAGTACGGAACCTTCCCCTTGACTCAGAACCGCTCGAATTCGTCGTCCGCAGCCCCCCCACCCGAATTCCCCGAAGGAGGCGAAAGCTTCAGCTCGATACCCTCTCCGGAGGCGGTCGCACGGGCAGCCTGGGCGATCCGCGCCGGCGGTCTGGCGGCGGGCCTCCCACGACCGGTTGCGACGACGGTATTGATGGCCTGCGACTTTTTCCTGGGACCTGCCACCTCCCGGGTTCTGCCGCTCTGAACGGGACCGCCGTCGGCCAGCTTGAAGAAGGAGACCGTGGACTGAAGCAGATCGGCCTGGCTCGACAGCTCCTCGGCGGTGGCGGCCATCTCCTCGGAGGCCCCGGCGTTGGACTGAATCACCTGGTCGAGCTGCTGGATGGCCTGGTTGATCTGCGAGACACCGGAATTCTGCTCCTCGCTGGCGGCGGCGATCTCCTTGACCAACTCGGCCGTTTTTTCGATTTTCGGGACCAACTGACTGATGGTCATCCCGGCCCGCTCCGCCACCTGGACACTGGAAGCGGAGAGCTGGCCGATCTCGCCCGCCGCCAACTGGCTACGCTCGGCCAGCTTTCTCACCTCGGCGGCGACGACCGCGAATCCCTTGCCGTGTTCACCGGCGCGGGCCGCCTCGATGGCGGCGTTCAGGGCAAGGAGATTGGTCTGCCGGGCGATCTCGGAGACGATCCCGATCTTCTGGGCAATCTCCTTCATCGCCCCCACCGCCTCGTTGACCGCCTCCCCGCCCTCCTGGGCCTCCCTGGCCGCCTCGGAGGCCATGGTCTCGGTGGTCCGGGCATTGTCGGTATTCTGCTGGATCCCGGAGCCCATCTCCTCCATGGCGCTGGAGGTCTCCTCGACGGAGGCCGCCTGCTCGGTGGATCCCTGGGAAAGTTGCTGGGCGGTTTCCGAAAGTTCGTTGCTGCCGGCGGAGACTTGCCGGGAGGCGCTGGTGATGTCGCGCATCACCTCTTGCAATTTCGCCACCGTCCGCCCGAGGCCTTTCGAGAGATCGCCCATCTCGTCCCGGCGATCGAGGGCGCACGAGATATCGAGATCCCCGCCGGCCATCCTTTCGATGTGCCCCAGACAGGTGCTGATGGGTGCGGTCAGGCTGGCGGCGATGGCGAGGGCCAAGAACAGCACCACCGCCGCCGCAGCCAGGGCAAACACCCCGACCCCGGCGATGAGAGCCTCGATCGGCTTCCGCACCTCGGCCAGATCGATCTCGGCGAGGAGACCCCAGGTCACGTCACCGAGATTCACCGGCGTATAGGCGGAAAGCACAGGGTTGCCGTTGTAGTCCTGGATCACCCGCGCATCGCTCCCGCCGGCCAGGGCCTCCCGGGAGCCCTCGGTATCGACGCCATTCTTGGCCACATCCCCGGCGAAGGAGGCCGCGACCGAGTGTCCTTCCTTGTCGAGGTAGGAGTCCGAACGCATCCGCTTGTCGGGACCGACGAGATAGGTCTCGCCGGTCTCCCCCATCCCCTCGCGCTGCTGCATGATGCCGTTGATCGCCTCCAGGGAGAGCTGCAGGGCGACCACGAGTTCCACATTCCCCGCGTTGACCACGGCATCGGCGACGAAGGCGGCAGGGGCCCCGTTCGACGGCGCATAGGGGGCGAAATCGGCCACTCCATAGCTCTTGGAGGCGATCACCTTCCGGACCAGCCCACCCAGATTGGAATCGGCATACTTGCCGTTCACCATGTTGCTCTGAAAATCGGCCTCCCGGGTCGCCGAGTAGAAGACGTATCCGTCCGGGTTGATCAGGAAAAGGTCGTAGTACCCGTAGGCCTCCTGATATTTCTTGAAGAATTCGTTCTTGGCATCATCCTTGGGGCTGAAGGCCTCGGCAACGTCGATCTCCGAGATCATCGCCCAACGGAGGCCGTTGCCCAGCTCGACCGCGCTCCAGGCGGAGAGGACCGGGTTGTGGTTGTAGTCCAGGATCACCTTCTGGCCCTCGTTCCCGGCCAAAGCCCCCCGGGTCGCCTCGGTATCGACCTTGGTGCCATTCTTGAAAGCCGCCTCCACCGAGTGCCCCTTGGGGTCGAGGAAGGAGTCGGAACGCATGATCCCATCCTGGCCGACCAGGTAGGACTCCCCTGTCTCCCCCATGCCGACCCGGATCGACATGACGTCGTTGATCTTCTTCAGGGGGATCTGCAGGGCGACATAACCCCTCGCCCCGCCGCCGGCGCCACCGGGAATGGCCGCGACCATGAAGCCGGCCGGGGCCCCCTTGGAGGGGGCATAGGGGGCGATGTCGCCCACCGCGATCATCCCCTTCTCCCCAGCCTGCAACGCCTTGAGGGCCTGGCCGAAGGTCGTACCGGCCAGGTCACCCCTCACCAGATTCTGCCCGAGGTCCGGCTCACGGGTGACGCTGTAGACGATGTCACCTTCGGGGCTGATGAGAAAGAGATCGTACCAGCCATTGTCCTCCATCACGTCCTTCGCACGCGCATCGTACCTGCCGGCGAGCTCGTTCCACTCCGGGGAGCCGATCTTGCGACCGTTGGCGGCAAAGGCCTTGGCGAAACCCTCCAACCCCTCCGCCATCCAGGGGTCGTCGCGGAGGATCGCCAGTTGCCCCTTGAGAGTCGCGATATAGTCGACGAGATGCCCCTTCTTCGCCGCCTGGACCGCGCCAAGCTTGCGATAGGCCTCGGTGCGCAGGGTCCCGACGATCTCGACCAGAACCTTCATATCGCCCTTGCGCTCGGCGAAAAATTTCTCGATCTGGACCTTCTTGATCTCACGCACCGCCTTGAGCTGATTGAAGGCATTGTCCATCATGGCCCCGGAGGAGCGGGAACTGGCGAACCAGCCAACCAGGACCAGGGGAATCAGCCCCACCGCCAGGAACAATCCGATCAGCTTCGGACGCATGCGGACGTTGTCCAACAAAGTCATGACGAATCTCCCTCTCCTGCGTTGACCGACGATGGAAACCGGCAGGACCGGATCACCCCGGGACGGATCACCCCGAGGCAAATCACCAGGTATTCCCCCCCACCGGCCCCAGCCGAACTTTGGGCAACATTCCGGATCAAGTCAACACATTTCAGCATAAAAAAAATTTGCTCTCTCCCTTCTCTCCCGGTCGAACCATGAAGCGCAAACCCACCCGGCACTCCAGTTTGACCGACAACGCCGCCAGGGTGGTCGCCGCCCTGCGCCGGGCCGGTTTTCGTCCCCATCCGGGACCGATCAGCGGGCGTTTCGGGGGGGGCGGCACAGTGCGGGTGAAGATCTCCGGCGAGAGCGGGCGGACCCGGCTGCGGGTGGCAGGCGGTGGCGTCCAGGAACTGTTCCTCTATGGGCCGGTGAGAATGGAGACGGTGGTCGCGGTGATCAGGGAACTTTTTGGACCCGATTCTCTCGAGGCGGTCGTCCTCCACAAAAACGCAGAAGCCTGATCCAGGTCAGGAATCCGCGAGATGCTCCTGAAGCCATGATGCCAGCTCTTTCTCTCCCATGGCACCCCGAGCCAGGGAGAGGAAGACACGGTATAGCCAGGCGCATCCATCGGTTATTCGGCCAGCTTGCGCAGAACATCGCGCTCCTCACGCATGATCTCCTCGGCCAGATCCATTTGCCGAGCGAACTCCGGATCATAGGGGGTCAGTTCGATACCTCCCCTGGTTTCCAGCACATACAGAGCATCGCCCTTCTCGACCCGGAGTCTGGCAAGAATCTCCTTGGGAAGTACGACGCCAGTAGAATTGCCGATGGATGTCAAACGCAACGTCGTCATTCGAGTTCCTCCTCCGACCTTATGGTAACGAACGTAAGAACGCCTCTCCACTCTTTATCGAGGAACGACCGCAGGAGAAGGGAACGACCATCCAACCCACCACCAGGCGGCTGACAGATGGCCCCGGCCCCTTCCCCAAGATTCCTTGCAAGGCGTTCGAAGGATCCTTCGGAGGCCTCCCCTCCGGCAGAACCGGGAGGCCTCCGACAACACCCGCTCCGAACGCCCCGACAGGGTGATTCGCCAACCCCAGGCAACCATCCGCTTTTCCGGGTGAAATCGATTACCCTCCGCCCCCTTTCCTCCCCAACGACGGCGACTCTCCCCCCCGAAAAACCGCGCTTGGCATGTTTCTCGCGGTCACAGGCAACAATCGGGATGGTATCGCGTTGGCCCCGGCCCCACCGAAACAGAACGTGGGGAGAGCGCAAACGGGGTCGAGAACAACCGTTGGATCCATGAAATACGGGAGAAACACCAAATGAAAATGCAACCAGCAGTTTTCGCCCTGGCCCTGCTCGCCTGGGTGGGGGCCCCCGCCACCTACCCGGAGGCCCTGGCACGGGATCAGATCCGGATCGTCGGCTCCTCCACCGTCTACCCCTTCTCGACGGTGGTGGCGGAGAATTTCGGTCGTGGCGGCAAATTCAAGACCCCGGTGGTCGAAAGCACCGGCACCGGCGGCGGTCTGAAGCTCTTCTGCGGCGGCCTCGGCGAAGGCCACCCCGACATGGCCAATGCCTCGCGGCGCATCAAGGAATCGGAGGTCGCGGAGTGCGCCAAGAACGGCATCACCGAGATTACCGAGGTCAAGATCGGCTTCGATGGCATCGTCATCGCCAACGCCAAGGGGGCCCACCTGTTCGATATCAGCCTCCATGACCTCTTCCTCGCCCTGGCCAAGGATGTCCCGCAGGAAGGCAAGATGGTCCCCAATAAGGCAAAGAGCTGGAAAGAGATCAACCCCGCCCTGCCCGATCAACCGATCCGGGTCTACGGCCCGCCCCCGACCTCGGGAACCCGGGACGCCTTCGTGGAGCTGGCCATGGAGGGCGGCTGCAAGAGCTTCCCGGAGATCGCCGCCCTCGCCAAAAGCGACGAAAAGCGGTTCAAGGCCACCTGCCACGGCATCCGCGAGGACGGCGCCTACATCGAGGCCGGGGAGAACGACAACATGATCGTCCAGAAGCTCGGCACCGACAAGAACGCCCTCGGCGTCTTCGGCTTCAGCTTCCTCGATCAGAATCGCGACAAGGTCCAGCCCAGCCGCGTCAACGGCAAGGAGGCCACCTTCGACAACATCCTGGGCGGGCAATATCCGGTCTCCCGCTCCCTCTACTTCTACGTCAAGAGCCAACACGCCAAACTGGTCCCCGGGATCGTCGAGTATCTCCGGGAATTCACCGCCGAAAAGGCCTGGAGCGAAGACGGCTATCTCGCGGACCGGGGGCTCATCCCCATGACCCCCGAGGAGCGGAAGAAGGTCGCCGCCGATGTGGTGAAACTCACGCCGATGTCGCTGAGCAAATAACGCCAGGGAAGGATCCCACCCAGGGGGGGAAGAGGAATCAAACGCAAAAAGGGCTGACAGGAGTCCCTCCTGCCAGCCCTTTTTTTTGGAACTTTCCCGGGAATCCCAGGACTCCCCAAAAGAAACGGGTACCAAACCTCAATGGAAGGGGAAGAGTTTCAGGACCACCAGGATGAAAGCCGCCTGACCAGCGGAGACCGCGATCACCCACCGGATGGTCTCCGACTTGCCCTTTTCGATCTCCTTCTGCAACTCCACCCTGGTCAGCTCGATCCTGGCCTCCAACTCCGCCCTGGACCGTTCGATCCTGGTCCCCAACTCCGTCTCGGACCGTTCGATCCTGGCCTCCAACTCCACCCTGGACCGTTCGATCTTGGCTTCCAACTCCTTCTCGAACCGTTCAAGCTTGGCCTCCAACTCCGCCCTGGACAGTTCGATCTTGGCCTCCAACTCCGCCCTGGACAATTCGATCTTGGCCTCCAACTCAGTCCTGAGCAGTTCGATCTTGGCCCCCAACTCCGCCAGACCGCCCTTGACATCGCGGAGATCCCCCCGGGTCGCCACATCCCGAAGGCGGAACTCCTGAAACCAGGACTCCTCGACCCGCTCCATGAGCCTGACCATGGCCTTGGCGTGCCCCTTGGCCTGCTCGTCCGGCACCCCACTCGCCCTGAGCTGCTCGGTAAACTCCAACGTATCGAACGTGATCGCCGTCATGAACAGACCCTCGACAGACCCTCGACAGACCCTCCCGCCGGACTCAACGACCGGATGAACAGATACCGGATCTCAATGGAAGGGAAAGAGCTTCAGGACCGCCAGGATGAACGCCGCCTGACCGGCAGAGACCGCGATCACCCACCGGATGGTCTCCGACTTGCCCTTTTCGATCTCCTTCTGCAACTCCGCCCTGGTCAGCTCGATCCTGGCCTCCAGTTCCGCCAGACCGGCCTTGACGTCGCGGAGATCCCCCCGGGTCACCACATCCTGAAGGCGACGCTCCTGAAGCCGGGACTCCTCGACCCGCTCCATGAGCCTGACCATGGCCTTGGCGTGACCCTTGGCCTGCTCGTCCGGCACCCCGCTCGCCCTGAGCTGCTCGGTAAACTCCAACGTATCGAACGTGACCGCCGTCATGAGCAGACCCTCGACAAGACCCTCCCGCCGGACTCAATGGCTGGATTCTATCGCATTCGACCCGGGGAAGTCCAAACTCATCCGCCCCCTCGACAGGCCCGGAGAACCACCGTTTCCGGGCCTCGCCTCGAGCTGCGCATAACCCCCGCCATTCTCAAGCCACGCATGATCTTCGCCATTGCCATGAGCTTTCCCATTGCCATTGCTCTTGCCATTGCTCTTGCCATTGCTCTTGCCATTGCTCTTGCCTCGTCCAACAAGCAGGCTACCGCCGCTGACCCGGTCACCCTCCGCGAACTTGAAAAAGCCGACGCTCTCCCGAAGCATCTCCGCCTGCGAGGCGAGTTCTTCCGCCGTGGAGGCCAGCTCCTCGGCAGCCTGGGCATTCCCCTGGATGACCTGGTCCAATTGCTGGAGGGCCTGGTTGATCTGGTCGGTGCCGGAATTCTGCTCGTTGCTGGCGGCGGCGATCTCCTGGACGAGGGCCGCCGTCTTTTGGATGTCGGGGACGAGCCTGGACAGGACCCCGCCGGCGGTCTCCGAAACCCCCACGGTGTGGGCGGAGATACGGGTGATCTCCCCGGCAGCGCTCTGGCTGCGTTCGGCCAGCTTGCGCACCTCTGCGGCCACGACCGCGAAACCCTTGCCATGTTCGCCCGCCCGCGCCGCCTCGATGGCGGCGTTGAGCGCCAGGAGATTGGTCTGCCGGGCGATCTCCTCGATGATGGTGATCCTGCCGGCGATCTCCTTCATGGCGACCACCGCCTCTCCCACGGCCTTGCCGCCGGCCTCGGCATCCTTGGCGGCGGTGGATGAAATCCGTTCGGTCTGGATCGCGTTCTCGGTGTTCTGTTGGATGTTCCCGGTCATCTGCTCCATGGAGGCGGAGGTCTCCTCGACGCTCGCCGCCTGTTCGGTGGTCCCCTGGGAGAGCTGTTGCGCGGCGGCGCTCATCTGCTGGCTCCCCGAGGCCACCTGCTCCGCGGCGCTCCTGATCTCACCGATGATGCGCCGCAAATTGCCCGCCATGCCGCCCATCGCCAGGATCAACTGACCCGACTCGCAGGTGCGGTCCGTCCGCAGACGCACCTCCAGATTGCCCTCGGCCAGCGATTTGGCAGCCTCGACCGCCTGGTGGATCGGTCCAACGATGCTCCGGGTGATGACGACCGCCAGGGTCATGGCAACGACGACACCGACCATAAGAATGGCGATGGCCCAGCGGACGGTCGTGGTCCGAATGGCGTCGAAGGTCGCATCGGCCTCCTCGGCCTCCGCTTCCAGGGAGAGGGTGATTTGCGACAGTTCGTCGATCGCGACCTGGCGCAACCCGTCGACCTGGCCGTCGAGTTCCCGGATTTTCGCTTCGGAAAGATTCGCGGCGGGACCTCCCTCCCCAACTGCGGCGATCATCTCGCCGGCCAGGCGGAGGTAGTCCCGGTAGGCGGACGAAAAGCGGACCTCCCGGGCCCGCTCCGCGTCGGTATCGACCATCGCCTTGACACTGGCGATGTCCGCCTCCATCCGTTTCCGGGCTGCGGCCAAATCGCCGTTGGCGGTCTCCAGCTCCCGATTGATGACGGCGTCGGCGGCGATGGTATAGACCCCGGCCAGGCGGATGACCACATCCTTGACCCCGGAGACATCCCGAGACCGGGCGGCGCCCTCATCCTGGAGGAGGGCAAGTTCGTTGAATTCCACGATCTGGTAGACGGCATTGGCCGCGAAGATCGTCGCGACCAGGAGAAAACCACCAATTAATTTCCGTGCCAACGGCCAATTTGCAATCCTCACCTTCGGTCCCCCTCATCTCATGTGGAAACGGCACGGAAGAAAATGACCGCGATCCCCGTCTCCGATTTTTTGGTGTGGGGATTCTCCCATCATCAGGGGGAAAGCATAATCAGGGAGGCTGCCGACTCCTTGTCGGGGTAAGGGAGCTTCGCCTGTCTCCGGAGAACGGACAAAGCCGCCGCGCCGATTCAGGAGACCAGGCCGTGTTTGAAGGCGTAATGGGTCAATTCGGCGTTGTTGGCGAGTTTGAGCTTGTCGAGGACGCGCCGGCGGTAAGTGCTGGCGGTACGAGGACTGATGGCCAGGTCAAGGCCGATCCGGGTGATGCTCTGGCCCGAGGCCAGCCGCTGAAAAACGGTAAATTCCCGCGTCGAGAGAAGAGTGTGCCGAGGCACCTCGGGATCGAGATCGAGAGTCGCATCCAGGAGACGTTCAGCCAGGGTCGGGGTGATGGTCCTGCGCCCGGCGTGGGCATTGCGGATGGCGCCGAGGAGCAGCTCCGGATCCGTGTCCTTGGTGAGATACCCCGAGGCCCCGGCCTTCATGAAACGCAGGGCCAGGAGGTCGTCGTCATGCATGGTGAGAATGACGACGGCCAGCCCCGGCAACTTGCGCCGACAGCGGGCCAGGATCTCCAGCGCCCCCCGCCCAGGCAATGAGACATCCAGGAGAACCAGGTCCGGCTCCGCCTCGAGGATCAGCTTCATGGCCAGATCGCCATTGTCGGCCTCGCCGACCACCTCGACCTCACCGCTGTCCTCCAGAATCATGCGGAGCCCCCGGCGGAACATCCGATGATCGTCGACGATGAGGATCCGGATCATCTCATCCCTCCGGTCGCGAATCGACCGCAGAAGAAAGGGGCGACCCCGCTTCCTCCCGAGGGATAGCCTCCTCCCGGTCCCGGCTCAAGGGAGCCTGCACCACGACCCGAGTCCCTTCCCCCGGAGCCGAGGTGATGGAAATCTCCCCACCCAGGTGGCGAACCCGCTCCCGCATCCCCTGAAGACCCATGGCCCCCGAGGTCCGGGAGGCCAGCTCCGCCGGCAGGCCCACCCCGTCGTCACCGACGATCAGGCACACCTGGTCGTCGATCCGTTGCAGATGGACCCTGACCCGGGAGGCCCGGGCATGACGGGAGACGTTGGTGAGAGACTCCTGGACGATGCGGAACAGGGCGGTCTTGAGCTCTTCTTCGAGAGCCACCCCCCCCAGATCAGTCTCGAAGGTGGCGGTCGGCCCGCCCCCTTTGTTGAACTCGGCAACCAACTCCTCCAGGGCGGAGGCCAGACCGAGATTATCCAACGCCGGAGGCCGCAAACGGAGGGTGATCGCCCGGGCCCGGCGGATGGTCTCCTCCAAATTCGCCTGGAGATCCTCGAACCGATCCGCCAGACCCGGGGACAGGTCCGGGAGCTTCCGCTGTAGCCAGATCAGACTCATCTTGAGATTCGCCAGGTCGCTGCCCAATTCATCGTGAAGCTCCTGGGCGATCCAGCGGCGCTCCCGCTCGCGGATCGTCTCGATGTGCCCCGCCAACTGCCGGAGACGCCGTTCGCTGGCGGCCAGGTCGCGGGTACGCTCCTCGACCAGTTGCTGCAATCGGTGTCGGTGCCGGTGCAGTTCCGTCTCGACAAGGGTGCGCCTCGCCACCTCGGCCTCCAGCCGTTCCCGCTGGCGGTGGAGTTCCAGAAAAACCCCGACCTTGGAGAGGAGGATCACCTCATCCACCGGTTTTTGCAAATAATCCACCGCCCCGGCCCGGTATCCCCGGAGACGGTGGGCATCTTCGAGCATGGCGCCGGTGATGAAGAGGATCGGGGTCAGGCGGCTCTCCTCCGTCCCGGAGAGATGTTCGGCCACCTCGTAACCATCCATGTCCGGCATGCGCACATCCAGGAGCAGCAGCGCGAAGGCATGCTCCTGACAGAGCGCCAGGGCCTCCAGGCCCGAGGCCGCCGTCAGGATCTCTGCCTCGACCGGCGCCAGAAGACGACTCATGGCGACCAGGTTCCTGACCTGATCATCCACTACCAGAATCTTGGGTCGCCCACTCTCCATGGATCCTGCCTTCCGTCAGGAGGCGGACGGGCAGGGGCGCCCGGGAGAACTCCAGGGATCCTGACCGGGGTCGTTCGCCCCGGAAGGAAGAGCAGCCCTGCGCACCTGCCGTCGAGGCTTCCTGTCTTCTCCCCGACCGGACCGGTCGGTAAACTCGCGACGATAGATCCTCTCGGGCCCGGACACACTCGCCATCGCCTCGTCGATGACGGAAAAAAGCAGGCTCTCCCGGGAACCGAGGCAAAGGAACCCTCCCTCGACCAGGCTTTCGAGGAACAGGCCCAGTACCCGATCCTGTAGGGCGCGATCGAAATAGATCAGGACGTTGCGACAGAAGATGAGGTGCGTTTCCACAAAAACGGCATCCGTGGCCAGATTGTGGGTAGAGAAGAGAACATTGGCGCGCAGCGCGGGGTCGAGGCGAAAATAATCATAACGGGCGTGGTAGTGGTCGGAAAAAGAGCCCCGACCGCCCGCCTCGACGTAGGCCCCGGCGTACTCCGGGAGACGACCGACCGGATAGACCCCGGCGCGGGCGGCCTCCAGGGCCTCGGGATTGAGATCGGTCGCGTAGATGCGACAACGGTCGTACAACCCCGCCTCCTGCAGCAGGATCGCCAGAGAGTAGACCTCCTCACCGGTGGAACAGCCTGCGTGCCAGATATTGACGAAGGGATAGGTAGCCAGGAGCGGAAAGAGTTCCCGGGCAAGGAACCGAAAGACCCCCGGATCCCGGAACATCCCGGTCGTATTGACAGTCAGGGCCCCGATCAGTTCGTTGCGAACACAACCATCGTGCAACAGATGGGGAATGATCTCCGAAACATGACGCCAGGGAGTGGACGCAAGGTATCCGCGGATCAGTCTCCTCAGGGAATCGGCGGCATACTGGCGAAAATCATAGCCGAAGCGCAACCGCAAGGCCTCCAGGAGAAGACGAATCTCGACTTCCTCAAGCGTCCCGGCATCACTCATCGCGGCCCCTGAATCCTCTTCCCCAGAATCGACACCCTCTCCCCGGGAGGATTTTGCGCCATCTCCCCCTCCCTGCACAATCCGTATATTCCCACATGAAAATCGGGACACCGGGCGGGGGCACCGGGCGGGGGTACCGGGCGAGAATACCGGGCAGGGAACTCCGACCAAAGGGAAGGCGAGAAAAAAACAGGGGGAAGGCGAAAACGGCAACTCAGCGATTGAGCCAAACCCGGAAACGGGCAAGCAGGGCGTCCGGATCGACGGGCTTGCTCAGAAAATCGTTGGCGCCCGCAGCCAGGCACTTCTCCCGATCCTCGGCCATCGCCTTGGCCGTCAAGGAGAGGATGGGCAGGGTGGCGAAACAGCTCTGGGCGCGAATCCGACGGGTCGCTTCCAGACCGTCAAGTACCGGCATCATGACATCCATGAGAACCAGATCGAAATTCGGGTCCGCCGCCAGGATGTCCAGGGCCTTCTGACCATTGGCCGCCATCTTGACCCGCATCCCCCGGCTCTCGATCCAGTTGGCCAGGGCATAGGCCCCGCGAACATCGTCGTCGACCACCAATACCCGCTTGTCCCGCAAATCGACCGCATCCTCCCCCTCCTGGCGATCCGGCGCCCCCCCGGTCGGAGAATGCTCCCGCGAGAGACGGTGCAGAAACAACACCACCTCGTCGAGGAGACGCTCCTCGGAGCGTGGACTCTTGATGACGATGGTGTCGGTATAGGCCTTGAGACGTTCATACTCTTCCGGCAGCAACTCCCTGCCGGAATAGATGATGACCGAGGGCCGCTCCCCCCGGTACCCATCCCGGATCCGGTCGAGGAGTTCCAAACCGCTGAGATCGGGGAGCCCCAGATCCAGGATCATGCCGTCGAAGCGGGTTGCCGCCAGTTGTCGGAGCGCCTCGGTCGCCGAGGCGGCGGGAACGATCTCGACCTCCTGATCGGCCAACAGCCGGATCACCACCTCCCGTGCGTGCGGATCGTCCTCGACCAGGAGGAGGGATTTCCGTCGCCGATCGGAGGCGGGACGGATACGCTCCAGGAGTTCGATGATCTCCTCCCGGCCCAACGGCTTGGTGAGAAAGCTGACCGCCCCCCGGCCTGCCCCCTCCCCGTCATCCTCCCGGGCGGAGAGAATGTGAACCGGGATGTCGCGGGTGACGGGATTCGCCTTGAGCTGGTCCAGGAGTTCCCAGCCATCGCGATCGGGCAATCCCAGATCGAGGAGAATCCCGACCGGTCGGTGCTGAAGAGCAAGAGCGTATCCACTCTCGGCATTCTCGCCGACCAGGCAACGGAACCCCTTCTCCCGGGCCAGCTCCCGCAGAAGACGGGAGAAAATGGGATCATCCTCGATGGCCAGAAGGAGGGGTCCTTCCGCGAGGACCGGGATAACCGGCGGCGCCGGTGACGACGGGAGGGAGGGGCCGGGAGACCGATCCCCCCGACCACCCGCCGCCGTCTCCGGAAGAACCTCGACCAGCTCCGGAACAAACAACCTGAAGGAACTCCCCCGGGAGACGGTGCTGGTGACCTGGACCTCACCCCCCATGAGGCGGGCCAGGTCGCGGGAAATGGACAACCCCAGGCCGGTTCCACCAAACTGACGGGTGATGGAGCCGTCACCCTGATGAAAAGCCTCGAAGATGACCCCGAGTTTGTCCTGGGGAATGCCGATGCCGGTATCGGTGACGGTCAGGACCATCCCCGCCGGTTCACCGGTAGAGGCCCGCCATCCCCTCGATCCGGGAGAGAATTCCCGGGAAGAGAAGTCCGGGACCGGCGACCGCCAACCGGGAGGGGTGGGAGCAATCTCCAGGTCGACGCTCCCCTCGCGGGTAAATTTGAAGGCATTGGCAAGGAGATTCTGCACCACCCGGGAGATCTTCTCCCCATCCTGGTGGAGGTGGGCAGGCACCCCGTCGGCGACGGTCACGGACCACGCCAGACCCTTGGCCTCGGCCTCGGCGCGGAACCGCTCCCGGAGTTCTCCGACCAGGAGTGCCGGCTCCACCTCCGTGACCACGAGCTCCATGCGTCCCGCCTCGATCTTCGCCAGATCAAGGATCTCGTTGATCAGGGAGACCAGATCGCTCCCGCAGGAGTGGACGATGGTTGCCGCCTCCACCTGGTCGGGCGTCAGGTTCTTCTTTTCGTTGGCGGCGAGTCCCTTGGCGAGGATCATCAGGCTGTTCAGCGGCGTGCGCAACTCGTGCGACATATTGGCCAGGAACTGCGACTTGTAACGGCTGGCATCCTCCAGCCGGGTCCGGGTCTCTTCCAGGGCGGCGGTGCGGATGGTCAACTCCCGATGTTTCTCCTCCAGGGCAGCGTTGGTCTGTTCCAGGGTCGCCTGCTGGCGCTCCAGATCCTGCTGATAGGATTCCAGTTCCCGGCCCTGGCGCTCCAATTCCGCATTGCTTCGACCGAGTTCCTCCCGTTGGGCGATCAACTCCCGGGTCTGGGCCTCCAGTTCCCGGGTCTGGGCCTCCAACTCCGCGGTCTGGGCCCCCAATTCCTCGGCCTGATGCCGGCTCTGCCGGAGAAGCTCCTCGGTGTCGTTCTTGCGGCGTAGATTTTCCAGGGTCAGGGCAATGACCGGCGCCAGTTCGTCCAGGAGGGCCCGACCACCCGGGGAAAAGGAGTCCACGGCAGCGAACTCGAGTACCCCGACGGCGGCATTACCCTGGGCGACAGGGACGAGCAGCAAACGAGAGGGAGCGATCGCCACCAATCCGGAGCGGAGGAGCAGTCGACCGGCAGCGAGGTCATCGATGGCGAGGACCCGACACTCTTCGGCGCAGCGACCGACAAGTCCTTCCCCGGAGAGAACCGGCTCGGGCAACGGGGTGAAACGGTAGCGACCGGCGACACGAAACTCCCCCGATTCCGGGTGGAGGAGGTGGAGAATACCGTGTTCGGCTTCGAGGAGGGGAAGGAGGAAGGATAAAAGGGTGTCGGCCAGATGATCGGCATCGTCGCTCTTCTGGAGGAGTTCCAGGCAGCGAGAGGCCTGGGTCTTGATCCACAGATTCTCGACCACCCGGTCGGCCATCCGGTTGAACGCCACAGCCAGTTGGCCCATCTCCCGCCCAACCCCCTCCCGGGCGCGGGCCTCCCATTCCCCGGCCCCGAAGCGGGTAGCAATCGCCGCCAGTTCGGCCAAAGGCCCCGCCAATCTCCGCGCCGCCAGGAGGGCGGTGACGGCAACCGCCGATGCCAGGAGCAGGGAGGTCACCAGAAGGATGACGAACAACCCCCGCTGCGGCGCCATGATCTCTTCCAGGTCCTTGGTGGCGAGAATGGCCCACTCGAGGCCGGAAATCCCCACCGGGGCATAGGCCACAAGGTGTTCGTGACCGTCAATACCGCGCACATCGACCCCTTCGGCGCCGTAAACGGCCTGAAGAGCCGCGCTCAGCCGGGTCTCCCCCCCGACCCGACTGCTTCCGGAAAGGGTATCGCTGCGGAAGGAGAAAACGTTCCCATGGAACCCTATCAGAAACGACTCCCCGGTCGTCCCCATGCCGGCGCTTCGGTTCATGACCAGATTGATCCGCTCTGTCGAGAACTGGGCGACGATCACTCCCAGAACCCGGTCTTGCTCCCGCACAGGCGTGGCCACAAAAGCGAAATAACCACCCCCGGAGGGGGGATAAGGCTGGAAGTCGACCACGGCAACTGTCTGGGATCCCCGGGAATAGACCTCGCCAAGCGGACCTGCCTGCAACGGCCCGGTCACGACGTTCTGCCCCAGGTCACTCTCTCCGCGCACGGAAAAAACGACATTGCCCTCGAGGTCGATCAGGATCAGATCGTGGAAGTCGTGCAACCGGAGATAGCGCTGGAACCATGGGGCCAACTGCCGAAAGGCCTCTTCCCAACGAGCGCCTCCAGCCTGTCCGCCCTCAACCCGGAAAATCTCGGAAAAACGCTTCATGCTGTCGATGACGTCGGGATCCTCACCGGCCATGATCAACTGATTCCGATGTTCGTCGAAGATCTCCTGGATGGCGATCCGCTTCAATTCGAGAACGGACACCAACTGGTCCCGCGATTTTTCCAGAAGGGCGCTCTCCACCAGGCGTTCCCCGGTGACCGTGACCAGAACCAGGGGAAGAAAGCCGCAGGCCGCCAGCATGAAGGCCAACCGGGTACCAAGACCGAAGCGGGAGGGACGGAACATGGGCACCCTTTCCCGGAGCCGGAAAGAGACCACCCCCGGCAGAACGGGCGAAACAGGTGTGGTGGAAGGAGGGGGGATTCTACCGCATCCGTCCCAGTGATGTCCAAACCCATCCATCCCTTTGACAAACCCGGCGAACCTGTCGCACCCTTCCCCCGGGGAGTGTCGCTGCCTCCGCCCTGCCATGAAATTCAGGAGCGTCGTGAAAGGAATGCCGAAAATGCCCTGCACCATCCAACCGATCATCCGTCGCAAGGTGGCGACGATGGCCCAGGATCGCACCGTCCTGGAGGCCGCCAAGCTCATGATGGAGAGGGGAGAGGGATCGGTGGTGGTCACCCACAAGGACCAGGTGGTGGGTTTCTTCACCGAGCGCGATCTCGTGACCCGGGTGGTGGTCAAAAACAAGGACCCCCACATCACCACCCTTGGGGAGGTCTGCACCCACGATCTGGTCAAGATCCAGCCCACCCTGACCTGCCAGGACAGCTATGAATTGATGCGCTCCAACAAGATCCGACACCTCATGGTGTGGGAACAGGAGCGTTTCATCGGCCTGATCGCCATGCGCGATCTGGCCGGACTCATGGGTCAGAAGGAGAGTACCCGGGAGCGGATGGTCAACGCCTTCACCGCGCTCTTCATCCTGCTCATCGTCGGCGTCATCGGCTTTCTGGTCTACCTGATCCCGAGCATGCTGGCCGTGGCCAACCGCCTCAACCCCTGAACCCCGTCGGAAGAACGAGCCCCGGCCCCCTGCTCCCTCCCTATTCCGGTGGTAATCCGGGGGTTCGAAGGGCCATCTGGTCGCGGAGGAAGCGCACGTTCTGTTCGGTCGCCTCCATCAAGCTGCCCTCCGGAGGAAAAAGCGGGGGCGGGAGACGGCCCGGGGAAACGGCGGGGACGGTCGCAGTCGGCGGAGCGCACTCCGCCCGCAGCGCCGCGCACCCTTTGACCAGAGCCGCCCGCATGACGGTCGCCCGATCGATGGCCGTGACCAGGCGCAGGGAGGAGTGTTCCCCCAGGAGCGGAACAAGGGCATCGATCTCGGCAAGCAGGGCCTCGGGCAAACGAACGGTGATCGATTTCATCGGGCGCACACCCCCCGGGGGCACTCGGAGAACGGAAAGTTCCGGAAGATTGTCTTGACGCGACGGTCGGCGTCAAGTACCTAATGTCGGCCCTTCGGTCGCGGCTCCGGTGCCACCGACCCTTGTGCGAAAACACCTCCGACCTCGGGGGGAGGAAAAACCTCGGAGAAAGAAAAGCCTCGGGGGGAAGAAAAACCTCGGGAAAATTGGGACCTTCGGGGAAAGAGAAGCCTCGGGAAAAAGGGAAACCTCGGGGAAAGGGGGATACCTCGGGGAAAGGGGGATACCTCGGGGAAAGGGGGAAACCTCGGGAAAAGTGGCAAACCATGGGGAAGGAAATCCCGCAGGAACAGCCCCCCCCATGAAATCCCCGGTTCCAATGCTCTTGAGTTCCTTTAACAAAGGCAAGGAGTGCGCCATGAAGGAAGCGGTTTCCCTGTTCGGGGTCAACATGCCCACCCGGGTGACCTTCGGCGCCGGGTGCCGCCGCGAACTCCCGGCGGCGTTGCGGCAATCGGGTTGGAAAAAGGTGGGGGTGGTCCTGGATCAGGGACTGAAGGATCAGCCCCTGGTGCTGGAGTGGCTCGAACTCCTCAAAGGCTCCTGCGACCGCCTGACCCTGGCCCTCTGCACCACCCCCGAACCGACCTATCTCGGCCTCGAGGCGATGCGGGTTCACTTCGCCGGCGCGGAGGCCCCGGAGGTGATCCTGGGGGTCGGCGGCGGCAGCGCCCTCGACATGGCCAAGGCGATGGCGGTCCTGGTCCATAACCGGGAACCGGCCCTCCACTATCGCGGCTTCGACCGGATGACCGAGCCGGTGTTGCCGGTGATCGCCCTGCCGACCACCGCCGGGACCGGCAGCGAGGTGACCCCGAATGCCTCCTTCATCGATTCCGAGGCCAGGCGCAAGCTGGGGATCAACGGCGAGGCGGTCCGCCCGAAGATGGCCTTCCTCGACCCGGAGCTGACCCTCTCCTGCCCGCGGGGGGCAACCCTGTCGGCGGCCCTGGACAGCCTGGTCCATGCCACCGAGGCAGTGGTCGCAAAGAAGGGCAACCCCTGGGCGGAAGTGCTGGCGGTGGCCGGTTTTTCGCGGGTATTCCGGGCACTCCCCGGGGTCCTGGCCAACCCCGGGGATATTGAAAGTCGCGCCCAGGTCATGGCCGGCGCCTTCTTCTCCGGCGTCGCGCTGATGCACTCGGGGACCGGACCGGCGGCGGCGATGTCCTATCCCCTGGGGGTTCACCACGGGGTCCCGCACGGGATCGGCGGCGCGATCTTCCTGCCCCACGTCATGCTGCACAACGCCGCCGCCGGCTTCGGCGGCTACGAGCCGTTGGCCCGGGGGGTGGTGGATCCGCACCGGATCTCCGGGGGCGCCGACTGGGGCCTGCGCCTGGGCGAGACCCTCCTCGAATGCTGGCGGCAATGGGGAGTCCCCGGCAACCTCACCGAGTTGGGAGTGAGCGGCACGGCGGTGGAGAGGTTCGTCAAGGATACCCTGGAGTTGGGGGGAGCCCTGGAACAGAACCCCACCCCCTTCGGCGAAACCGAGATCCGGGCCACCCTGCGACGGCTGCGGGTGGAGGCCTGAGCGATTTTATTTTTCGTGTCAATGTAGGGCCTGTTCACAATTGAGTTCCGGAGGCCTTCAGGCAAGGCGTGGGGCCTCGAGCAGCGCAGCATACACGCAGTATGTGAGCAGCGGAGAGGCCCCACAACGCCGCATCAAGGTCTCCGGGGCCAATTGTGAACAGGCCCTGGCGGATGAAAGGTGGTGGAAACATGGGATATCAGATCCATTTCAGCGGTCGGGCCCACGCCTATACAGAGGCCGAAATCGAGACCGTGGTCACAGCCATGCGCGAGGCCGAACCCCTGACCCAGGGGCGTTTCCTCCAGGCCTTCGAAGCCCGCTTCCGGGAGTACGCCGGCGTCCCCCACGCCTTCGCGGTCTGCAACGCGACGGCGGCCCTGGAGATGGCGGCCCAACTCTGCCGCTTCCACCCCGGGGACGAGGTCATCATCCCCTCCCACACCTTCACCGCCACCGCCTATCCCTTCGTGAAGAAGGGGGCCAAGGTCGTCTGGGCCGACATCGACCCGGAGACACGGGTGGTCACCGCCGAGACGATCGGTCGCTGTCTCTCCCCCCGGACCCGGGCCATCGTCGTCGTTCACCTCTACGGCTACGCCGCCGACATGCCGGCGATCATGGCCCTGGCCCGCGAACGGGGAGTCCTGGTGGTGGAAGATGCCGCCCAATCCCTCGGCGCCCGGGTCGGCGGTCGGATGAGCGGCGCCTTCGGCGATTTCGGGGTCTATTCGTTCCACTCCCACAAAAATGTCACCACCCTCGGCGAGGGGGGGATGCTGACGCTCCACGACCCCCGGATGGCCAAACTGGTGCCAATGCTCCGCCACAACGGCCACTGCGCCTTCGACTTCCCCCGCGACGATTATTGGATCCCGGCCATGGGCAACGTCGATCTGCCCGAGTGGGAAGGGGAACGGCTCTGGCCGAATAATTATTGCCTCGGCGAGATCGAATGCGCCCTCGGGGCCAAACTCCTGGAGCGGGTGGAGGCCATCAACGCCGAAAAACGCGCCAGGGCCATGGCCTTCATCGACGGCCTCAGCGACTTCCCCGAACTCCGCTTCCACCGGGTCGATTCGGATCGTCACTCCTACCACCTCCTCGCCGCCGAGATGACCAACGGTCGACGCAATGACTTCATCCGCCGCATGTCACGGGAGAAGGAGATCCAGTGCGTGGTGCAATATTATCCGCTGAACCGCTACGATTTCTATCGGAAGGCCGGCTTCGGCGAAGCCAATTGCCCCCAGGCGGATCGCTTCTTCGACAACATGGTCTCCTTCCCCTTCCACCACTGGCTGACGGAGGCCCAACTGGAGACGATGATGCAGGCAACCCGTGACCTCCTGCGGGGACTCTGACCCCGGAGCGGTCGCCCGGAACGGCGCAAGAGAACCTCGACGATGATCGACAAGGGGATCCTCTTCCTCGTGCCGGCGCTGGATTCGTCCCGGCTCCTGCCACGCAAGCTGGTCCGCAATCTCCAGGGAAAGCCGCTGATCTTTCATCTCCTGGACAGGATCGCCTCCTGGTGCCCCGAGGCAAGCATCCTGGTGATCACCGCCGACGAAGAGGTGGCCATGCTCGCCGGGCGTCGTCCCGGGGTCAGCATCTCCCATCCCGACAGCTCCTGGTCCCGGGAAACAGGGGAAACAGGGGAAACAGGGGAAACAGGGGAGGCGCATCTCTACGCCCGGCTCCTCGACCGCTGGGAGGCCGAACAAAGGAGAAGCGGTGATCCCCTCTTCATCATCCGCCCGGCGGTCCCCCTCCTCCACGACGACGACCTCACCCGGGCGTTGACCCTCCTCACCCCAGAGGTCGACAGCGTCGTCAGCGCCCGCGAGGCGATGCGCGAGTGGAATCTCCAGGGCGGGGTCTTCGCCTCGGATTTCGGTGCGGAGGGCAACGACGACGGCGTCCCGGAGGCAATCGACCTCTTCGTCCTATGCCGACGCCGGGTCCTCGAATCGGGACATCTCCATGGCCCCCGGGTGCAACTCTGTCCGATTTCCGCCGATCGCGCCATCCACATCCGCGACCGCCACGACTGGTGGGTGTGCGAAAAACTCCTGGAAAGGCGCAGGGTCCTCTTCGTGGTGGCCGGCGACCCCGTCATCGGCATGGGACACGTCTACCGGACGATGATGCTGGCCCACGAGCTGATGGAGGCCGATATCGCCTTCCTCTGCACCGCCGCGAGCGAACTGGCGGTCGAACACATCACCCACCATTATTTTCACTCGATCCGCCAAGACCCGGACGAATCGCTCGCAGAAGCGGTCATCCGCGAACGACCGGACCTGGTGATCAACGATATTCTGGACACGCCGCTCGCCTATGTCCAAACATTGCAGGCGGCAGGAATCCGGGTCATCAATTTCGAGGATGAGGGACCCGGGGCGGAGGTTGCGGACCTGGTGGTCAATGCGGTGTTGGACGACGCCGGGGGGCCGCCCCACATCCTCTGGGGGGCCGATTATTTCTGTCTGCGCACCGAGTTCATCCACGCCCACCCGCGGCCTTTCCAGGAAAAGGTGTCGGGGGTATTGATCACCTTCGGCGGGGTCGACCCGACCGATCTCACCCGGCGCGTGGTGCGCCTGCTTGGCCCGCTGGCCCGGGCGGAAGGGGTGACCCTCTACGTCCTTCCCGGACCAGGGTACCGACAGAAACCGGCCCTGGATGCCCTGGTCGCGGAGTTGGGACTCGACAATGTCGTCGTCAACCAGGGGACCAGGCGGATCTCCGACTATATGGCCCTCGCCGATTTCGCCCTCTGCTCGCCCGGACGGACGCTCTACGAACTGGCCCACATGCGGGTTCCCTCGGTGGTCCTCGCCCACAACGAGCGGGAGGCCAGACGGAGTTTCGGCAAGGAGGCCCGGGGCTTCATCAATGTGGGACTGGGCGAGGCAGCCGCCGACCAGCGACTGGTGGAGCTTTTCGAGTCGTTGCTTCACGACGGCGCCTTTCGCCGTGAATTGCGCCGACGCATGGAGGCGATCCACCTGACCGGCGGACTCGAACGGGTGATGGAGCGGATTCGCCGGGTACTCAACTCCTGAAACCACCATCCCTCATCGCCGGTGACGCACTCAATCGGGGAACGACCGTGGACTATCTTCGTGACGACCTCCGCCGCACCGTGGTCCGCCTCGCCGCCAACGAACGGTGGTACGAACAGCGCTGGCTGGGGACGACGATCTGGCAATTGCCCGAGGATCTCCTCCGCCTCCAGGAGATCCTCTGCGAGGTCCGCCCACGCTGGGTCATCGAAACCGGGACCAAGTTCGGCGGCTCGGCCATCTTCTTTGCCTCCCTCCTCGCCCTGTTGGGAGAGGAGGGAGGCGGCGTCATCAGCATCGACTGCCACCACACCGATCAGGCCCGGGAGGTCTTCGCCCGCCATCCCCTCGCCCATCGCGTTCGCGCCGTTCTCGAGGGGGACGCCGCCGACCCGGCCATCGCCGCCAGGGCCGGGGAGTGCCTGGGAACCGACCCGGGCAGAGTCCTGGTCTTCCTCGATGACGACCACAACCGCGACCATGTCGCCGCCGAACTCCGCCTCTACGCCCCCCTGGTCTCGCTGGGGAGTTACCTCATCGTCGCCGATACCGTCTTCGCCGAGCTGGCCGGGACCCCGGTGGTCACCGACAACCCCCGCTATCCCGATCCGCTCCACTCCAACCCCCGGGTGGCGGTCGAGGCCTTTCTCGCCGCCCGCGATGACTTCGCCCGCGACGACCGTTTCCATTACCGGGGGATCGGCAATTTCCCCGACGGCTTCCTCCGGCGGATCGCGCCCGAACCCGCCCGCTCCCAACCGACGGGGAGGAACAAACGTCTCTCCTCTGCGAAGAAGCCGGGAACATCCCTCCTGTCTCTACCGACGGCAGTGACCGGCCCGTCCTTCCGATGAAGGGCCACCGCAAGGGACAGGCCGGCAGGGCCGGTCGCGACAGCAAGGGCAAACGTGGCATTCCGACCCTGCTGACGGCGGCAGTCGCCCGGCAGCAGGGGGGCGACTTCGCCGGCGCCGCCGATCTCTGCCGCCAGGCGCTCGCCCTCGATCCCAGCCACGCCGACGGCCACCACCTCCTGGGGCTCGCCCTCTTCCAGGGCGGCGACCTCCGCGAGGCACGGCAACACCTGCAGCAGTCGGTTGCCCTGGCGCCGGAGAGGGGCGATCTTTCCTTCAATCTCGCCATCGTCCACAAGGCCGCCGGCGACCCGGAGGCCGCCGCGGCGGCCTATCGGCAATGCCTGAGCCGTGACCCCGGCCACGTCGGCGCCCACAACAACCTCGGCAACCTCCTCCGCCAGGCGGGCGATTGGAACGGCGCCAGCCGGTGTTACGAGGCGGCCCTCCGCCTCCGTCCGGATGACCCCGAGGCCCTGAACAACCGCGGCGTCGTCCACAAGGCCATGGGCGAGATCGCCGCCGCCAAGCGGCTCTTCGAGCGGGTCCTCACCCTGGCCCCCGACCACGACGAGGCCCGCAACAATCTCTGCAATCTCCTCATCCCCCGGGGCGGGCAACGGCAGGCCATCGCCTGGATGCAGTCACTCCTCCGGCGTCGCCCGCAGGAGCCGGTCTTCCTCGAAACCTACGGCAATGCCCTGCGCCACGCCGCCGATCCGGACGGCGCCATCGCCGCCTTCACCGCAGCCCTCGCCCTCGATCCGAACCGAGCCGAGAGTCATTTCGGGCTGGGGTGTCTCCACCAGGAACTGGGACAGCCGACTCCGGCCCTGCACCACTGCCGGCAGGCCGTCGCCCTGGCCCCGGGGATGGCCGAGGCCCACTTCGCCCTGGGCCTCACCCTCCTCGATCTGGGTCGAAGCCTCGAAGCCATCGCCGCCCTGCGCACCGCCCTGCGGCTGAACCCCCGCCTCGCCGAGGTCCACTCCGCCCTCCTCTTCCATCTGAGCTATCAGGGAATCACCACCCCCGAGCGGCGCTTCCAGGAACACCGCCTCTGGGCCAGGATCCATGCCGCTCCCCCCTCCCGCAGCCCCTCCCCTCCCTCCCCCGGCTCGATGGACACCGCCCCCCGGTCACTCCCCCCGGAGGGAGGCCCCCTCCGGGTCGGCTACCTCTCCCCGGATTTCAGGCAACACGCCGTCGCCTACTTTCTGGAACCGATCCTCACCGCCCACGACCCGAAACGGCTGACCCTCTTCTGCTACGCCAATGTGGCCGCAGCCGATGCAGTCAGCGAACGGCTGCGGGCCGGCTGCTCCCACTGGCGGGAGATCATCGCCCTCGACGACGATCAGGCCGAGGCCGTGATCCGCGCCGATCACCTCGATATTCTCGTCGATCTCGCCGGCCATACCCGCGGACACCGCCTGCCCCTCCTCGCCCGCAAACCGGCCCCGGTCATCGTCACCTATCTGGGCTATTTCGACACCACGGGGGTCGCCGGCATCGACTACTGGCTCTCCGACCGGGTACTGCACCCACCGGGGGAACCGGTCTTCGCCAGCGAACGGGTCTGGCGGCTGCCCCGCACCTGGGTCTGCTACCAACCCGCCGCCCAGGCCCCGGAACCGCTGCCGCCCACCGCCGGAGAGGGGGGACCGATCCACTTGGGGAGCTTCAACAACCCCCTCAAGATCACCCCCGCGACCATCGCCCTCTGGAGTCGGGTGATGCGGGAAATCCCCCACGCCCATCTCCTCCTCAAGGCCAAACCCTTCGCCGACCCGGGAGTCCGGGACCATTTCCGCACCGCCTTCGCCACCCACGGCATCACCGAAGCCCGGCTGCGCTTTCTCCACGCCACCGACGACCATGCGACCCACCTCGCGACCTACAACCAGGTCGACCTCGCCCTCGACACCTTTCCCTGCACCGGCGGCACCACCACCGCCGATGCCCTGTGGATGGGGACCCCGGTCGTCACCCTCGCAGGCGAGCGGTTCATCGAACGGATGAGCGCGAGTCTCCTCACCGCCGTGGGCTTGACGGAGCTGATCACCACCAGCCCCGAGGCCTTCGTCGCCCGGGTGGTCGAACTCGCCACGGACCGGCCCCGACTCCGGAAACTCTCCCGGGAGTTGCGGGGACGGATGGCAGTCTCGGAGCTGACCGATGCCCCCGGGCTCGCCCGGGCCCTGGAGTCAGCCTATGAAGCGATGGCCCAAGGCCGGCCCGTCCTCCCCGACGACACCCTGCGGTCACCCCCCCGGACGGAACTGCCGCCCCCGCCCTTCTATCCCGACCTGCCGCCGATCTCCCTGGAGTTGACCAATCGCTGCAACCTGAAGTGTCCCTATTGCGGCAACCAGGCGATCCGCCGCCCACGGGGCGAGATTGCCTGGGAACTTCTGGAAAAGCTCGTGCAGGAGTGCAGCGAAGAAGGGCACGATCTCGCCTGGCTCCACGGCTGCGGCGAACCCCTGCTCTATCCACGCCTGGAAGAGGCCGTGGCCCTGGTGAAACGCCACCGGGCAGGGCAGGCCTCCTTCGCCACCAACGCCACCCTCCTCGACCGCGAGCGCAGCGAACGACTGCTGGAGGCCGGGCTGGACCGGATCTATTTTTCTCTGGATTCTCTCGATCCCTCGGTCTACAAACGCACCCGAGGGGCAAGCTTGGCCAAAACCCTGCGGAACATCCACACCTTTCTGGACCTCGCCCCGGACGGCTTCCGAGCGTCGATCGCGCTCATGAGTTCGCGCCTGCAGGACCTCGACGCCGCCGCAAAGGCCGCCTTCGCCCGCGAGTTCAGTCGTCACGAACGCTTGCAGGTGACCCTCAATCCGGTCGAGAACACCCTGTTTCCCGAGGCCCCCGGAGATTATCGACGGCAGCGTCCGGTCCATCCCGGTTGCAGCCAGCCAGCCGACTATCTCACCATCGCCCTCGACGGGCGGGTGGCCCTCTGCTGTGTCGACCAGGATCTCCGCCACCCCCTCGGGGATGCCAACCGCCAGCGCCTTGCCGCAATCTGGTTCGATCCAGCCAACCAGGAGAGTTTCCTTCGCCTCGCTCTCGGTGAAGGCGCATTGCCCCGCCTCTGCACCGAACACTGCCGACTCCGCCCCCCATCCTCCGATCGAAAGGAAGGAACGACCCTCAGGGAATGAAACTTCGGACGAGAATGGCCACAACCCCACCGACCGTCAGGGCCATGCCCCATTTGAGGGGAGCGATCTCGGCAGCGATACGCAGCTCCAATTCCTTGAGATCCCGCTTCAATTCGGCATGGACCTCAGCCAAATCCCGCCTCGAACTCTCCCGAAGTTCGGCCATATCCCGCTTCAAGCTCGTCTGGAGTTCGGCTATATCCCGCTCCAGGCTTGCTCGAAGTTCGGCGATGTCCCGCCTCAGGCTGGCCTCGACTTCGGCCAGCTCCCTTTTGGTCGCCAGACGCTCCTCGACCAGACCGACCAGAGCCTCCGCCTGGATGGCGGCCTGCTGCTCGCTCATACCGGCGTCGGTGAGCTTTCTGACAAAAGCGTAGGTATCAAAGGCCAAAGCTTGGCTCATCCCAGTCCTCCCGGCAACATGCTACACTTTCCCCTCCCCCCCGACGTGGTCAAAGACCTTCCCGGGTCGATGAGCGAACCCGGTCCAGCGACCCCGAAGACCCGAATCGAAGACAGCGCGCAGGGGATCCGGGAGAACGGCGTCACCAGACCCGGGGCAGGAAATCGGGGGGATTGTCGAGCCGCATCGTCTCCCCGGCCTGCACCAGAACGAAGAGACCCTGACGGCGGGCATACTCTTCCACCCCCTTTTCAATCACGATCCCCGAGACCGCTCCCATGAGGCGATATTCCCCATAACGGGGGAAGAACTCCCTGAATTCCCCAATGCGTTGAAGGTGGCCCCGCACATCGTGCCGGGTCAGGGTACTCTTCACCTCGACCAGGACCGCCACGTCGGAGTCGATCACCAGGATATCGATCTCCATGGTCCGACCATCGGCGCGACGCCTCATGACCCTCTTGTAAACCTCGTTGACCGAGATACCCCGTTCGGCAAACAACTTCACGCAGTTCGGGGCCACCATGTTCTCGACGAACAAACCCCACTTGCCCCCGAGATCACCCATCTGGCGGGAAACTTCCCTGACCTCCCGGGAAACTTCCCTGACCTCCCGGGAAACTTCCCTGACCTCCCGGGACAACTCCTTGATCTCACGATCGGTCTCCTGAAACTTGTGGTCGAGATCCGCACTCCTCTCCCGGGTCTCGCGAACCATCTCCTGGAACATCTTCCACACACTGTCGAACGTCACCGCCTGAGACATGCTTCAAACCTCCTCGAACAGCGCACCCTTCGCCCCACAGCATACCACTCCGGTCGTGCCCGTCGGCAGTGGAATCGACTCTCCATCTTCTCCCATCGATGCCGTCAGGAATCCCGGACCACCTGTTCCAGGAGGGTTTGAAACTCGGGAGAGGGGACGGCCCAGGAGGCCGGAGGAGAGAGCGAAGACCACGAGAGCGGCGGGATGCTCCCCAGGATGGGGACCCGACCGTAATGGCGGATGGCCTCCCGATTGGCCGGGTTTTCGGCCCCGTTCAGGACAACCCCCGCCAGCGGCAGCCGCCGCGAGCGCAGAGCCTCCAGGGTGAGCAGGGTGTGGTTGATGGTACCCAGGGTAGTGCGGGCCACGACGATCACCGGCAAGGCCAACCTCACCATGAGATCCGCCATCAACTCGGTCGCGTTCAGCGGCACCAGGACCCCGCCCGCCCCCTCGACGATCAAAGGACGACCCGTCACCGGCAGAGAAAAATCGTCGAGGCGAAGGGTGACCCCCTCAAGTCTGGCCGACTCGTGCGGGGATAGCGGCGCCACGAGCCGCCATCGCTCCGGGTGAAACACCGCTTCAGAACACCCGCTCAGACGACGGACCACCTCGGTATCGCCGGGCTCGAGAAGCCCTGACTGGATCGGCTTCCAGTAATCGCCGGCCACCAGCGCAAGCAGCCAAGCCGACACCACGCTCTTGCCAACACCCGTATCGGTTCCGGTGACAAAAAAACCCCTCACTGCCCCCCAACCCCGGTTGCAGGTCCTGTCGCCCCGGGGTCAGAACCCTTTACCAGGGCTTCAGCCTCGGCCTCCAGGGCATCCAGACGTTCCCCGGGAACCCCCGCCCGCTCGGCAAAATCCCGGGCAACGGCCCGCTCCCCCGCTGTCGGCGGATGATCGGAGGCGATCCCCAACCGGCCCGCACGGGCCCGCACCTCGTCCGCTTTTTCTTTGAGGGCAGGGCGACCCAACCCCTCCCAGGCCGCCTGGCCAGCCTTGCCCTCGGGCATTTCTCCCAGCCCCAAGCCCCGAGCCGCCTCACCAAACCCACCCGCCGCAGACCTGTCCGCAGGTAAAGGCCGAGAACCACGGTCGGAGGCACTCCCTCCCCACGCCCCCTCCGGCTCTTCACCGTTGTAGGTGATCTCCTCACCACGCCCCATCAGATCTTCTTCGATGCCATCGCTACACCCAGAGAGAAGAGACCCGAGGAAAAGGCACACCGCCGCACGCACCGGCCACGAAGCCATCATCGTCACTCCTCACAAGCTCCCGCTGCAACGCGAGAGGATGGGGGGGGAAAGGGGGGGGAAAGGAAGGAGAAATCCGCCCGTCAGGTATCCCAACAGACCCCCGGCGCGAAGCCTGCCACGAACGCCGGGCGTTTTCAACAGGAATCAGCAACCCACAAAAAGATCAACGAGTTGCGATATCGAACCCCGCCATTTCCTGCCGATACGGCCCGCAGTTTAGCCAGACCCCTGCCCGCAATCCAGACCCCAATGCCGCAGCAGGCGGCGTCGATGGGTCACCAGCCAGCTCCAACAAATCCAGGTGATCCCGTAACCAAATCGCCAGTCGGCCAGGATGGCCTCCACCTCCGCCAGGGAGAGGACCCGGACACGAATATCCTCGTCCTCCTCCGGGCAACCGAAAAGTCCACCCGCCCGACTCGTATCGACCCGCGCACAATAGCAGTGGACGATCTCGGTGGTGATGCCGGGAGTCACCAGAAATTCGCCCATCGGCTCCAGGGCGATCGGCTCCAGGCCGGTCTCCTCGCGGGTCTCGCGGCGGGCCAACTCCAGAGGACTCTCCCCCGGGGCGAGAAGCCCTCCTACCGGCTCCCACTGCCAGCAGGGCCGACCACTGGCAAAAGTGCCGGGACGAAACTGCTCCAGGACCACCACCTCATCACGGACAGGGTCATAGGGCAACACCACCGACGACTGCGGTCGTTCCACCACCTCCCGCTCCAGCACCCGGCTCCAACCGCCGGCAAAGAGCCGGTGGCGCAGTTTCAGGACCACCAGACGCAGAAAGCCCTCGTGGCGAACCTCCCGTCCCAACAGTTCGACATCCCTGGAATCCATGCCCGCCAATCCTCCCCTCCCCCCCGGCAGAAACCGGTCGAGAGCCCGTCAGATCCACTACAGACCCTTGATCCCTTCCAGATTGAGACTCATCAACGTGCCATGCTCCTTGTCGAGGTGGGGCAGATAGGCCTGGGAATAATCATCGATACGCGCATGCTCGGTCGCACGCCAATCCCAGGGGCGAATCTCGGCAAAACCCACCTCGGCCAAGGCCCAGGTGAGAAGCGGACGATCGAAGATCATCCGATGAAAATCGTGGGCGCTGCGCTGTCCCCCGGAGATGAGCCCGACCAGACCGGAAAGACCATCCCGGAGTCCCTGCTCATAGTAGAGAGTGGCACAAGCGGCAAAATCCGGCACCGAAAGACGCAAGATCCCGCCCGGCTTCAGGACCCGATACCACTCCCGGAGAACCTCGAGATACTCGAAGCGACCGAAATGTTCGAGAACATGGCTCGCGTAGATCAACTCGACCGATCGGGAATCGATGAAATCGAGGCGCTCCACCCGCGCCGTCCGCTGCAGGTGCGGAGCAGGAACCGCGTCAATGTGATAGAATCCGGGGATGTATCTGCTGCCGCACCCCAGGTGCAGCCGGGTCGGAGGCGACTCCGGCGGACTGGCCGCAAACCCCGCCTCCCGGCGCGAAGGATCCCCCTCCCGGCGCGAACGCCGCACCCGACACGGGTTGCCGGCGGCGACACACAGGGGCGGAATATCACCGGTAACCACCGACCCGGCGCCAATCACCGCCCCATGACCGATGGTCACCCCCGGCAGAACGACCGCCCCCATGCCGATCCAGACATCCGCGCCAATAGTGACCGGAAGGTTCTCCGCGGGCTGGAAACGCATCGGCACCGCCGTCGCCCCGGTGCCATGGTTGACCCCCGCCAGGATCACCCCACCACCGATCAGGCAGTGGTCGCCGATGGTCATGCCACCGCGCGGTTCGTAGATGTGACAACCCGGACCGAAGGAAACCTCCCGACCGGTGGTGAGACTCCCCTGGTCGATGCGCAGCGAACTGTGCGGGTAGAACGTGTTGTTCTCCCCAAGCCGCAGGCGCCCATCGGCACCAACGAAGATGACCGCCATCGGCTCCAGAATGGTGGAGTCGGGAATGACCGCATCCCCAAGAAGATCGACAACGGCGCTCGGATGGCGACCTCGACGGATCATCGACTCTCCCCTGGGTCAGTCATGATGGTCACCCCCTGCGGACGACACCGTGAAAGCTGCTGAACACACCGCGCCCTCCCCTCACCCATGATGCAGAACTCACCCGCCTTCTTGCCGCTGCCTGCCGCAAACTGGCCGATCAGGTACTCACTTGAAGGCCATGGACAGCCGCGTCTTACCTGTGCCGTCGTAGGCGTAAGCAGGATGTATTTTTTCCTTCCCAGCTCGCCGCGCAGGTGCCCGACCAGGGTTGGTAGATCAGCAAAGGGTTGGGGGGCAGTCATGACGCTCTCTCTTTGCGATCCTTGATCCTGCTCTCCAGTGCCTTCAGCTCTGCTTCGTCTTGCAAATCGGCAGCCTGTGCCTCCCTGGTTATGCGGTGTTGATCGTAGTTCACAAACGAAGCAGTGACCTGCTGCTCCATTCGCGCATGGCTCACGGAACCCGCTCCTGCCAGCAGGGGAAAACCGTTCGAGGTAATGATCTGCCCGATGTTCTCCCGCCAGAAGGACATGCTGGTGATGGCCTGCCGTTTGGTGCGCAATTCAGCGGTTTCCAGGAAGATGACCACCAGCCGGTTGAGGGTGTCGATTTCATCCTCGGTCAAATAATTCTTGGCAATCAGAATATCCTGCTTGCGCACCCGTTCGCCCTTCCAGGCCAGCAAGCCAAAATGGGCGTCGGCAGGATTGGCGCGGGCGAGAATGATTTCGGCGGCGGTCTGCCGTATCACCGCGTACAGCAGCAGGTTTTGCACGGTGGCGAAAAATTGCTGAGTGGCCCGGTCGGACTTGTCGTAATCCGTTGCCAGGGCGAACAGGTCGCGCACCTTTTGATAAAATCGCTTTTCCGAAGCGCGAATATCACGGATGCGCGCCAGCATCTCGTCGAAATAATCCGGACGACCGTCGGGATTCTTGAGCCGCTCGTCGTCCATGGCGAAACCCTTGCGCAGGTATTCCGCCAGCACCGTGCTGGCCCAGCGGCGAAACTGCACCCCACGCGGCGAACGCACGCGGTAGCCCACCGCCAGAATTGCCTCCAGATTGTAGAGTGTGACCGGGCGGCGCACGTTGCGGGCGCCCTCGGTTTGAACTACCGAGGATTCCTCGGTAGTTGCTTGCCAAGCCAGTTCACTATCGGCATAGAGATGTTTGAGATGCAGCCCGATGTTGTCCGTACTGACCTTGAAAAGCTCCGCCATCTCACGCTGCGTCAGCCAAACCGTGCCCCGGTCGGCCCGCAGTTGCACTTGGGCTTGCCCGTCTTCGCTGGTGTAGAGGATAAGCTGCGTCATACGGACACCTCATCCATGACTGGAAAAAGCTGCTGCATTAGGCCCTTCTTGTAGCGCTTGAGCAACTCGATTTTTTGCGCCTGGGCGATGATGAGTTCGTCGAGGGAGGAGAGGCAGTCAGCGATTTTTTTGTTGCTCCGATATACCATCGCTGTCTGCATCAGCCGGTGGCACTGGAATGGGTAAAGTTGAATATTCTGTTCCATTGACTCCAGGGCACGGAAGACATCGGGTGTGGTGACACTCTCTCCAGGAGGCGCACGAATTCGCCTTCTGTGAGCTTGACCCGGTTGAGAGCCTCAAACTTGACGCGAAAGTTGGCCTCCAGCGCGGCGCGGTCGCGGATGTCGGGGCGAGCGGTGTAGTTAGTCTCGCCCAACTTGCCGATGAGGTCTTGTTCGATTGGGTGTTCCAATGTCGTCATAACCCAGTTCCAGAACAGGCCCGGCCACTCCACCGGTCAGGGTGCCAGAGGTGACCAGAGGGTTCAACCCCGGTCGGGATCCCTCTACCAACCAAGCCCCTTTTGTCGAGACATCGGCCACCGGTTTCGGGATTTTTCTACCAACCAGACCCCGTTTGCCGGGACCTCGGCCACCGGTTTCCGGATTTCTCTACCGACCAAGCCTCTTTTGCCAAGACATCGGCCACCGGTTTCCGGATAATGGACCGCCGAGCCGCTGCCGACGACGGGGCGACAACGGGACACCACCATACGGTTCATGCACCTCGGCTGGGGGGCCGATTCCCAAGCATGCCGATCTCCTGGATCCATCGGCCGAAAAACGGGCACCCCCGGAACGGGTGGCTCGACCGCCTCCGCTGGACGCATCTGACCGCAGGAATCATCATTGCCCTGCTCGCCATCTCCTTGATCTTCATCGCGGCAAACATCGCCGATCTCCAGGCGAACCTGGACAAGTTCCGCCAATTGCATCAACTCCGGTCAACGCTGGAGGTCTCCCTGCAAATCCGCGAGTTGCAGAAATCGGTCACCCACATTCAGCAATGGTTCACCGATCTCGCCGCCACCAACGGCCTCGACGGTCTCGACGAGGGCCGGGCCAAGGCCCAAGAGGGACACGACACCTTCCGCCGCCGCCTGGCCTCCCTGCCCAGACTTCTGGCCAAGCTCCCCGGAGGGGGGGAAACCGGGGTGGGGAAGCAACTGGAAGAGCTGGCGCCCCGGATCGATCACTTCCACGCCCTGGGAGCGCGGATGGCCCGGGCCTACCGGGAGAGCGGCACCCTCCAGGGCAATCTCATCATGAAAGAATTCGATGCAGAGGCAGAAGCGATCGACGCCACCCTGGCGACCATGGCCACAACCTTCGAGAAAGCCTTCAACAAAGCCACCCAACCGCACCCGCCTGCCGAATCATTCCCAACCGCTTCCAGACCCGACCCGGCCAAAGCCCCGGGCCCCGCATCGCCCCCCTCCCTTGCCAGGGCCTGGAGCCTGCTGCTCGGTCGGGACGCCTACTATTCCTATCTCGACGCCCTCGCCCAGGCACTGCGGACCGGGGGAGAGTCCGGCCTGGAAAGCGCTTTGGCCCTCGAAGCCCAGGAGATGCAGGAGGCCGTCCTCGGCATCTGGCAATGGCTTACCGACATCTCCGTGACCCGAGGTCGGGACGGCCTCGACGCGGGCTTCACCCGGGCAGCATACCACCGGGACCAGTTCCTCCGGATTCTCCCGGGATTTCGCGAAAAGGTCCACCAGGTCGGGCGTCAGGATTGGATAGACACCGCCGAAGGTCTGGAAACAAGCCTGATCGATCTCCACCGGCTGGGAGAAGAGATGGCACGGGCCTACATCACCGGCGGTACGGCCCGAGGCAATCCAATCATGAAACGCTTCGACGACGCCTGCGAACACCTGATCGGGCTCCTCGGCCCCTTCACCGTGCGCCTCCTGGAACAGAGCGACCGCGAGGATTTTCAGATGGAGCTGGCCCGTGAGAACCTGACCGAGGTCCTGATCATGCTGCGAACGGCCTTCCTGGCCGGGGCACTCCTGGCGCTGATTCTCGGAGCAATGAGCCTCCGCTCCCTGGCGGTTTCGGCCCCAGGACCGGCAAGGCCCGCCGCCCGGAGCCGAAAGTAAGCCGGGCAACGCCTGCCGCCCGGAGCCGGAACCAAGCCCGAGGTCAATCCTCCGGCAGGACCAGGCGGCTGATGTCGGCGACCTGATTGAACGTCCGGCGGATGAAGGCGAGCAGCGCCAAACGGTTCCGTCGCAATTCGGCATCCTCCGCCATGACCAGGATGCGGTCGAAGAAACGGTCGATCCGCTCCCGCAAACCGGCCAACTCCGCCAGCGCCTCCCCGTAACGCCGCGAACGAACCCAACCCTCGACCCGAACAGCGACGGTCCGCACCCCGGCATGGAGTTCCCGCTCTTCCTCTTCCCTGAGCCAGCGCGAATCGACCTCCGCGTCCCCCTCAACCCCACTCATCCCGGCCTGACCCAGGATGTTGGCGATCCGCTTATTGGCGCGTACCAGGGCCACATAGGCCTCCGAGCGTTTGAAGTCCCCCAACGCCACCACCCGCGCCACCACGTCCGCCATATCATCCAGACCCAATGCCTGGGCAGCATCGATCAGGTCGTAGTCGAACCCATCCGCCTTCAGGTGCGCCTTGAGACGCCCGTAGAAAAACTCCAACAGGGCCGCGACACTCTCCTCACGCGACCGATCCAGCACACCCGGGGCATAGTGATCGTGGGCCAGGCCCAGGAACCGCCGCAAAGGGAGCGCAACCCCCTCCCCGGTCGTCACCATCCGGATGATCCCCAGCGCCGCCCGTCTCAGGGCAAAGGGATCCTTGGCCCCCGTCGGCACCAGCCCGATACCGAAACAACCCGCGAGGGTATCGAGCTTGTCGGCCAGGGAGAGGACCCTCCCCAGCGGCGAGGCTGGCAGGCGATCCCCCGCCCCCTGGGGCTGATACTGCTCGCCAAGGGCCACCGCCAGCCCCTCGGCAAGACCGTCGTGACGGGCATAGTGGCCGCCCATCACCCCCTGCAACTCCGGGAACTGCCCCACCATGCCGCTGACCAGATCGCATTTGGCCAGGAGCCCCGCCTCCCGGGCGAGTTCCACCTGATCCGGAAGCAGGCTCGCCGCCACCTCGGCCGCCAATCGCGAAAGACGCACGGCCTTCGCCCCCAGGCTCCCCAGGCGCGCCTGAAAAACCACCGCGTCCAGCGCCGGCAGACGCTCCCGCAGCCGATGTTTCCGGTCTTCATGCCAAAAGAAGGCCGCATCCTCCAGCCTCGCCCGCAGGACCCGCTCGTTGCCGCGGATCAACACCTCCGCTTCCGCCCCCCCTTCGCGGTTGGCGACCAGAATGAAACAGGGAAGGAGATGCCCCGCCGCGTCGCGAACCGCAAAGTATTTCTGGTGGTGGCGCATCGCCGTCACCAGCACCTCCCCCGGCACTGCCAGATAGCCCTCGGAAAAACGCCCCAGGAGCGGTACCGGCCATTCGGTCAGGCAGGCATTCTCCGAAACCAGCCCGGGGTCATCCGCCACCACTCCGCCGACCTCCCCGGCCAGACGCATCACCCCGGCGCGGATGGCCGCCTCGCGCTCAGCAATCTCCAGCATCACCCGGTTGGCCGCCAGAAGTTCACGATAGTGCGCGACATCACGCACCGCATGCGGACCCATCCCGAAAAACCGGTGGCCCCGGGTCTGCCGCCCAGAAACAAGTCCATCCTCGGTCTCCACCCGCAACGGCTCCCCATCCAGGAGCGCCAGAAGCCAATGGACCGGGCGGACGAAACGCATCTTCCCCTCCCCCCAGCGCATCGACTTCGGCCAGGGGAACCCCTCCAACGTCTCCCGCAACAACCCCGGCAGGACCGCCACCGCCGCCTTTCCCTCCCGAACCAGGGTGTAGCCCAGATAATCTCCCTTCGGGGTCGAAACCCGGGTCAAGGCCTCCACCTCCACCCCCAACCCCTTGGCAAACCCCATCGCCGCCCGCGTCGGCGTGCCATCCTCGGCAAAGGCCGCCTTGACCGCAGGACCGCGCCTCTCCTCGCGAAGCTCCGCCTGTCGCCCGGCCAGTCCCGAAACGATCGCCACCAGGCGCCGGGGGGTGCCGTGACAGACCACCTCGCCGAAGGCCAGTCCAGCCGCCGTAAGGGCCCCGGAGAGGCGCTCACGAAGATCCACCAACGCCTGGGGGAGCATCCGCGCCGGAATCTCTTCAGTGCCGATCTCCCAAAGTAACTCGCTCATCCGCCGCCTCTCCCGCCCGCTCCCGACCACCACCCCTGGCCAAACCGAACCCCCGGAGCCCAGCGCATCCCCGGAGCCCAGCGCATCCCCAAAGCCCACCGCATCCCACGACCGACCCACCACTCGGGCATCACCCCTTGAGCAGCGGAAACCCCATCGCCTGCCGCTGGGCCAGGTACCCCTCCGCCACCTGCCGCGCCAGATTCCTCACCCGACCGATGTACCCCGCCCGCTCGGTGACGCTGATGGCCCCCCGGGCATCCAGCAGGTTGAACGCATGCGAACACTTGATCACCTGGTCGTAGGCCGGGACCGGCAGCGCCGCCCCCACAAGCCTCAAGGCTTCGGCCTCGTGGGTGGCGAAAAGGGCAAACAGCATCGCCGTGTCGGCCAACTCGAAATTGAACCGGGAGTAATCGACCTCGTTCTGATGAAAGACATCCCCATAGGTCACCCGCTCGGTCCAGCGGAGATCGTAGACATTCTCGACCCCCTGGATGTACATCGCCAACCGTTCCAGACCGTAAGTGATCTCCCCGGAGACCGGCACCAGGTCGATCCCGCCGACCTGCTGGAAATAGGTGAACTGAGTCACCTCCATGCCATCCAGCCAGACCTCCCACCCCAGTCCCCACGCCCCCAGGGTGGGGCTCTCCCAGTCATCCTCGACAAAGCGGATGTCGTGCTGCAAGGGATCGATGCCAATGGCACGCAAAGATTGGAGATAGACCTCCTGGATTTCAAGCGGGGAGGGTTTGAGAATCACCTGGAACTGGTAATAGTGCTGCAGGCGATTGGGATTGTCGCCATAACGGCCATCGGTCGGTCGCCGCGAGGGCTGTACATAGGCCGCCCGCCAGGGTTCCGGTCCCAGCACCCGAAGAAAGGTGGCCGGGTGAAAGGTCCCCGCCCCCATCTCGACATCGTAGGGTTGCAGAACCACGCACCCTTGTTCCGCCCAATAGCGTTGCAAGGCAAGGATCAGTTCCTGAAAGGTCACCTGACGGCTCCTCGACTGGAATGCGGAAACCGAATACGGAAACCCCGGATGATCCGCATCACCCGGGGCCGTGTCAACCCTCGCACCCCCCCCCGGGACAACACGACCCCCGACGACGAGACCAGCCCCGGCCAACCCCCGAAGGCCGTGTCAATTCCTGCGCCCGCCACTCAGGACGAAGACGACCCCCGGCAACAAGGCCAGCCCCAGCCAAACGCAGATCCACCACCGGGCACTGGTTACGAAGAAGCTTCCTCCCGCACCTCGGGGAACCTCGACCACCCGCGCCCCGGCGACGGCGCTGGGAATGGCCCCGAGGAGGTGACCCGTCGCGTCGAAGGCCGCCGAGATACCCGTATTGGCGACCCGGATCAACGGCAGGCGACTCTCCACCGCCCGCACCCGCGTCATTGCCAGGTGTTGCGGCTTGGCCTTCTCGCCGAACCAGGCATCGTTGGTGACGTTGACCAACCAACGCGCCCCACTTGCCGCAACCCGCGCCACCTCCTCGCTGAAGATGGCCTCGAAACAGATCAGCGGGCCGATCCCGCCCAGGGACCAGGGAAGAAGCGGCGAGCCGCTTCCGGGGGTAAAATCCTCGGTCCCCTCGGTGAATTTATGAAAGGTGCCGGGGACCCACCGCCGCAACGGGATGAACTCGCCGAAGGGCACCAGATGGCGTTTATCATAGCGGTAACGTATCCCCCCCTCGTCGGTAAACATAAGAACGCTGTTGTAGAAACGCCATCCGCCCCCTTCCCGGCGGTCCGCCGTCGGCACCCCGGAGAGAACGGGCGCCCGCAGTTGGCGACTCAAGGCCGTCAGCCGTTCCACGCTCTCCGGCGAGGCCTGGACAAAAAAGGGTATGGCCGTCTCCGGCCAAACGACGAGGTCGACCGGCGGGGTAAGACTCGCCGACAGGGAGAGATACCGCTCCAGGGTCTCCTCCTGCTGCGACACCTCCCACTTGAGGTGCTGCGGTATGTTGCCCTGGACCAACCCAACCCGCACCGGAGGCCCCAGCCCGGCACCCTCCTCGGCGACCTCCACCAGGCGCCACTCGCCATAGAGGAACACCACCCCCCAGAGCAAGACCGGCAACAGCGGCGCCGCCATCCGGGCAGTCCGCCCCACTCCGGGCGTAAAGAGCCAAGCCAGTACCGCCGAGGGCAACAAGGCCACAAAGGAGAGCAGCAGGACCCCACCCAGATCGGCCACCTGCAGCATCGACTCCCACCGGGTAAGCATATACCCGGCGAGATTCCACGGAAATCCCGTGAACAGGCTCCCCCGCAACCACTCCGTCACCACCCAGAGCGCCGGCGCCACCAGCGGCAACAACCAGGGTCGGGGAGCCAACGAGGGAAGAAGCCCCCCGAAGATGGCCGGGTAGAGCGCCAACACCGAGGCCAGCAGAAAGAGCATCGCCAGCGCCACGGGGAGGGGCAACCCGCCCAGGTCGTGCAACGTGCGATAGAGCCAGGTCAATCCCAGGGAAAAGTGGCCAAGGCCAAAGATCCAGCCCAGGAACAAGCCCCGTCGGGGGGGAACCGCAACCACCAGGCGAAAGAAGAGCGCAAAACCCACCAGGGCCGCAGGAAACAACAGATCTCCGGGTAAACCATAAACGGCCAGAAGACCCGAGCCGAAGGCAACCCCCTCCTCCACGCGCCGACGTGGGAGAGCCCCGAAACGATGCCAACGCCCCGCCCGGTCAGTGGCCAAGGGGCGGTGCGTCCGCGTCAAGAATCGGGGCATCCACATTGTGGACGCGGTAGATGGCCGCCACCCGCCCGGAGGCCGCCATCTCGGCAAGGGACTCGTTGAGCTTGGGAAAAAGCTCCGCATGCCGGGACTTGGCCGACTGGCCGTAGAAGTTGCCGAGCCGCTGCCGGAACCGGTATTCGGCAAAGGCGTAATCGCGGAACCCCAGCCCGGTCAACACCCCCTCCATCGCCTGACGATCCAGGATCGCCACGGTGTCGAAGCGCCCCCCGATGAACATCCGCGCCAGGGTATGATCGTCGGACGAGGTCTCCTTGTGGAGCGTCGCGTCCGCGTCGAAGGGATCGAAATAGGCCGTCGCCAGCTTGACCCCCACAACCAACCCCTTGAGATCCTCGTAGGTGCGGATCCGACCCTCCTGCCCCTTCCTGACCAGAAACTGGATGTCCTTGTCCTGGAAACCGATCGGCCCAAGAAACCGGACGAAGGCCTCCCGCTCCACGGTACGAACGACCCGGGGCACGACATCCACCTGCCCGGTTTCGAGGTCGTGCAGGCTCTGCGGGAAGGGCACCACCCGCCATTCGACCCGAAATCCATGGCGCCCCGCAGCCTCCTCCAGGATGTCCTTGAGCGGCCCGGAGATCTGCTCCCCCTCGGCCACCACCATCTCCGGCGGGCGCGGACGATAATCGGCCTTCAGCACCCGGGACTCCCCCGCCTTCTCTTCGGCCAAGGCAATCCCCGAGACCCCCACCGCCACCAGGACAACCCAAAAAAAACGAGCCAGATTCATGACAAAAACCCCAACGGCACCTCCGTGACCGAACCCCGGGGAAGAGGCAGAACACCCGAATCGGGAACTCCGAAATCTCCGGCGCCGGCCCCCGTTCAAGAGCGTTGCCTCACCGCAGCCCAGCAGGATAGAATGCCCCGGGTGAGGGCCGCAAGGGCAAACTCCCCCGTGTCTCCCTCCCCGTTCGCGCCGTGCCTTCCGGGCAAACGTCGGTTCCCGTCGTGGAGGTCCCGTTTCCATCAAACCGTTTCCATCAAACCGTTTCCATCAAACCGTTTCCATCAAA
>JADGCL010000003.1:64843-84146 GCA_015229005.1 Magnetococcales bacterium
ACCGTTTCCATCAAACCGTTTCCATCAAACCGTTTCCATCAAACCGTTTCCATCAATAGAGTCAATAGAATCAAGAGAGAGATCATCCGAAGGTCGGTGCAGGCGGGAATGGGCGGAATCACGGCATGAGCGGCACTCCTCCATCGGAGGCCATGCGGTATCGGGCGGACATCGACGGACTGCGGGCCATCGCGGTTCTGTCGGTCGTTTTTTTCCACCTGTCGCGATCGACGCTGCCAGGAGGATATCTCGGCGTCGACATGTTCTTCGTGATATCCGGATATTTGATCACCTCGATAATCTGGCGCGAAACTCAAGACAACACATTCTCGATCCTGCGATTCTATGACCGCCGGATTCGCCGGATCCTGCCTGCCCTGATCCTGTCACTCTTTGTTACGACACTTTCAGCATCATACTTTCTTCTCCCGGCAGACCTTGTCGAATACGGCAAGAGCCTCCTGGCAACACTGGCCTTCGTCGCCAACATCCATTTCTGGCTGGACTCGGGTTATTTCGGTGGCGTGGCCGAAGAAAGACCCCTATTGCACATGTGGTCGCTCGGCATCGAAGAGCAGTTCTACCTCCTCTTTCCACTCCTCATCGCCTTCTTCGGGCGATTCATGCCACGCGGCGCCACCCCAACGATCACCCTTCTCACCTTCGGATCCCTGGCGCTCAACTTCCTGGCCATTTTCCTGGACGGCGCCAATCCGGCATTCTACCTGCTGCCGACACGGGCCTGGGAATTGGGCCTCGGGACCCTCCTCGTGCTGTCACCGCGCCTCGCCTCGGGATTTCCCGGGAGCGGTCGCGTGCGCACCGGAAAAGAGTTCCCTGGATTCCATTGGCACACAACGGCAGCCGTGACCGGGGGAATCCTGGTCGGATTGGGTCTTTTCCACCCGGGCCTCCTTTCCCCCCTCATGCCGGTGGCGGTACCAGTCGTCGCCGGAACCGCCCTGCTGATCCTCACCGGCCAACACGGGTGTTCCGCACTCCATCGATTTCTGTCTCTGCCTCCCGTCGTATTCATCGGCCTCATCTCCTACTCACTCTACCTTTGGCACTGGCCAATCATCGTCCTCGGAAAGTACTATCTCGTCCGCGAGTTCAACGTTGCCGAAAAAGCGGCGGTCCTGGCTTCGGCGATCGTCTGTGCGACGGCCTCGTGGCATTTCGTCGAACGTCCCTTCCGCAGCAGGGATATGCCCATCCGGAAGGTGCGCTCCGCTACGGGCGCCGGCGTGGCGGTGCTGATTGCCATCGCAATCGCATTCGTTTCGGCGGACGGTCTTCCCGGTCGCTTCAGCCCCGAAATCGCACGGATCAACGAGGCGGTCGGTACCAACTATCGCTGCCCGGTATCGGATTACATCGCCCTGGGCCACTCCCGCGCCTGCGTCATGAACCTCCCATCACGCAACCCCGCGGATGCCGAGGTCATCCTTCTGGGCAATTCGCACGCACAGATGTATGCCCCCCTCGTCGCCTCCATACTGGCCGAGCGGGGTCTGGTCGGTCTGCTCGTCCCGGTCAATTCCTGCATGCCGACGATCACGGCCAATGTCAGCCGTGACTGCGTGGAGGTCGCCCGACGGAATCTCGAGGAAGTGATCGGCATTCCCCGAGCCGAGACCGTCATCCTCGGACTGCGTTGGGGCATGGACGGACTGTTCGATCCCGACGGTACACTGATCGACAATCGCGACAACGGCAGCATCACGGCGGCGTTGGACGACCTCATCGGTCGTTTGCACGCCGCCGGCAAACAGGTGATCCTGATCGGACCTGTCGCCGAACCCGGATGGAAAATCGCCTCGATAATCGGTCGCCGGCTCTCCTTTGGTCATCCCGTCGAGTCCAGCCATTCTGCCGAAGAGGCAACCTTTTGGCCAATGGTCGATTTCATGAAACGTTTCGGATCCGCAATCCGGCATTTCGAGAAGCGGGACGACCTCGTTTTCGTGCGCCCCGACCGGGTGCAATGTCACCAGGATCGCTGCGAATTCCTGGTCGACGGGCACGCGCTCTTCGCCGACGACACCCATCTGGCAGCCGGAGAGTTGTTCCGGTATCGGGCGATGTTCGAAGCCGCACTCTCTCCACAGCCCGGGGGAACCAATGCGCCGCGCCATGCAACCCGGGATTGACCCGATCCGGAGGTGGGTCGCAGACGACCCCACGAGGTTGCCGAACCGGATTGTGGACGCCCCCGGGACGTTGCGACGCTGGATTGCGGGCAACCCGGGGCCATTGGCTGGAGATGCCGGATGACTCCCGCCTCCTTCCGCGTCAGCAGCCTCAGCGGCAAACTGCTGCTCATTTATCTGCCCCTGACAGTGGCCTCGGTCCTGGCCCTGTTCGCCGTCCTGGAAGCGGATTTCCACCGCAGCGAACGGGCCCGGCTGATCGAAAATCTTCACCGTCTGGTCACCGTCCAGGGACCCGCCATCAAAACGGCAGTCTGGGAGTTCGACCTGCAGCGGGTACGCGACCTCCTGGAGGAGCAGTCGCAGCTCCCGTTTTTCCAGGGAGCGGAGGTTCTGGGCAAGGACGGAGAAGTGCTGGCGGTCGCCGGCAATCCCCAGGAGCCCCCGAGCGTTCCGGATTTCCGGGTAGAGTACACGCTGGAACACAAGTCCAGCGCCGGCACCCAGACTATCGGCAAGTTGGTGGTCACCGCCCATGACGAGGGCATCCGCGCTGCTCTCCTCGAGCATTTCAGGGTCAACGGCGCGGTCCTGCTGGTCCTGGTGGTCACCCTGGTGGCAGGGACCTGGTTCGGCGTGCGCAGGGTCATCACCCTGCCGCTGGAAGAGTTCCGGCTGGCCATCGAACGCCCGCAGGAGGAACAGCTCCAGACCCCCCTTCTCTGGTCTCGACGCGATGAACTGGGCCAGGCGCTTGACGCTTACAACCGCATGCTGGAAGCCCGCGCCCGTGCCGAACAGGCAACCCGCCAGCAGGAAAAGGAACTCCGCGAAGCCATCCAGGACGCCGAGAAGGCACGGGCAGAACTGACCGACTACCAGAAGCGGCTGGAACGCCTGGTGGAAGAACGCACCGGCGATCTCGCCACCGCCGAAGAACGGAGCCGGTTGATCCTCGATTGCATCGGCGAGGGCATCTTCGGGACCGACCGCAAGGGACGGGTCAACTTCATCAACCCCGCCGCGCTGCGGATGTTGGCGCGGGATGCCGCAGAGGTGATCGGACACCCCGTCCACCCCCTGGCCCACCACAGCTATCCGGACGGCAAACCCTACCCGCAGGAGGCCTGCCCCATGTGGCACGCCCTGGTATACGGTCGACCCGCCCGCGTGGATCACGAATTCCTCTGGCGCAAGGATGGCACGAGCTTCCCGACCGAATATGCCGCCGTCCCCATTCGTCTGGAAGGGGAGGTGGTGGGCTCAGTGGTGACCTTTCGGGATGTCACCGAACGTCACCAGGCCGAGGTCACCACCCTCAACATGCTCATGGAGCTGGAAAGGGAACGGGAACTCGCCGAAGAACTGCGCAAAAAGGCCGAGGCCGCCACCCGGGCCAAATCGGATTTCCTCGCCAACATGAGCCACGAGATCCGCACACCGATGAACGCCATCATCGGCATGAGCCACCTCGCCTTGAAAACCGACCTGACTTTCAAACAACGCGATTATGTGCGAAAGGCCCACAATGCCGCCATCTCGCTTCTCGGGATCATCAACGACATCCTCGATTTCTCCAAGATCGAGGCCGGCAAGCTCTCGATGGAGCGGGTGGTCTTCCAACTCGACGACCTGCTGACCGAGGTCGGCACGATGCTCGCCCCCCGGGTGGCAGAAAAGAAGTTGGCCCTCCACTTCGACATCGGCCAAGATGTGCCCAGGGCCATGGAAGGCGATCCCCTGCGGTTGAAACAGATCATCGTCAACCTGAGCGGCAATGCCGTCAAGTTCACCGAGCGGGGGGAGATCACCCTCAAGGCCCGCCTCCTGGGTTGGGAAGGGGACGAGGCCGAATTGCACTTCTCCGTGGAGGATTCCGGCATCGGTATGACCCCGGAGGAGATGGGACGCCTCTTCCACGCCTTTTCCCAGGCAGACTCCTCCACCACCCGGAAATACGGCGGCACCGGCCTCGGCCTGACCATCTCCCGGAGACTGGTGGAAATGATGGCGGGCAAGCTCTGGGTCGAGAGTACTCCCGGTGTCGGCTCCGTCTTCCACTTCACCGCCAGGATGCGCCACACCCGGGAAATGGTCCACGAACGCCACCTGCCGGAAGGGTTGGATCGACTTCGGACCCTGGTGGTCGATACCAATCCGACAGCGGCGGAAATCCTCTCGCGGTTGGTCGCCAGCCTGCATCTTCGCGTCGCCACGGCGGCAAACGGCGAGGAAGCCCTGCGACTGTTGACAGAGGCCCAAGAGAAGGGAGATCCCTTCGGCGTGGTGATGCTGGATTGGCCCATGGCGGGGGATGCCGCCCGCGAAATGATCCGTCAGATGCCGGAGCGATTGCCGGGAGCCTCCCTGCCCAAGGTGATCCCGGTGACCGCCTTCGAGCAGGAGGAGGCGCAGGGAACCGGCTTCGAGATCTCTCTGACCAAACCGATCAGCGCCTCGACTCTCTTCGACACCCTGGCTGGGCTCTTCACCCACGGGCAGGAGACCCACCATCCCGAGACGCTCCACCCGGCCCCGATCCCCCTAAAGGGTTTGCGTGTCCTCCTGGCCGAGGATAACGACATCAACCAGCAGATCGCAGTGGAATTGATCGAATCCCAGGGGGGCGAGGTCGTTGTGGCCAACCACGGTCAGGAGGCCCTCGATCTCCTGGAGCGGGAAGGGGTCGCAGCCTTCCACGTCGTCCTGATGGATCTCCAGATGCCGGTCATGGACGGCTATGAGGCCACCCGCCGCCTGCGGAGCGATGACCGCTTCGCCGATCTTCCCATCCTGGCGATGACCGCTCACGCCATGGCCGAGGAACGGGAACGCTGCGCCGCCCTGGGCATGCAGGATCATCTGACCAAACCTATCGATCCCAATACTTTCTTCACCACTCTCGGTCGCTACCGACCAGCCTCGTCCCCCCCCTCCCCGACCGCCGCCGCAAGACCGGCGACGACACCAACGGCACCCACGACTCCCCAGCCGACGACACCCCCTGCATCCTGGGCAACCGATAAGGGGCGGCCCGACGCCGCCACGGTTCCGGAACTTCCGACCATCGACGGAATCGACACGGTGGCGGGCCTGGCACGCACCGCCGGCAACCGGGGACTCTACCGCAAGTTGCTGACCCAATTCGTGGAAAGACACCGCCGCGCCCCCGAGCGTATCCGCAGCCTCCTCGCCGAAAGCAGGCGGCACGATGCCGAGCGGGACGCCCACACAGTGAAAGGGATCGCCGGCAACCTCGGTGCCGGGGAACTCCAGGCCGTGGCGGCGGAATTGGAACTGGCCCTGCGCCAGGGGATCGAGGAAGACCGGCTCGAGACTCTGTTCGACCGCCTGACGGCCACCCTGGAGAGACTCTGCGACCAAATCTCCCGGGCCCTGGAGGGATCGGCACCAGGGGGCGGCGGTCAGGCCGTCGCCTTTTCCCCGGCAGCACGCCAGGGGCTGGAAGAGATACTCCCCCTGCTGGAGGCCGACGATACCCGGGCAGTCCAGCTCCTCGAAGAGCATGGCGCAGCCTGGGCCACCCTGGGGGACGGCCAGGCAACAAAGCGATTGAGCCAGGCCATCTCCGAGTACGAATTCGAGGAGGCCGCAACGGTTTGCCGGGCCATGCTCGCGACCCTCCCCCCTTGCTGAGGAACAGGTACACCATGCCCGAGCTTACCTCCCCCGATCTTACCTCCCCCTCCCGACCGACGATCCTGGTGGTGGACGACACCCCCGAGAATCTGACCTTGATGAGCAATCTGTTGCGGGAATTCTACACAGTCAAGGTGGCCACACGGGGAGAGAAGGCCTTGCGTATCGCCGCCGGTCGGGAACGCCCGGATCTGATCCTCCTCGATATCCTGATGCCGGGCATGGACGGCTACGAGGTGATGCGGCAACTGCAGGCATCTCCGGACACGGCGGAAATCCCGGTCATTTTTTTCACCGCCATGGACAACATGGAAGATGAGGAGACCGGCCTGGCCCTGGGAGCCGTCGACTATCTCACCAAGCCCGTCAGCCCGCCGCGGGCCCTGGCCCGCATTCGCAACCATCTCCACCTGAAACAGGCCCGCGACCTCCTCAAAAACCGCAACGAGACCCTGGAAGAGACCGTCGCCAAACGGACCCGGGACTTGAGCCGCGAGCGAGCCAAGCTGGCACGCCTGGTCCAGGTGGGCATCGATCTTTCCAGCGAACTCGACGAGGAGTTGCTGCGGGATTCGGTCCTCTCCGGGGCCATGGAAATCTCCGGGGCCGATGGCGGCATCCTGCTGCTGCGCACCCCCCTCAACGAACTGAGCTTCAGCCTTGTCCGCGCCGATAGCCTGGGGATCCGCCTCGGGGGAAGGGGAAAACCCCTCCCGCCCTTCCCCAAACTGGCCCTGTTCGACCCCAATACCGGTGCGCCCAATCACAGCCACATCGCCCAGAAGGTCGCCCACTCCCGGGTGCCCATCAACGTCGCCGACCTCTCCCTCTGCCAGGAAAACGATTACTCCAGCCTGCGCCGCTTCGACAAGCTGACCGGCTATCACTCGCAATCGCTCCTGGTCCTCCCCCTGTCACCGCGGGGGGGAGAGGTCGTGGGGGTTCTCCAGCTCCTCAACGCCCACGACCCGGAGAGCGGTCAGATCATTCCCTTCTCGACCGAGCTGCAGTCGATCATGGAGGCCCTGGCGGCACAAGCGGCCATCGCCCTCGACAATCAGAACCTCATTTCCACCCAACGCCGATTGCTGGACTCCTTCGTCGAGGTCATCTCCGTGGCCATCGACGCCAAATCCCCCTACACCGGCGGCCATTGCTCCCGGGTGGCGGAAATCTCCCGACTCCTGGCCGAGACCGCCGCCGCCCAGACCGAGGGCCCCCTGGCCGACTTCTCCCTCGACCGGACCAACGAATGGCGCGAGTTCCGCTTTGCCGCCCTCTTGCACGACTGCGGCAAGATCGTCACCCCCGAATCGGTGGTGGACAAAGCCACCAAACTGGAGACCATCCACAACCGTATCCATGAAATTCGCACCCGCTTCGAGGTGCTGTGGCGAGATGCCGAAATCGCCCACTGGCGCCGCCGGGCCGAAGACAAGGAACGCGCCGAAGGCAAAGAAGCGGATCCGGAGTCGGTCGAGGAGCTGGCGGCCCTCCACCAGACCTTGCAGGAGGAATTCGCCTTTGTCGCCGAATGCAACATCGGCGGCGAATTCATGAGCGATCAGCGCATCGAACGCCTGAAAACGATCGCCAAACGCCGCTGGCTCCGCCACTTCGACGATTGCCTGGGGCTCTCCCACGAGGAACTCATGCTCCGTCAATCGCACGACAGAAAAAGTCTCCCCGCCGAGGAGTTTCTCCTTGCCGACCGGCCCGAGCATATCGTCCCCCGGCTCAATCCCCACCCCTTCGGCGACAATCCCTGGGGCTTCAAGATCGAGGTCCCCGACTCCCTCTACAATCGGGGCGAGCTTTACAACCTCTCCATATCCCGCGGAACCCTCACTCCCGAAGATCGGTATATCATCTCCGAGCATGCCGTCCAGACCTTCGCCATGCTGAGCCGAATGCCCTTCCCCCCAGGGCTTGAACGCGTACCGGAATACGCCGGTTCCCACCATGAAGCCCTGAACGGCAAAGGCTATCCCAGACGACTTGCGGCGGATTCCCTCTCGGTCCCCGCCCGAATCCTGGCCGTCGCGGACATCTTCGAGGCGCTCACCGCCTGCGACCGGCCCTATAAAAAAGCGAAAACCTTGAGCGAGGCCTTGAAGATCATGTCGTTCATGGCCAAAGATGGGCACATCGATCCGGATATCCTCGCCCTCCTCGTCAAGGAGGGGATCGCCGAACGCTATGCCCGACAATTCCTGCGACCGGAACAATGCGATCTCGCCCCCGGCTGAATCAGGCCGGGGCAGGCCACTCCTCTCCAGAGAACCGAACCTGGAAAACCAAAGAAAGAGAACAGCTCGAGAGAGGATACCGGGAGGACCGTTCCGCAACTTGCGGACCGGAAGGGGAGAGTGCGGGCAACAAAAGAACCGGCAGGGAGTCTGTCCGGGGGATTTCCCACAATCGCAGGAGTGGCATCATGTCCATGCTCAACATCGAATGGTCCGAAAAGCTCAGCGTAGGGATCGCCTCGGTCGATGAAGACCACAGGAAACTCGTTTCCCTGGTCAACGACCTCTTCTCGGCCTGCTTCGCCGGTGTCGGCGACGAAGCGGTGGCCTCCATCCTTTCCGAGGTCGTTTCCTACACCCAGTATCACTTCGGGCACGAGGAGGCCTTTCTCAGCGCCCGGAACAGCCCCGCCCTTCCGGCCCATGCCGAAGAGCACCGCCAACTGACCGAGCAGGTCCTGGCCATCGCCAGGCAGGGAAGGGAAGCCCTGAGCGAGGAGGTCCTGCTCTTTCTCCGGGACTGGCTGGCCCATCACATCATGGGAACGGACAAGGAGAGCTTCTCGCCCTACCAGTGATTGCTGAACGGCAGAGCGGAACTCTTGCCGGGGAACACCCTGTGTCCCCAACAAGAGTTCCGCTCGGAAAAACCCGATTACACCCTTGGCGCCCGGGGGTCGAGTCGGCCATAATGCGGCAGTGCTGGATCGTTCGAGGTGAACGCCCCGAAGCTCCCGGAGATCCCGATGCCCCTGCTCGTCTGTCCCAACTGTGCCGTCGGTATGGTCGTCGTCCAACGCTCCGGAATCGAGTTGGATGCCTGTCCCCAGTGTCGCGGTGTTTGGCTCGACCGGGGCGAATTGGAAAAACTCCTCCAACCCGTTCGCGAAGCAACCTCGCGGGCACCCGCCGGCGGTGAGGCCAGTCCTGAACACCGCCATACCGAAACCAGGGCACCCTCACCCCAAGAATCCTGGAGTTCCCCACGCCCCGACCATTTCGGGGAGCGCCCTCACCGTCACAACCGCGACCTCGACCAGCGGCAGGATGCCTATTCAGGTTCGGCCTACAAGAAAAAACGCCCGGAAAGTGTCCTGGAATCTCTGCTGGATATCTTCGATTGATCCGGAGATGACAATCGGTTCCACGATTCAGGGCAACCGTGGGCGAAGCCAATCGGAGTCAGGCCCACCCACCGGCACAGCGGGAATCCGTCGGCTCGTGAGCGGGAGGGTCCAAGATGATGCTTTATGTGGATGCCGACGCCTGCCCGGTGAAGTCCGAGGTGATGCGGGTTGCCGAGCGCCATGGTCTTGCCGTCCACATGGTCAGCAACCAATGGATGCGCCTACCCGCCCATCCCCTGCTGAACCTCCAGGTGGTCGCGGGCGGCCTGGACAAGGCCGATGACTGGATCGTGGAGCGCATCGAGCGGGGGGATATCGCCATCACGGCGGACATTCCCCTGGCCGCCCGCTGTCTGGCCAAGGGCGCACGGGTCATCGGTCCCACAGGCAAACCCTTCGATAACGATGGCATCGGTATGGCGCTCGCCATGCGCGAGCTCAACGCGCACCTGCGCGATGCGGGGGAGATCCGGGGTGGCGGCCCGCCCTTCGGCAACAAGGACCGGTCGCGGTTCTTGCAAGCTCTGGAAGAGGTGATTCAGGCCCTCAAGCGCGGGAAATAGAGCGCCGGATCATTCCAATGCGCCCCAGACGACACCCGCCATCAGGGTGAAGCGTCCCCCGACGACTGCTTCGCAAACACCTCGTCCAGGGTTTTGGCCTCAAGCACCCGGTCCCCCCACACCTCCAGGGTCTCCTGGTCGGCAGCATGCACACGTCTGGTTAGGTAGATGTCAGAACCGGCGCGGGTCGAAGCCCGCCAGATGATGTCGCCGGTCCGCTTGGGCAATCCGGGAATATGGAACTTGGTCTTGACCGGCTCCATACGGTCCAGATCGAAATCCGCCACCCATGGCTCAGCCACGAATTCCCGCAAGAGATCCGCCATCATGGCCGGGTGCGCGTAGAGCTGGTGGTAAAGGCCGTCGTGGTCACTCATTCCGGATATCCAGCGCCAGGTTTGATCGCACAGCCGGGCGAGCGGAGATCAGGACGCAGGACACCGCCCTTGCTTCGAGCGGAGACAAGAGGACACCTCCGTCTGGGGAGTCACATCGGGCATTGGGACCTATCGATCCGGACTTCCCCTCGGACTGCGACTATCGGTCACCCCGCGCCGCGATTCTCCGGCCAAATCAGCAGGTTGTCCAGAAGATTCGCTCTTGAGATGCCTTTGTTGCCAGGTCCAGGGCGGCCTGCATCACTCCCTCCCGGCGCAGCCCCCCCGAATCGGCTACAACCCGACCCCCTGGGTGATCAGCATCCGGTTTCCGGTCGAGGCACCGTCGCAGAAGGGGGACACCGGGCCACTCAACGAGACTCCCGATAGGGATCGGCCACCCCGAGGCCGGCCAGAATACGACTCTCCTCACCCTCCTGGCACCGACACGCCTCCGACGAACGCTCGTGGTCGAATCCGAGCAGGTGCAAGGTCCCATGGACTACGAGGTGAAGAAGATGGTCCTGGAACGAAACCCCACCCGCCAGAGATTCCGCCTCCAGGGTCTCATAGGCCAGGAAAAGGTCTCCCAGGAGAAGCGGCCCGCCGCCACCCACACCACCATCACCCTCCGTCAGGGCGAAGGAGAGGACGTTCGTCGGCGCATCGATGCCCCGGTAATTCCGGTTCAACTCACGCACATCGGCATCGGCCGCCAGGACGACCCCGACCTCCACCGATTCGTGACCGACCGCAGCCAACCGCCCCTCCAGGGTCGCCAGAACCGCCCCACGGACCACTTCGTCCACCTCGGGCCACTTCGGGCATTGGCGATTGATGTGAACCTCCCGCCTCACCCGCGGACCGCCTCGGTCAGACGCGACTGCTGGGAAGTCCGGCCATCATGGGCGACCGCCTCCTTCGCCTGCTGCAGCTTCCTCGCCTTCACCTGGTCGGGATATTCGATCCGATGGTGGTAGAATCCCAGGGTCAATACCCGCGTGAAGGCCTCCTCCACCCCGGCGATCTCGGCCATGGTCAAGCGACAGTCATCCAACTGTCCATCCGCCACCCGCGCCGCCACCAAGCGCCTGACCATGGCCTCGATCTGCGCCGGTGAGGGATTCGACAACGTCCGCGCCGCCGCCTCCACCGCATCGGCCAGCATCAGGATCCCCGCCTCCCGACTCCGCGGCAGAATACCGTGGTAACGAAACTCCTCCTCGGAGACCACCTCCCCCCGGCGGGTCGCAAGCTGTTGCGCCTTGTTGTAAAAATACTGCAGCAGCGAGTTGCCGTGGTGGCTCTGGATCGCCTCCAGGACCGGGTCACCCAGCCTGTACTGACGCGCCAGGTCCACGCCGTTCTTGACATGGGCCATGATCACCTTCGCCGACATCGACGGGGAGAGCTGGTCGTGGCGATTGTGCCCCGATTGATTTTCCACGAAATACTGAGGATTCTTCATCTTGCCGATATCATGGTACAGGGCCATGATCCGCGCCAGGAGCGGATTGGCGCCGATGGCCTCGGCGGCAGCCTCGGCAAGATTGCTCATCATCACCGAGTGGTGGTAGGTCCCCGGGGTGCGGAGCGACAGCTCCTTCAGAAGCGGATTGTCACTGCTGGCCAATTCCAACACCCGGGAGTCGGTCGTCACATCGAATACCGATTCAAGCAGAGGAATCAGCGCCAGACCCCACAGCCCCGCCAACAATCCCCCGCTCAGGGCCATCCCCATGCCCAGAAGCCACTCCCAGCCGGGGGAGTGGCCGGCAAGAAGCTCCACGACCGGCACCGTCGCCATCTGCGCCACTCCGATCCAGACCCCCGCCTTGAGAAGGTCCGACCGCGCCCGACAGGAACGCAGGCGCATCCCCCCCACCAGGGATCCCACCATGTGGTAGACGAAGAGCGGCAACCCACCCCCGGAGACCAGGGCCGTCAGAAAAGAGAGAAGGGTCCCAAGGATCAAAGCCCCCCCCCGGCAACCCCACCCGAGCCCCGACCGTCAGCGACGCCAGCGCCGAACCCAAGGCCGGGTGCGGCAGGTAAACCATGTAGGCCGAAGGCCATTTGAAGAATTCCGCCACCCCCTGCCCCACCACCAGCGTCACCGAGGCAAGCAGGGAGACCACCAGGACGATAGCCCCCAGGACATACAGCGTCCGCCGATCCCGGGGAAAGGCGGGCGAGGTCACCAGCAGAAAATTGCGTGCGAGCGATAGAAACAAAACCAGAATCAACGCCAACCCCACCACCCGGTAAAGGGTGACGTCCGCCTGCACGCTCCGGTTCAGGGCGTCGATCTTGCGGCGGACCGCCTCGGTCACCACCGCCCCCTCCCGGACCAGAATCTGCCCCCGCTTCGCCTGAAAATAGACCGGCTCCACAGCGTCGTAAGCCGCCTGCCGCCGCGACTTGGTCTCCGCCAGATTCAGCACCATGTTCGGTCGCAACAGGGCCGAGGCCTCGACCAGAAGCCACTTGCGCACCCCACGGGGGACATCCGACAACCGCTCGTTGGCCGAAAGCGACAGGCGCCGGCGCATGCCGTTCAGATCGACCAGTCCCTCCGAACCGGTCGCCCGGCTCTCCACCTTCTCGGCAATGGCGTGGATGACGTAGGCACCGCGATCCTGGTCCATGAGGACCTCCGGGCCGCTGACCACCCGATCGTTGGCATGACTCTCCAGCCAATCCTGCACGGAGATCATGAGCGGCTCCAGGGAAGACATCGCCATCAGGGACTCGAAAGCCCTCGGCGCCACTTCCTTCTCCAGGCGACGATCAAACTCCGCCCGCCGCACATCCAGCTCCATCTCCGGGAGGCTTTCACGACTCTCCTGGAGCCAGGTCAGGGCCTCCACCAGGTGACGGATGATCGGATCCATCATCCCCGAGTCCCAGTCGTAGACCGGGGGAACAGCGTCGGAAGCCTCCTGACGGCGCGCCAGGGTGGTCTCCCGATCCTCCACCAGGGTATCCCGGTCGGCCCGAACGTCGCGCGAGGCAATCTCACCCACCTCCGGCAGGTAGAGCGGCCTCAGGGCCACAGGCGAGAATATCAGGGTCAAACAGGCCACCAGAACGATGAAGACCGGCCAGTCCGACAACACCGGGCCTTCACCCCCCAGGCCTCCCCACACGCCCGGGTGGCGCTGTCGACCCCGACCTTTGTCGCGACTTTCCGCCATGGCTGACCCTCCCGACCCGATCCGCCTGCCGAAACCCCGACCCAGGAGCCCGGCGCAACAGGCGCCATCCCCGGAATCCCTAGAAAAGCGTCCTCAATCCCCCCTCATCCGGGCCGACTCCTCATAGGCCCGGACAATCCGACCCACAAGAGGATGGCGGACGACGTCCCGACGGGTAAAATGGACAAAATGAACCCCCTCGACCTTATGCAAAATCTCTGCCGCTTCCTTGAGGCCCGACTCCTGCCCGGGCGGCAGATCGACCTGGGTCACATCCCCCGAGACCGCCGCCTGCGAACCCGGACCCAGGCGCGTGAGAAACATCCGCATCTGCCGTGTCGTCGTATTCTGGGCCTCGTCGAGGATGATATAGGCCTCGTCCAGGGTCCGCCCGCGCATGTAGGCCAATGGCGCCACCTCCAGGAGATTGCGCGAAAGCAGACGTTCCACCTTCTCGGGACCCAGCATGTCGTAAAGAGCATCATAAAGTGGACGCAGGTAAGGATCCACCTTGGCCTGAAGATCTCCGGGCAAAAACCCCAACCGCTCCCCTGCCTCTACCGCCGGTCGCGTCAGAATGATCCGGGCCACCCGCCCCTCCAGGAAGGCGGCGACCGCCGCCGCCACCGCGAGGTAGGTCTTGCCCGTCCCCGCCGGGCCAATCGCCAGCGTCAGCTCCGACCTCCGGAGCGCCGCCATCAACCGCGCCTGACGCCCATTGCGGGGAAAAATGACCCGTCGCGGGGTCCGGAAAACCGCCTCCTCGGCCAAAAGGGGCTCCAGCGCCTCCCCATCCGCCAGCGCCCGTACCCCGGCCTCCACCCGCGCCAGGTCGACTCCCTGCCCCCGGCGAAGGGCATCGTAAAGCCCGACGAGCAACCGTCGTGCCCCGTCCAGGACAACGCGATCCCCCCCCTCCAGGATCACCCCTCCCCCACGGGAGTAACAACCGATCCCAAGACCTGCCTCGATCGGCTTCAGGTGCGCTCCACACTCACCGAACAGCTCGGCCGCCAGACGATTGTCCGGAAACTCGATCAGCTCGGTCAGCGGCCCGCCCATGACCCCTCCACATCCCCGGGAAGAGGATCGCCACCCCAAACCCCCAGGGGAACCCCCCGGAGGGAGTTGGGCAACCCCTCGGTGATCCGAACCGGAACGATCCGGCCCGTCGGATCACCGACCGCCGGGAAATTGACCACCTGAAACCCCGGGGCCCGACCACTCCACTCCCCCCGACCCAGCCGCGCCGGTCCCTCGACCAGTACCGCCTCCACCCGCCCCACCCGACCCCGGTTGGAACGCCACTGAACGGCGTGCAAAACGGCCTGAAGCCGCTGCAGCCGTTCCATGGATTCGGCCTCGGGGATCCCCCCCTCCCATCGGGACGCCGGCGTCCCGGGACGGGGCGAAAAACGAAAAGCATAAGCATGATCGAACTGCAACTCTTCGACCAGGGCCAGGGTCTCGGCAAAGTCGGACTCGCTCTCCCCCGGGAAACCGACGATGAAGTCCGACGCCAGGCAAAGATCGGCCCGGGCCGCACGCAACCGCCCCACCCACGAACGGTACTCGGCCACCGTATGCCCTCGACCCATCGCCGCGAGAATCCGGTCCGAACCACTCTGGATCGGCAGGTGCAGGTAAGGACACAGCTCGGGAAGCTCCGCGAAAACCTCCACCAGCGCCGCGCTCATGTCGGCCGGATGGGAGGTCACAAAGCGCAGGCGCTCCAACCCCGGCAAGAGCGCCAGGCGACGAATCAACAGCGCCAGGTCGTAACTCCCCCCCTCCTCGTCAACCCCCCGGTAGGCGTTGACGTTCTGACCCAGCAAAATCACCTCCCGCGCCCCCCCCCGCAACACCTCCCGGACCTCGGCCTCGACCGAGGCCACCGGGCGACTCCACTCGCGCCCGCGAGTCAGGGGGACCACACAGTAGGTGCAAAACCGGTCGCACCCCTCCTGGACCGTCACCATCGCCACCGGCCCGGTGGACCCACGCGCCGGCAGTTGTGCAAACTTCACCGCCGGGTCGTCCGCCACCACCTCGATCGGCAATCGCCGCCCCGACCCGGGCGTGCGCCTCGGCAAGCGTCGCAAGAGGTCCGGCAACTCGTGGTAGCCCTGCGGCCCCACCACCAGATCGACAAAGGGCGCCCGCCGCCGGATCGCCTCCCCCTCGCTCTGAGCCACACACCCCGCCACCACGAAAATCACCTCCCGGGGCGAAACTCCCTCGGCACCCTCCCCAACAGCAGCGGGAATCCGGGAACGACCCCGTCGGGGAAAAACCTCCTTGTGCAGCCGCCCCAACTCCGAGAAAAGCTTCTCCTCCGCCTTCTCCCGAACGTGACAGGTGTTGACCACGACAAGGTCCGCCTCGGTCGCATCGGTCACCGGTCGCCATCCGAGACGGGTCGTCAGAAGATCAGCCAGACGGGCGGAGTCATAGCTGTTCATCTGGCAGCCAAAAGTGCGGATATGGAACCGTCCCCCAACCCCACCGGTCTCCATCGCCCCGACCCCCACCGAACCGGCTTCCACCCCAGCCCCCTCCCCCCCGGTCCCTTCCCCCCCCCTCCACCCCGGTCACCTCCGCCCCGGTTCTCTCCACCTCGGCCACCTCCATCCCATCCTCACCCCTGAGACCGGATCATAGCCAGACGTCGGGCCAGCTCCGGGACCACATTCGTCGGAACAAAAGGGGTCACGTCCCCCCCCATGCCGGCAATCTCACGGACCAGGTGTGAGGAGATGAACGAGGTCGACTCCGCACTCGTCAAAAAGAGCGTCTCCATCTCCGGGTTGAGCTTGCGGTTCATCGCCGCCATCTGGAACTCGTATTCGAAATCGGAGACCGCCCTGAGACCGCGAATGACCACCGACGCCCGCGTCTCCCGAACAAAGTCAACAAGCAGACCGGACATCCGCCGCACCTCGACCCCGGGGATCCCGGCAACGCTCCGGTGCAACAACTCGACCCGCTCCTCCTCGGTGAAGAGCCCCCGTTTGCCGGTATTGGTCGCCACCGCAACCACGAGGCGATCGAAGAGGCTCGCCCCCCGGCGGATGATGTCCATGTGTCCCAAGGTCACCGGATCGAAGGAACCCGGGTAGACCGCAAATCGTTGCATCTGTCCGCACCTCTTCACCCATCGCCGGCTGACGGTCGCCCGCCCCACCTGCGGTCAGTTCCACCGAGAGTACTCTTCCCCAAACAGCCCGTCGATAAACAGGCGGAGCCTTCCAGGGATGGCCGGAAAAATTTGACGGAACGGTATAACCCTTTGAATTTAGAGAAAAGACAAACCCGGATTCTGCCTTTCCCCAGATTGAACAAGCCCACTGCTCAGGTTGAATAAGTCCATGTGGATCGACATCTTTTAAGCAACCAGCGACTCAGCGACCAGCGACTCAGCAACCGGCAACGACCGGGGGACTCTGAGTAAGCTCTCCAGACACGCCCCCCCCGAAACCACGCCCTCGCCAACGGAGAAAAGTCACCTGGGAATCACCGTACCGCCTCTCCGTCACCACCCGCCACCGGCCTCCGACGGCAGCGGCATTCCACCCGTTCCCCTCATGCTCGGCCACGACCATCGCTTCCGGGCCCAGGAGCGCCGATCCCGCCAGAAGCGACAACGCCACCGGGATTTTTCCCTGACGGTAGGGGGGGTCAAGGAATACCAGATCGAAAGGAAGATCGCCCGGAGATTTCGCCACCAGCCGGTCGTAGGTCACCTTCTCCGTGGCGGACCCCTGAAACACCTCCGCACTCCCCTCCAGGGCACAACGACCAAGATTCTCCCTCACCAGGGCGAGGGCCGAGGGAAGGATATCCACAAAAATCGCCCGCTGTGCCCCCCGGCTCAGCGCCTCAAGTCCAAGTGCGCCGCTGCCGGCAAAAAGATCGAGTACCCGGGACCCGACCACCCCCTCCCCAAGAATGGCGAACAGGGATTCGCGAATCCGCTGAGAGGTCGGACGGATATCCTCCCCCGGAGGCGACCGCAACACCCGCCCCCTGGCGCTGCCCCCGCTCACTCGCATCATGCGTCCGTTTCGGAACGAAGCCATGGACCTCCCGTCGCAAAAGCGGATAATATACCTCAAGTCGGGGGAGGTTCACCCGATGAAAGTGTAACCGGGGCCGGACCCATTACCCCTACCGCCTGGTCCGGTGGCGTCCGGGGTGACCGGCCCGCAACGGACTTCTCCCGGGCTTTCGACGAGTTATCCATGCGAAGCTATCTTCTTTCCCGCAGGACCTCAGCCCTTCTGCTGCTGCTCCCCCTGACCTCCTGGTCGCCGGTTGCGGAGGCCTTCGATCAGGGACAGGTGTCCGAACTCCTCCGGAGCGGCAAGTGCCGCCGGTGTGACCTCCGCGGGGCCAACCTGGAAAAGGCCGAGCTTGTCGGCGCCGACCTGGCGGAGGCCGATCTCTCCGGCACCAACCTGGCCGGGGCCCATCTCTTTGCCGCCAATCTCGGAGGGGCCATCCTGACGAACGCCAATCTCCATCGGGCCGACCTCGAGGAGGCTTGGCTCACAGGGGCCGACCTCAGCGGCAGCAATCTCTTCCAGTCCCGGTTGACAGGGGTCTTCCTGGAACGGGCCAATCTCTCCGGCGCCGTCTGGCGGGATGGCCGTCCCTGCGCCCCGGGATCCTGGGGCCAATGTCGGGTCGATACCCCGACCAAACCCTGACGCCGACTCCGTCAGACCCGAAGCCCGGCCCGGTCATCCCCCGGTCCGGAGCCGAACCGGGTCATGGTCCCTTCGGGCCGGGGCCGGAACCCGGTCCAGCAGCAATGGCAACAGAAGGATCCTGAACACCATGAGACAGCCGCTTTTTTCGATCGCCACGACCGCGTTCCTCCCCGCAATCTTCCTTGCCCTGGCCCTGCCACTCCACGCCGGCAGCAGCAAGGAGGCGCCACCTGCCGCCCGCGATGAACGATCCGTCCTCGCCATCGCCGGAACCCTCACTTTCTACGGCGTCAAACCTGACGGCGACCGGGACGGCATCATCGACGAGGTGGACAAATGCCCCCACACGTTCTACGGCCTCACGGTCGACGCCAGGGGTTGCTCCGACAGGGATGGTGATGGCGTCGAATCCGAATCGGATGTCTGCCCCGACACCCCCGAGGGCGGCACCGTTGACAGCCGGGGCTGCCTCCTTGACGCCGATGCCGACGGCGTCGCCGATTATCTGGACCAGAGCCCCTTCACCCCAAGTGGCGTCCTGGTCGACTCCCGGGGCATCCCGCTCGACTCCGACGCCGACGGCGTCGTCGACTATCGTGACAAAAGCCCCAACACTCCTCGTGGCGTCCCGGTGGATGCCGCCGGAACTCCCCTGGACATCGATGCGGATGGCGTCGCCGACTACCAGGATCGCGATTGGGATACCCCCAAGGGGGCCAAGGTCGACGCCTTCGGCTCCGTCATGGACAGTGACCAGGATGGCATCCCCGATCACGCCGACAGCTGTCCAAATACCCCAGCCAAAGCTCCGATCAATCGCGAGGGCTGCCTGGATCTGCCTATCATCACTTTCGCCAGCGGTCGTTCGGAACTCGTCGAAGAGCACCATCCGGTCCTCGACCGAATGGCCGCGGTCATGAAGCAAAGCGGTCTTTCCGTGGAGTTGCGCGGTCATGACGACCTCATCACCAACCCGGACCAGGCCCCGGCCCTCTCCCTGCGCCGCGCCCGGGCAGTGGCCGATTATCTCATCTGGCGGGGGGTCTCACCGAATCAGCTGATCCTCCGCGGACAGGGGCAATCCGCTCCCCTGGTCGTCAAGGGCAAGGACGAAGCCCAAGCCGCAAACCGCCGGGTCGAATTGATCCCCATGGCAGCCCGTTGAGAAACGGATTGCACCAGTCATGAATGGCTGGCAAACTCCATCGGAACAACAGCAGCCAGTCGAAACCAAGGGAAAGGCGGGGCAACATCGTAACCGTTCA
>JADGCL010000040.1 GCA_015229005.1 Magnetococcales bacterium
CGCCGGGGTTTCCCCGGTCGGAACCTCGGTTCGGGCCAACAGCCGGTTGGTCGATTCGGCGAAGGCCTCCGGGGCGATTTCCGGGTCGAGCGGTTTGTGGATGAAGAACCCCTGCAATTCGTCGCAACCGGCCTTGGTCAACAAGGTGAATTGCGCCTCGTTCTCGACGCCTTCGGCGACGATCTGCAGGCCGTGGTGTCGTCCCAGGGCGATGATGGCCAGGACGATGCCCTCGCTCTTGCCGTCGAGGTGGATATCGCGGACAAAGGAGCGGTCGATCTTGAGGGTTTGGATCGGCAACCGTTGCAGGCGGCTGAGGGAGGAGAAGCCCGTACCGAAATCGTCGAGAGCCACGGCGATTCCCTGGGCCGCGAACCCTTCCAGTATCGGGATGGCGAGGTGGATGTTTTTCATGACCACGCTTTCCGTGATTTCGAATTCCAGAAGGGTAGGGGGGATCTCGTTGGCGCCGAGTGCCTGAACGACGCTGTCGCCGAGGTCCGGATCCAGCATTTGCCGGGGGGAGAGGTTGATGGCGATGGTGAAGTCCTTCATTCCGGCGTCGAGCCAGAGGCGGGCTTGGAGGCAGGCCGATTGGATGATCCACCGCCCCAGAGGGAGTATCAGACCCGACTCCTCCGCCAGGGGGATGAACTCCTCGGGAGGGATGAGTTCGCCATTGTCGGATCGCCAGCGGACCAGGGCCTCGAAACCGGTCATCCGTCGGGCGCGGGGATTCCACTTCGGTTGGTAGTGGAGGACGAATTCGCGGCGGTCGACCGCCTGGCGCAGACGGTCGATCCGTTCCAGACGCATGGCCATTTCCAGGCCGATGGCGGTTTCGAAGAATTGCCAACCGCCCTGTCCCGACTCTCGCGCCTTGCGCAGGGCGACGGTGGCATTCTTGACCAGCCTGTCCGACTTCTCTCCGTCGTGGGGAAAGATGGCGACCCCGATGTTGGCCGAGATGGTGATCTCGCGACCGCTGAAGGGGAAGGGCTGGCTCAGCGTCTCGTGGAGCTTTTCGACCATGAGGGCGACGTGATCGTGGCTGGTCAGGCCGCGATAGAGAACGGCGAACTCGTGTTCGCTCCATCGGGCCAGGGTATCGGTCTTGCGTTTGATGAGTCGGAGACGCCTGGCGATCTTGCCGATCAGTCGTTGCTCGCAGCCGTCGCTCCGTTCCGGGAGTTGGGTCAGTGCGCCGTCGTCGTGGTCGATGATGACCACGGCGATGATCTCCGGGGTATTGCGGACCTGCCGCATCGCCTGTTTCAGACGGTCCTTGAAGAGCCGTCGGTTGGGCAGGCCGGTGAGGTTGTCACGGAAGTTGCATTCTTTGAGTTTTTTCAGTAGCGCCTCCCTGGTATGTTCCCGGGAGGCCTCCTTTTTCTTCTCTTTTTTTTTCGCTATGGCCCGATCCCGGTCGTCACCGACCTCTGTGGGGGCTGGCCGGCGGCGATTGATGAAGAGGGAGTTTCCTGGCGTTTTCTTGGCCATTTTCTTGGCCTCGGCGGCGTGGCGGGAGATCTCCATGAAGCTGGAGATCACTCCCGGTTCGATCTCGACGACGCCGATGGAGAGTGAGGTCAGGGGATGGAACACCTTCTTTCCCTGACGGTCTTCCGAGTGGTACCCCCCCCGCTCGATGTGTTTGCCGTCGAAGAAGGTTTTGGCCACCCTGGCGAACTCGGTCAGGGCGAGATGGCAGCGTTCCTCCCAGTCCTCGCTGCGGAAGAGGATGATGAAGTCGTCGCCGCCGATATGGCCGACGAAATCGAGTTCGGGATCGACGACGCCGGAGAGGACGGAGGCGGTGGCCTCGATGACGGCGTCCCCTTTTTTGAAGCCATAGACGTCGTTATAAGGCTTGAAGTGGTCCAGATCGCAGTAGCAGGCGATGAAGCTGATCCTCTCTTCGATCCAGCGATTGGCCGTATCGGTGATGGGGACGTTGCCGGGGAGCAGGGTCAGGGGGTTGGCGTGGCGGGCCCCCTGAAGCTGCATTTCGGTGAGGACCCGGAGGAGTTCCTGAACGGTGCCGACGCCGATGTAGTGACCCTTGTCGACGACGATATAGCCGCTGGCCATGGCCCGGCTGGAGACGGCCAGGATCTCCTGGCTCAACTCCTGGACGGCAATTTCGAGACCGACGACATGGGGATTCTTCTCCATGAGGAGGGAGCAGGGTTTGCGACCGTAGAGATCATGGTGGAACGGTCGGGCCAGACGCTCCATGAAGGCGTGGCGGTTGATCAACCCGACTGGTTCGCCCTGTTGGATGACCGGGATCAACTCCATGTAGGGGTTGCGCTGGAAGAGATCAAGGACGTCGAAATTCTGGGTGTCGGGGGTGATGGGGGGTGCCGATTTGACCAACTCCCGGTTGCCGATGGTGTCCTGGCGGATTACCGAGCGATCGGTGAAACTCTGTCCCGCCTCCAGGAGTTCCTTGACGACCATGGGTACCAGGGTGATCGGGTCCGGTCGTGGCCGACCGATGAAGAGGCCCATGCCATGGGTGACACCGAGCTCCTTGGCGAGACGCAGTTCATCCCGAGTTTCGATGCCCTGGGCGATCAGGCGAATCCCGGCCTGGTGCGCGAGGCGGCCCAAGGCTTCGACGTGCCGTTGTTTGGTCGGGTCCTGGTCGATGTTTTGCGTGAAGTGGCGATCGATCAGGATATTCTGGATCCCGCCTTCGAGGAGCGCGTCCGGGGTGAGACCGCCGATCTCCAGATGGGGTACGGCGATGGGGAGGCGGCGTTTGCCGTCGTCGAGTTTGGCCACCTCGAGGATGACCGGGATCTGGCTGTGGAACAGTTGTTCCAGGAAGAGGTCGGTCGTTCCAGAGGTCGAGGTGGCGGGTTGACGGCAGCGGTGGAATTTCAGGAGAAGGCATCCGGAGAGTTCCAGGGCGGTGAAGCGGTCCATCAGGACGAGACGGCAAAGATCGTCCAGCTCATCGGTCCAGCCCAGCTGTGCGGCGGTCTGGAAGAGTGCCTCAGGGGCGTGCCATCTGCCGCCGACCGGGCCGCGAATGCGTCCCTCGAAGCCGAAGATCCGACCATCGCTGAAATCGACGACCGGTTGAAAGATGGCGGTCAGGCGCCGCTGGTTCAGGATTTCGATCATCTCCTCTTTTTGGCCGGCGGGAAGGCCGACCTCCAGACGGGAGAAATCCCAGAGCGAGTTCTTGAATTTTTCTTCGAGGGCGGTGAAAGATATCGACTTGGTGGCCATGGACCGATCCTGCAGGAGACACGGTTGGTCGGATGGTGCATCGAGCGGTGGCGTTCGTTGCGGTATTCCTCGTCGAGGGGCGCCACTGTGGGAGTAGACAGGGCAACATTGGTGCCACGAATCCGCGCGCCAGGGGTTTGGGTGTTGCCAAAGCCGGTGACGGCAGGGGGGTTGTGCCGGGAAAAGATGTGATCGATCAGGTGGTTGCCGGAGGAGCTGGGAAGGGATGGCGCCGACGTTGGGGGCAGGGGGCGGCGCGATGGTCAGGACCTTCCGGGTGTTCCGGCAGGCAAGAGCGCTTGAGCTGATTGCAAGGATCTTTCGAGAGTGCAACCAGCTTTTTCAATTCGGGTGACCACGACGTCTGCCGGGGAAGCGCCAGGGCCGCATTGGCGCTTCCCCGGCGGAGGACGCTTCTGCCTGCCTTCGGTTTGGGGGGGGGATGGGGCCGGGTTGACCGGGGGAGTCGGGGTGAAGTAGAGTCGACCCGGCCATGAAAGTCTTTGCTGTCTATAACATCAAGGGTGGGGTGGGCAAGACCACCTCTGCCGTCAATCTGGCCTATCTCTCGGCCGCCGGCGGCAAGTCGACCCTCCTGTGGGACCTGGATCCCCAGGGGGGGGCGAGTTATTTCCTCGGGGTCAAGGCCAGGGTCAAGGGCGGCGCGAAGCAGCTCCTCAAAGAGGAGGAGAGCCTCCCCTCGGCGGTGCGGTTGACCGGGTTCCACAACCTGGACATCGTCCCCGCCGATCTCTCCTATCGTCATTGGGATTCGCGTATCCAGAGGGAGGAAAAGCCCCACCAGGTGTTGCGTCGCCTGGTCAAGCCGCTCGCCGACCAGTACGACCATCTCTTTCTTGATTCCCCGCCCGGGCTTACCCTCCTGACCGAGAACATTTTCCGATTGGCGGATGTCCTGCTTGTGCCGCTGATCCCGACGACCCTCTCCCTGCGCTCTTACAATCGTCTCGTTCGCTATCTGGTCAAGCACCGACCGGGGCGTTTCCGGGTGATGCCCTTCTTCAATCTGGTCAACCCGGAGAAGGTATTGCACCAGGTCGTCCTGGAGGCCTTGTTGGACCGCCATCCTATTTTTCTGAAGACCACGATTCCCGAGGCCGGTCTCATCGAGACCATGGGGGTCAAGCGGGCGCCGCTCTTCTCCTTCGCCCGCCAGAGCGAGCCGGCCGAGGCCTATCGCTGTCTCTGGAAGGAGATACGGCGGCGCTTGTAGACGCCGCCGTGGCCAAGTCCAAGTCGCTCGTTTGGCCGGCTGTTCCGCAGGGTTCAGGAAAAGAGATCGGTCGACAGATAGCGGTCGCCCCGATCCGGGAGGATCACGACGACCGTGGCGGGGCCGTCGATTCTCTTGATCAAGCTCAACGCCGCCGCCACCGCGCCACCTGCGGACAGACCGCAGAAAATACCCTCTTCCCGGCTCAGGCGGCGCACCGTCTCCCGTGACTCGCCCTCGGAAACGTCCAGGATTTCGTCGACCCTGCTCGGGTCGAAGATCTTCGGGAGATAGGCCTCGGGCCAGCGACGGATACCGGCGATGCGGGAGTTTGCATCCGGCTGAACTCCGATGATACGGATGGCCGGGTTGCGCTCCTTGAGTGCTCTCGAGACCCCCATGATGGTCCCCGTGGTCCCCATGGCACTGACGAAGTGCGTCACCCGCCCGGCGGTATCCTCCCAGATTTCCGGCCCGGTGGTGCGGTAGTGGATGTCCGGGTTGTCGGGGTTGGAGAATTGGTCGAACATGATCCCCTCTCCGGCTGCGACCATCTCCCTGGCACGATCGATGGAGCCCTCCACACCCTGGGCGGCCGGGGTCAACGCGATCGTCGCGCCATAGGCTGCCATGACTGCACGTCGTTCCACCGTCATGCTTTCCGGCATCACCAGGGTGATCCGATACCCCCGGCGGGCTGCGAGCATGGCGAGGGCGATGCCGGTATTGCCGCTGGTGGGTTCGATGATCCGGGTTCGTGCGTTCAACTGGCCGCGTGCCTCGGCCCCGAGAAACATCCCCAGAGCCGCCCGATCCTTCACCGAACCGCCGGGATTGTTTCCCTCCAGCTTGACGAGAATTCGGGCGAGGCTCCCGGGCTGTACCATGCGTTCGAGCCTGACGAGGGGGGTCTTGCCTATGCAGGATTCCAGTGTTGGCATGATGGTCACCTATACCGGGCGAACAGCCCGTTTCCCGAGAAATGGATGGTGAGGCTCCCTGCCCGGCCTTTCCCTTCCGGGGCCGACCGTGTGCCGCGACGGGTCCCGAAACGAGCCGGGAAAGCGGCCCGTTGAAAAACGGGAAAGATCAGCCGCCGGGCTTTCCCGACAATCTTTCGAGGATGAGACGGGCGATTTCGTCCGGGTCGAACTTGGGGATGAAGCCGTCGGCGCCGATCTCCATGGCCTTGATCCGGTTGGAAGGGTTGCTCATGGAGCTGTGCAGGACCAGCGGGATCGAGGCCAGCAGGGGGTCGGCCTTGACCGTGCGGGTAAAGGTGAAGCCATCCATACCCGGCATCTCGATGTCGGAGATGATCAGGTCGAAGGGACCGGGGTCTTTTGCGGAGCGGGCCTCGCGCAAGGCCTCCAGGGCCTTGCTTCCCTCCTCGAACAGGGCAAAATCGACGCCCATCTGGGTAAGGGTTCCTTCGAGGAGTTTGCGGGCGGCCTTGGAATCATCGAGGACCAGGACGCGGTGCCCCTGTTTTTGCACCGATTTTCCTTGTTCCAGGAGGGATTTGTCGACGATTTCGTCGACGCCGACGACCTCACCCAGGATTTTCTCGACGTCCAGGATTTGGATGGAGTGTCCGAGTTCGTCGTAGGTGATGGCGGTGAGATAGCCGGAATCGAGCATGCTCCCGCTGGGTTTTTTGATCTCCTCCCAGTTTTTGTTGACAAGTTTGTCCGGGCGGGCGATCAGCAGTCCCTGTGTGGTTCCCGAATACTCGCAGATGATGACGTAGCTCAGTTCCTGACGAAACTCCACCGCCGGCAACCCCAGGCCCGCCGAGAGGTCGATCGTGGAGACGACCCGACCGCGGAAATCGATGGCGCCGATGATTGCCGGGTGGGCGTGGGGCATCTGGGTGATCTGCTTTGGGGTTTCGATGACCTCGATGATCTTGAAGACGTTGATCCCGTACTGTTGCCCGTCGGTCAGGAAGAAGGTGAGCATCTCCATGTGGTTGGAGAGCGCCAGATTGGCTCTTTGGTGAACTTCCGTCAGCAGATCGTCCATTGCATCCTCCGGGATCGGGAATCGTGTCGGTCCGCGCCGGAGCGGGCCGCGGCAGTCCGGGCGACTCCCCCGTTCCGGGCTGCGGTGGTCGTGCGGAACAGACCCGTCACGACGGACCGGGGCGGACGCCGTCTCCTCTTCGTACTCCCCCGCCGAGGCGGCGGGAGCCCCCCTGGGGGGGGAAATGCGCGAAATGGAGCCACGATACCCCGTCCCCCGCACTCTACCACGATTGCAGCCGATGCGGAAATGCGTTGGCTGTGGTGCGCAGGGCCCCGGAGAGGTTTCGGCTGGGAAAAAGCTGCTGTTCGATCAATGGCCATTGCCAAAATGCGTGGTGACCATTAAGGTTCGCCGGAGCGTTCCGCAGGTGATCGATCGCTGCTTTCGGCGGTCGGGCTCTTCCCTGGGGCGTGGCCCGGTCCGTTTGGCCGGGCGGCTGTTGCAGTTCATGCTGTCGCATGTCCCGTTCGTCTAGTGGCCTAGGACACCGGCCTTTCACGTCGGCAACACGGGTTCGATTCCCGTACGGGACGCCATCTGTCAGTCCGAAGGGCATCCAGGAACCTCCGGAAGCGTCTGTGTATTTCGGGGTTCTGTTTGCTTGGTTTCCGCCTGTGTTCGGTTGTCTTCGCTGCCAGTCAAAAGTTTTTTCTGTGGCCTGATCCCGTGCCTTTCATTTATGCGGTTCCCCTTCTGGGTTGACGAGTCGTTCTTGAGGGTGTGATGGAACGGCTGAGCTTCGTCTCTATGTATGCTTGAGGAGGAGGGCGGAGAGTGTCAAGCCCCTCTTGACTGTATATATAAATATTTGTATAACTCACCCCGTGAAACCCGTCAAATTCATCGACACGGCCAAAGACGATCTCTCCTCTTTCTCCCCGGAGGCCAGACGGGTTGCTGGTTTCAACCTGTGGCGAGTGCAGAACGGACGGATGCCTTCCGACTGGAAGCCGATGCCTGCGGTTGGTGCTGGTGCGATGGAGATTCGCATTCATGTGGAAGGAGCTTGGCGCGTGATCTACGTCGCCAAATTCGACGATGCCGTGTACGTGCTGCATGCTTTTCGGAAAAAGACCCAGAAAACCAGCCAGGAAGACATTGCCCTGGCCGTTCGTCGTTACCGCCAGATTGGAGGATGAAACATGATCACGGAATCGTGTGGAAACATTTTCCTCGATTTGGGATTCCCCCCTGAAGAGGCCGCGCTTTTGGCCATGCGTGCCGATCTCATGACACGCTTGAGCGACCTGATCGATGCCAAAGGGTTGACCCAGGTGGAGGCTGCCAAAATTCTTGGCGTCAGCCAGTCTCGTGTATCGGATCTGGTGTGCGGCAAGTGGGAGAGGTTCAGTCTGGATACCCTGGTGACACTTGCCCTGCGGGCGGGGATGCAGGTGGAAATGAATCTCGCTGCATGAACCTTTCATGACGCGGATGGGCGGGGACGTGCTGGACCGGACGGTGTGTGGTGGTATCAGGAAAAAAATAAGAACAGAAAACTGGGGGGTGCGCGTGGACGAGCGCCAAGGCGCGAAGATGCTTGGCGCTCAGGAGGTTTGGGGGATCCATCCGAAGGACCCGTCCGGAGGGAGGATCCCTCCGGACGGGTCCGGACGAGGTGTGGATTTCGGTGATTACATACCCATGTCCATGCCGCCACCCATACCGCCGTGGCCGCCGGGGGCAGGGCTCTCCTTTTTCGGTAGCTCCGCGACCATCGCCTCGGTGGTGATCATGAGGCCGGCGACGGAGGCGGCCGACTGCAGGGCGTTGCGGACCACCTTGGTGGGGTCGATGACGCCGCGGCTCACCAGATTGCAGAACTCATCGGTGGCGGCATCGTAACCGAAGCCGGCGTCCTTGCTGTCGAGGATCTTGGAAACGACCACCGACCCTTCCTGGCCCGCGTTCTCGGCGATGATCCGCACCGGCTCCTCCAGGGCGCGACGGACGATGCGGATGCCCACCCCCTGGTCGTCGTTCAGCGACTTCAGACCGTTCAGGGCCTGCTGCGCCCGGAGAAGGGCCACACCACCACCGGGGACGATACCCTCTTCCACGGCAGCGCGGGTGGCGTGCAGGGCATCGTCGACGCGATCCTTGCGCTCCTTCACCTCGACCTCGGTGGCGCCGCCGACCTTGATCACCGCGACGCCGCCGGCCAGCTTCGCCAGACGCTCCTGGAGCTTCTCCTTGTCGTAATCGGAGGTGGTCTCCTCGATCTGGGCGCGGATCTGGGCGACCCGACCCTTGATGTCCTCGGGGGCGCCGTAGCCGCCGACGATGGTCGTCTCTTCCTTGCCGACCAGAATCGACTTGGCCCGGCCCAACATGTTCATGGTGACGTTCTCGAGCTTCACCCCGACATCTTCCGAGGCCACCGTGCCGCCGGTGAGGATGGCGATATCTTCCTGCATCGCCTTACGACGATCACCGAAGCCGGGGGCCTTGACCGCGCAGACCTTCAGACCGCCGCGGAGCTTGTTGACCACCAGGGTGGCCAGGGCCTCGCCCTCGACATCCTCGGCGACGATGAGCAGGGGCCGGGAGGATTGCACCACGCTCTCCAGGATCGGCAGGATCTGCTGGAGGCTGTTCACCTTCTTCTCCACCAGGAGGATGAAGGGCTCTTCCAGTTCGACCTGCATCTTCTCGGCGTTGGTCACGAAATAGGGGGAGAGGTAGCCGCGATCGAACTGCATTCCCTCGACCACCTCCAGGGTGGTCTCCATTCCCTTCGCTTCCTCGACGGTGATCACCCCCTCCTTGCCCACCTTGTCCATCGCTTCGGCGATCATTTTGCCGACTTCGGTGTCGTTGTTGGAGGAGATGGTGCCGACCTGGGCGATTTCCTGATTGTTGGTCACTTCACGCGAGGTCTTGTGCAGCTCGGCGACCACCGCATCGACCGCGAGATCGACGCCCCGTTTGAGATCCATCGGGTTCATCCCGGCGGCGACCGACTTCATCCCTTCGCGGATGATCGCCTGGGCGAGAACCGTGGCCGTGGTGGTTCCATCGCCGGCCACATCCGCCGTCTTGGAGGCCACCTCGCGCACCATCTGCGCTCCCATGTTCTCGAACTTGTCTTCCAGTTCGATCTCCTTGGCCACCGTCACCCCGTCCTTGGTGATCCGGGGGGCGCCCCAGGACTTGTCGAGGACCACGTTGCGTCCCTTGGGTCCCAGCGTCACCTTTACCGCATTGGCGAGGATATTGACCCCGCCCAGCAACTTGCCACGCGCGATTTCGCCGAATCTTACTTCTTTAGCAGCCATCTTCTCTTTCCCCTTGTCGTTTTTCGTCGAACCCTGTTCGTCTCAATCCCCATCTTCCCTTCCGCATCGGGTCGATTTCCGCCCCGTGCGTGCGCCGGCGCCGAGGCCGGGCGTCGGGCGAAGGGTTCAGCCGAGGACGCCCATGATGTCGGACTCCCGCATGATGAGGAGCTCCTCGCCATCGATCTTGACCTCGGAGCCGGCATACTTGGCGAAGAGGACCCTGTCCCCGACCTTGACGTCCAGCGCCCGAACACTGCCGTTTTCCTGGATCACGCCATTGCCGACCGCCTGGACCTCGCCCTGGATGGGCTTTTCCTTGGCGGTATCGGGGATGATGATCCCGGACGCGGTCTTTTCATCTTGCTCGATGCGCTTGACGACGACACGGTCGTGGAGTGGACGAAGCTTCGTTTTCATCGCTCTTGTTACCTCCCAGCACTGTCATTGATATTCTGCGGAACGCCCTTCCGACCCGACTCGCCGGGCGATCCTCTCCCAAAAAAGCATTTCCAAAAACATTATTCCAAAAGAAACGCCATCCAAAGAAACGTCATCCGACAATGAACACGCTCCCGGAGACTTCCGCTCCTTCCGAGGAGGGCCACAGCCACCCAGACATCCGAGCCCGGACCTCCGACCCCGGCGATCAGCCCGTCCGCCGACCGTGGAGACCAGGGGGGCCGGAGGGAGGACCAGGGGCTTTCTTCGCGAAGTGTTCCCGAATCCGGCGCGGGGGCCTCGCGTAACCGCCACGGAAGCCCTGCGAAATCCTCCAACGCTCCCCCAGGGAGGGGGGCAAACCGGCAACTGGCGAAGGCTGGCCTGGGGCCGTGTCTGGCACTCTCCGCTGTTGAGTGCTAATGTAAGCCTTCGTTCGCCGATGTCAAGAGGCGGAAACGTATTTTTTCAGCAGGGGGGCGAGTCGGCCGGCGGCGATGGTGGTGAGGGCGACGGTGAGGGCAATATGGGTCTCGCCGTCGGTGCGCTGGAGGATGCGTCCCTCACGGTTGAACCGGGCCAGGATTGCTCCGTCGGTGACCGGCAGGTGGAGCTGCCAGGTCTCCTCGTTCCTGCCGGCCTCCTGGGAGAGTGCCTCCAGGAGAAAGGGGATCCCCTGGCCGGTCAGGGTGGAGATGACCAAGGTATCGGGACGGGACGCGAGGCGTTCGGTGAGGCCGGGGGCGTTGGCCGGATCGATGAGGTCGGCCTTGTTCATGATGGTGAGGATGGGTTTGGCGCCGGCCCCCATCTCTTCCAGGACTGCGAGGACCGAGCGGCTCTGCTCCTCCCATTCGGGATCGCTGAGATCGACGACGTGGAGCAGGAGATCGGCCTCCATGACCTCTTCCAGGGTGGCACGGAAGGCGGCCACCAGGGGATGGGGGAGGTCACGGATGAAGCCGACGGTGTCGGAGAGGATGATCCTCTGCCCCGAGGGGAGGGTGACCCCGCGCATGGTGGGATCGAGGGTGGCGAAGAGCTGGTCGGCCACCTGTACCGATGCTCCTGTGAGGCGATTGAAGAGCGCGGACTTGCCGGCATTGGTGTATCCCACCAGGGCGGCGGCGAAGAAGGGCACCTGCTGGCGGTTTTGCCGGTGCAGCTCGCGGGTTTGCACGACCTTTTCCAGTGAGCGCCGGAGCTCCTGGATCCGATCCCGGGCCAGGCGGCGATCCACTTCGATCTGGGTTTCTCCCGGACCGCCGCGAAGGCCGACGCCGCCCCGTTGCCTCTCCAGATGGGTCCAGGAGCGGACCAGGCGCGATTGCTGGTAGAGGAGGGAAGCGAGGGCCACCTGGAGGCGTCCTTCGCGACTGCGGGCCCGGGCGGCGAAGATCTCCAGGATGAGCCCGGTCCGGTCCACGACCTTGCGTTCGAGGGCGCGTTCGAGGTTGCGCTGTTGCACCGGCGACAGGGGATTGTTGAAAATCACCACGTCGGCCTCCAACCCGCCGGCCAACTCGCGGAGGTGATCGACCTGGCCCTTGCCGAGGTAGGTGGCGGCGGCGACCTTGGGGAGGCGCACTACCCACGGTTCGCTCACGACGAGACCGGCGCCCCTGGCCAGGCGTTCGAGTTCCCGGGCCATGACCGTTGCCCGTTCCCGGGGCAGTTCTGCCGGCATCACCTGTACCGGCAGCGCCCGCTCCGGTCGTTTCAGTCGGTCGGTGGGGAGAGTCATTTCACCCGAATCTGGAAGAAACGACCAAGCCCGGACTGGCCGGTTCGGGCTGAAGAAGTCCTTTGGGTGGGCTTATTCAACACTCGGAAGAGAGTCATTCGCTCTCGCCGCCGATCTCGATGTTACGGGAGGGCATCACCGTGGAGATGGCGTGTTTGAAGACGAGCTGGGTGACATTGCTCTTCAGGGTCAGGCAGTAGTTGTCGAAGGCGGTGATGACCCCCTGAAGTTTGATGCCGTTGATGAGAAAGATGGTCACCGGCACCCGGTCGCGACGGACCGTGTTGAGAAAGGGATCCTGAACATTGTGGCCGGACGGGTTTCCCATGGTACTCCCTTTGGTTTTGCTCCTGGCGATGTGCGTCGCCCGCACCAGGGATCGGGGCCATTACGACGCGGTCCCTGCCTCCCGAGACGCGGCCAGCATATCATCTTTTCTCTGGATTCCCACGGGAGTCTTTACGGTTCCGGGGCGACGTGAAGTTTCCACCCGGGCTGGTGCGCGGGTTGCGGTTGTTCTCATGCCCGTGGATCTGGACTGCTGCATCATCGGCTGCCGTGGGAGTGGTGGGCGAGGAAGCGGGTTACCCTGGTCCCGGCCTCGGCGGCGGGGTCGGGACCGGTCAGGAAGACGATTCCCGGTTCGTGGCGCAGCCAGGTGATCTGGCGCTTGGCATAGCGACGACTGTCGCGTTTGGCCAGGATCACGGCCTCTTCCAGGGAGAGTTGGCCGTCCAGATGCCGCAGGAGCTGTCGGTAGCCCACTGCCTTCATTGCCGGCAGCTCCCGTGCGAAGCCCTGGGCGGCGAGGTGGGCGACCTCCGCGAGGAGCCCAGCGGCCAGCATTGCCTCGAAGCGCCGGTCGATCCGCGCGTAGAGCCCTTCCCGTTCCGGCAGGAGCGCCAGTTTGAGGAGGGGAAAGGTCGGTGGCGGTGATCCTCTTCGGTGCCATTCGCTCAAGGGGACGCCGCTGGAATCGAAGACCGCGAGGGCGCGGACGAGGCGCTGGGCGTCGTTGGGGGCGATTCGACGGGCGGCCTCGGGGTCGACGCCGCCGAGGCGGGTGTGGAGCCGCAGCCAACCCAGGGCCTCTCCCTCGGCGAGCAGGCTCTTCCGATGTTCGGGATCCACTGGCGGGATTGCCGACAACCCCCGTTCCACGGCGCGGAAATAGAGCCCCGTGCCGCCGACGAGGATCGGTACCACCCCGCGGGCGTGGCAGGCCTCCAGGCACTCGAGGGCCAGGGTGCGGAAACGTCCGACCGAGAAGGGGTCGTCGGGTGTGGTGAGATCGAGGAGGTGGTGCCGCACCCGGAGGCGTTCCGCCGCCCCCGGTTTGGCCGAACCGATCTCCAGGCCCCGGTAGAGTTGGACCGAATCGGTGTTGACGATCTCCAGGCCGAAACGTTCGGCGAGGACCATTCCCAGGGCCGATTTGCCGGAGCCTGTCGGTCCCATGAGAAAGATGACGGGGCCGGTATTCCCGGTTTCCGTCGTTGTCTGTGCCGTCGGGGCCATTATCCCGGATGCCGCCATGGTGTGCGTCGTCGGGGGATTCCCGCTTCCTGGCGCCGCCCGCGTCATGTCAGCGGCACGAGGATACGAAATGCGGCGCCATCGCCGACATTCTCGACCTCGATCAATCCCCCCATGTGTTCCTCGATGATCATCTTGGCCATGTAGAGGCCGATGCCGGTCCCATGCTTGTTCCCTTTGGTGGTGAAATAGGGATCGAAGATCCGTTCGCGTATCTCTTCGGGGACGCCGCCGCCGTTGTCGTAAATGGTCGTTGTCGCCATATTCTCCCCGGTGGCGAAGGAGATGGTGATTTCGCCGCCGTTTTTCCGATGTTCGCCGATCGCATCCTTGGCGTTGGAAAGGATCATGAGGATCACCTGGGAGTATTCGTTGGCGTAGCCGACGGTGGAGATCGGGGCGGTGGGTTCCTGGAACCGGACCTCGATGCGACCGGCGGCGAGGCTGGCCTCGATCAAGGCGAGGGCCTCGCGCACAACCCGCATCAGATCGAATCGGCTGCGGCGTTTGTTGGGGCGAAAAAAGTTGCGGAAGTCGTCGATCGTCGACGACATTTTCAGGATGATCTGCTGGGCTGCGGTCACTTTTTCGTCCATCAGCCTGGGGGTCATTTCGCCGAAGTCGTAGGCCCCTTGGATATTGGCCAGGATCAGGTTCAACGAGTTGATGGGTTGCCGCCACTGGTGGGCGATGTTGCCGATCATCTCGCCCATCGCCGCCATGCGCGATTGCTGGATCAGCAGGAGGTCCATTTGCCGGTTTTTGGAGACGGCATCGTGGACCCGTTTTTCGAGGTTGGCGTTCAGCCTCTCGATTTCCCACTGACGCTGGTGCAAAAGGTCCAGGGTGCGGCTGTGTTCGATGATGCCCGCCAGGGTATTGGCCATGGCGGTGAGGAAGGATTCTTCCTCGGGGTCGCGGGCGTGTCCCAGCGGCAGGTAGAGGGTGATGACCCCGAGGAGACGGTTGCGGAAGAGAAGTGGGACACAATAATGGCCATGGTCGACCATTCCCTCGTAGACGATATCGTGACGCTCGTCGACCCGGTCGGCGAAAACGATTTCCCGGGTCGATGCGGCCCGACCGCAGAGACATTTGCCTGCGGGCAATTCCCGGCAGAGATTGCGGAGGTTTTCGCTCAGGCCGAGTTCCGCAATCCTTTCCAGCCGGTTGAGTTCTTCGTTGTGGAGGAATATCGCCCCTTTTTCGCGGGCGGTGATCCAGGTTCCGGTCAGGATAATTTTCAGGGCATCGGTCAGTTGCAGGGGCAGGGGTTTGGTGTCGAGGCTGAGGCGCAGGAGTTCGTTGAGGCTCTGCCTGGCCTGGGAGACCCGCTTGTCCCGGGACTCCAGGCGTTTCTGATCCGTGATATCCTTGAGGAAGGCGGTCAGGTGATACCCTTGCCGGTAGGACACCACCGACAAACCGACCTCCAGCTGGAGGGCGGAACCGTCCGATCTTCGCCCGGCCATTTCCAGGCGTCGCTTGATGTTTGGGTCGATCTCGACACCTTTTCCGACCATGGCCGCCACGGCCAGAGGGTGGTTTGGCCAGGAGTCGTCCGGTGGGATGATCCTGGTGACACGGTGACCGATGATGCTCTCCTGCGGGTGGCCGAACATGGCGCTCGCCGCTTGATTGAAGGCGAGGATCCGTCCTTCGACGTCCATGACCACGATCGCGTCCAGGGCGGTCTCGAGGACGGCCTTGAGATAGCGTTCGCCCTCCTGGAGTCGCTGCATGGCCTCGGTCAGTTCGCTGGTGCGGTCGGTGACGCGCTGTTCCAGGAGGTTCTGGTAGTCCCTCAGGGTGGAGGCGGTCCGCTGGCGTTCCATGACGTGGTTCTTGAGCCGGATCAGGTGGAGGGTGGCCAGGGTCGTCAGGGCGAGACCGATGACCATGACCATCCAGAAGCGGACATGATCGAAGGGGGAGTAGAAGTCGGGAGCCGGCCAGGCGCGAAAGGTCCAGACATCGCCGCCTACGGGGAGCAGTCCCGTCAGAACGGGTTCGGTGTCGGCTTCGGCGGCTATAGGGGTGGAGGTGGCGGAGGTGGTGTTGGTAAAAGTGCGGGTTCTCGTTTGTTCGGGGGAGGGGCGGGCATTGCCCGATCGGCGGTGGAGCTCTTCGGGGAGACCCACGCTGTTTCGGTGGCTGAGGCTGAACCCGACGCCGCGGGGCATCAGGGAGGCGATCGAGTCCTTGACCAGGGCGGCGATGTCGTAGGTCACATGGATGAAGCCCTGGAGGTGGCGCTCGCGCTCTCCGGGTGTGGAGTGGGGCAGACCGTTCTTGAAGATGGGCATGAAGACGCCGAATTCCGGTGAGGTTGCAGGAGCCCTCGGGAAGGCTCCGCCGAAGGAAGAGACGGGGGCCTCCCGGGACATTGCGGCCTCCATGGCGCGTTCATGGTTCGGATTCTCGCCAAGGTGGTAACCCAGGTCGGTGTTGACGGCCCCGGAACGGGTGACCGAGTAGAGGATGGGGAAGCATCTGTCGCAGGGGGAGTCCGTCGGGTTGTCGCCGGGGGACTTCGAGGTGATGATGCGGAACTCGGGGAGGTCCGCACGAGCGGTCGCGAGGAACTTCTCCCGTTCGTCCGGTTCGACTCGTGGGACCCAGTGGAAAGAACGGATACCCGGGAGTCGGGCGAGAATCGGTTGGCAGAAAAGGGTAAATTCGGACCTGTCCACGAATTGGGAGCCGTAATAAAAGCTTCTGATATCCTCGAGCGGAGCCAGGTGTGCCTGGAGTCCGTGTCGCAGGGCTTGCAACCGTTCGCTGGCAGCCCAGCCGAAACGCAGGGAGATTTCCTGGCGGAGGTGGTCGCGGGTGGCTTCGCCCATGGCGAGGGTCAGGAGGACGCCGAGACCGGCGAAGAGCCAGGCCATTGGATAATCCTTGAGGAGTTTTTCTGCCCTCTTGACGACCGCTCTCATGGTCTTGACGGCTCCCAGCGGAATATCGGACTCCGTGCCGCTCGCGGCGGTCGCGGTGACGTGCTTCGGGGGGTGCTTTACTTCCCGGGTAGGATCCCCACAGAATAGCCGATCCGGTGACCGGGGCAAAGAGAGCCGGAATTGTTGGTGGAGAGGGTGCGCGGAGGGGGAGGATTATTCGGGATTCCCCGTGTGATTGTACGGATTGGGGTGGGGTATGCCATGGGTTCGGGGGGGGCAGTCATCAGGGATGAATTGAGTGTCGAGGATCGGGCCTGTCTCAAATCGATCTTTGTATTGCTGGTCGATGATGAGGCAGAGGTTCGCCTGCACCTGGGGGAATTTCTCGGACGGTTTGTCGGCAGGCTGTTGGTTGCCGCCGACGGGGAAGAAGGGTTGCTCCTGTGGGAGCGGGAGCGACCGGATGTGGTGGTGACCGACATTCTTATGCCGGGGTTGGATGGTTTGGCGATGGCGCAGGTGATTCGTTCTCGGGATCGGGAGGTGCCGCTCATCGTCATTTCCGCCTTCAACGACGAGGAGTATCTGCTGCGCTCGATCGAGGTCGGGGTCGACGGTTATGTGCGCAAGCCCGCTCCCCCGCATGACATTCTTCGTGCTGTTCTTCGGGTCACCCGGCCCGTGCTGGCCCGCCGGCGGCTGGCCCAGGTTCAGGCCTACAGCCGGTTTGTTCTCGATCTCAATCCGAACCTGATCATGGTGGTTGCGGCGGCGAAGGTGGTTCACCTCAACAGCGCCTTTCTCGCCTTTCTTGGGCTTCCCGAGTTACCCCGCGAGGGTGAGGGGATTGAGGTGGGGGGGCTCCTGACTGCGGCGGACGGTTCTGCCCTGGGTTTGGGCGAGGAGCCGGAGTGGGTGGATCGCCTTCTGGCCTACTTGGAGCGTGATCCGATCATCTATCTCCGGGATCCGCGCCGCATGGAACGCCTGCCCACTCCCTTTGCCCTGAGTCTGAACACCGCTCCTGACGGCAGGACCCATGTGTTCTCCTTCACCGATGTCACCCGGTTGGAGAAGCAGCTTCGCGAACTCAAGGAGAGGGCCTTCACCGATCCCTTGACCGGGGCCTGCAACCAGGCCAAGGCCCGCGGGCAGTTGGAGGCGGAGGTCAAGCGTGCGCGCCGCCACCGGCGGCCCCTCTCCCTGGTCTACTTCGATCTCGACCATTTTCGCCAGATCAACCATCGGGTCGGACACGAGAGGGGGGATGCGCTCCTCCTGGAGTTGGTTGCCCTGGTGATCGACGGCATTCGCACCTCCGATCTTCTGGCGCGCTGGGGCGGAGGCGAGTTTCTGGTCATTCTTCCCGAGACGCCGGTCGAAAATGCCGTTCTGGCGGCGCGGAAACTGCGGGAGATGATCAGGGGGCGGGATTTTGCCGGGGTGGGACCGATCACCGCCAGTTTCGGGGTGGCGGGGCTTCTGCCGGGTGGGGCGGCGGCGGAACTCTTCGCCGAGGCGGAGCTGCACCTTCTCCGTGCCAAGGAGCAGGGACGCGACCGGGTGGCCTTCGCGGGGGATGAAGCCTCCCGGGGAGTTGTCGAAGGAGGCGCCTGACAGCCTGTGGGAAAAGTCCATTCATGGATTTTTCCTACTGGGTAAGGCAACCCGTGGCATTGTTTTCCCCTACATTCGCCTTCAGCTCCGCCCAGTTGAATCTGCAGCTTCCTTGGCGCCATCTCCGCACCCAGTCGGTTGGAGGGCAGAACAGGGACTATCCCTTTGCATCAAATCCTGTGTCCATCATTCCTGCCAGAGGTTCTGACGGAGCTGTCGCAATTTTCACTACATTTTAATACGGAATATTTGACACAATAATGGTGTTTATGGCGATTGTTGCCCTCTTTCTGTTTGCATAGGATGCGTCATGGAGCGCCGTCGCGTATTGCGACAGGCTCCGTGCTCGTCAGTTTTCGTTCGAATTCGGTCAATCCGATCGGTGAACATTGACCTTCAGCAGAAAGTGGTGACCATGATCGAATCAGAGCCGAATACCCAAACGTATGCGACGGTACTTCTTGTCGACGACCAACCCGAACAGATCGATGTCATCAGGGCTGCGCTCGACCGGCATTTTTCCGTAAAGGTGGCCTCTGGCGGCAAGGACGCCCTGAGAATCGCCGCCGCAGGGGAGGTCGATCTCATCCTCCTCGATATCGCCATGCCAGGGATGAGTGGTTATGAGGTTTGCTGCGAACTCAAGAATAACCAGGCCACCTCGCACATCCCGATCATCTTCTTGTCGACCAATGACAGCTATGACGATGAAGACATCGGGCTGCAACTCGGTGCGGTAGATTTTATCCGCAAACCCAGCAATCCTTCGATCATCCTCACCCGTTCCCGGAACACGATTCTGTCTCACAGAGATCATAAGGATCTTGTTAAGAGGAATAGTGAGCTTGAACGGTTTATTAAAATAAGAGAAGACATGGAGCGAATGTCCCGTCATGATCTCAAAGGCCCATTGTCGGTGATGCTGGGGGTTCCGCAGGCACTGATGGACGAAGATAATCTTACCCGGGAACAGTTGTCACTCCTGAAAATGGCCGAAAGAAACGGTTACTGCATGCTGGAGATGGTTAATAAATCGCTGGACCTTTACAAAATGGAAGTCGGGACCTATGAGCTTAAAGCGGAAAAGTTGGATCTTATTGAAATACTGACCCGTGTCGTCAATGATCTTGGCAGGAAATCATCTTATAAGGGAATCACTATAGAGATTATTCGAGACGGGGATCACCATGAAAATGGGGGACAGTTTTGTGTTGTTGGGGAAAAACTTCTCTGCTATCCTCTTTTTTCCAATTTGGTGTTGAATGCCATCGAGGCATCCTGTGATAACAGTGAGATCCGGATACAACTATCGACCAGTAATGGCTGGAGAATCATCCGCATCACGAACCCGGGTGAGGTTCCCCCCGCCATCAGGGGCCGTTTTTTCGACAAGTATGTTACCTCTGGCAAAGAGAGCGGTACCGGCCTGGGGACCTATTCCGCCTGGCTCTCAGCCAGAACCCAGGGGGGAACGGTTCTCCTCGATACCAGCATCGATGGCCTGACCTCTGTTGTCGTGACCCTGCCGGGACCGGAAGCGGTATCCTGAGAGCCTGTCGCAGGGTGGCGTTCCGTGGCCATTCTGCTTGTCAGGAAGACGAAAACAGGGTCAGGTGATCAGACCAGGGCGTTTTTGATGGCGTAATGGGTAAGCTCTGCATTGTTTTGCATCCCCATTTTTTCCAGGATTCGGGTGCGATACGTGCTGACCGTGCTGGGACTCAGGCGGAGTTCATTGGCTACCTGGGAGAGGGTTTTTCCGGAGGCAAAATGGCGGAACACCTCGAACTCACGGCTGGAGAGCTTCATGTGCGGTGGCCGAAGGCTATCGTCGCCGAGGTGGTCGACCAACCGCTCGGCCAATTTCGGGGAGAGGTATTTGCCCTTGGCCGCCACTTTCCGCACGGCCTGGACCAATTGTTCGGTCGCAGAATCCTTGGTCAGGAAGCCGGAGGCCCCCGCCTTGAGAAATTGCATCGCCAGGGTACTCTCCTCGTACATAGTGAGGATCACCACCGCAACGGTTCTCCCACTGGCCCTGAGTTGGTTCAGAACGGAGAGACCGTCCCCCTCGGGCATGGAAACATCCAGAACAGCCACGTCGCATGGATTCTTCAGTAACCAGCGAAGGGCCTCCGCCCCGTTGGAGGCCTCCCCGACGACGCGAAAATCCACCTCCCTGCCAAGAATTCCCTTGACCCCCTCACGGACGACGGCGTGATCGTCGGCTATAAAAATATTTATCATCACGCCCCCGCCAAGCACCTTGAGCATAAGTTTATCAGACAACATTTTAATCTTTAAGTATTTGATTGTATATGTTTTGTATATTTTCAAGAAAAGCAGACAAACATGAGAGACTAAAAGAGGTTATACTGATAATAAAGCGAACATTCCAAAATCATTCTAGCAATTATACTATGGCGACAAGAACAGTTCCAGGATATATTCTGCCGCGTTGGCGCGCTTTTTGGGAGGCTGCCAGGTTGTCAACAGTACTCTCTTCCTGAAAAACTGTGATGGGCTGAAATGGGGGGTTCGATCAAATGGCCTTCTCCTGCACGATCAGAAGTCTGCTTTACGAAAGCCAGCGTACCTCGGTTCTCCGTATCCTGACGGAGGCTGGGACACCGGCGGTTCTGAAGCTGCTCAACGATCCCGATGCCGATGCGGCAACGGTGGCCCGGTTTCGTCGGGAGGCCGATTTTACCCGGTCGGTCAGTGGCATCCCGGGATTCATTGGCTTCGTGGATATGGTTCGGTTTGACAATGTCCCGGCCCTGGTTTTGGAGGACATCGGTGGCACCTCCCTGGACCGGTTGTTGGACCAGCGGTGGTCTGTCGAGAAGATCCTGGAGTTGGCGGTACGCTTGGCGGGGATTATTGACCGTCTACACCAGGCAAAAGTGCTGCACAAAGACATTTCCCTCGGGAATATCGTCTGGAATCCCGAAAGTGGGGAGTTGCAGGTTATCGATTTTGGTATCTCCTCCCGTCTGGAACGGGAGCGGGTGGAGGAGACCGTCCCGGGTTTGCTTGAGGGGACGCTGGCCACCATGGCCCCCGAACAAACCGGACGAATCAACCGGGATATTGACCATCGCGCCGACCTTTACGGCCTTGGTGCCTGTTTGCATCACCTCTTTGCCGGACGCCCCCTCTTCGATGCCAACACCCCCATGGCCATGATCCATGCCCATCTGACCCGGAAGCCGGAACCTCTTGACCATCTCAAACCCGATTTGCCAAAGGCCATTGCCTCCATCGTCTTGAAACTCCTGGCCAAAGATCCCGATCAACGCTATCAGTCCGCCCGTGGCGCTTGTCTGGATCTTTCTGAGTGTCTGGAACAGTGGCGGGAAAACAGGAATGTGGTTCCCTTCGTACTCGGGCGCCAGGACCGACCGAATCGCATCCTACCACCCCATGATCTGTTCGGACGGGAGAAAGAACAGGCTTTGCTCTCTGCGGCGTGTAGGCGGGCGCGAGACGGTGCGGCCGAGTTATTCTTTATTGCCGGCTATGCTGGCATCGGCAAAACCGCCCTGGCTCGGGGGGCGAGGGAGTTCGCACTCCGGGAAGGGGGATGGTTCGGTCTCGGCAAGTTTGACCAATCCAGGAGGGAGAGCTCTTTTTCGGCTTGGGTTGCGGCGCTGCGAGAGGTGGTGAGGCAGAGATTGGCGGAACCAGACGAGCGTATCGACCCCTGGCGCAAGCGGTTGCTCGATGGCACCGACGAACTTGCCTCCGTCTTGGTGCAAATCCTGCCCGAGCTGAAGCCGCTTGTGGGCTCGGCCCCCCCTCCACCGGAGTTACCCCCCCTGGAGACACGGGCACGCTTTCAGTACGTCATGCTTCGCCTGATCACCTCCCTAACCGCTCCAGGGGAGCCCTTGTTCCTCTTTCTGGATGATCTCCAGTGGGCCGATATCTCTTCCCTGGAACTTCTTAACCACCTTGCCACCGCACCGGAATCGAACCGCATGCTCATCCTTGGGGCCTACCGGGATCATGAGGTCGGCATGGGGCACCCGTTGGCATCGATCCTGGAGAGTTTGGGCAAGGCTGCTCTCCCCATGGAGCACCTCACCCTCGGTCCACTGGATGATTCTGCCTGTCTGCGTCTGACGGCGGCCGTTCTGGCTATGCCCGAAGAAGAAGTCGCCCCCCTGGCTGGCATTTGTCGGCTGAAGAGTGGCGGCAATCCTTTTTTTATCCTCCAGTTCTACCATGCACTGCACAGAAACGGCCAGCTATGGGCAGCCGACAACGGGTGGCAGTGGAACATGGATGTCCTGCAGGATAGCGCTGTTACGGACAACATTCTTGATTTATTGGAACATCGCCTGAAAGAGTTTCCAGAGTTCACCATCGCCATTCTGGCAAGGGCTGCATTTCTTGGCCACGTTTTCGATTTGCCTACCCTGTCGGAGGTAACCGGGGAGCCCACCATCGAGTTGGCTCGCCACTTGGAGCCACTTCTCGTGGAGGGCATGCTCCTTCCCCGTGGTGGTCCCTGGCGTTTGGCGGGAAACCTGGAAGGGGCGATGATCAGCTACCGCTTTGTCCACGACCGGGTACAACAGGCTGCCGCCTTGCTTGTTCCCGTTGCTGATCATCCGGCCCTACACCTGGATTTGGCTCGTCGTCTTCTGTCGGCAACTCCAAATCCTCAGCTCCCTGAGCGTCTGAGCTTGATCACGGGTCAGTTCAACCAGACAATCTCCCTTCTGGTCGATCCAACCGAACGACGACAAGTGGCTGAACTCAATCTGCTTGCCGGTCAGAATTCCCAACGGGACGCCGCCTTTGCTATTGCACGGGTGCAGTTCGACGCCGGACTCGTCCTGTTGGGGGATGAGGAGAATCCTCACGATCACAATCTGACAGTGGCGCTCTTTCGGGGTGCGGCTGAATCCTCATTTGCCTTGTCCGATTGGCCCCGGATGACGGAGATCATCGCGACAGTCGTCGGTCGGCCCTGGGACATCCTTGAGCAATTGCCCTTTTACGTAATGCGTCTCTTCTATGGACTTCACATCGAACCTCTTTCAGCCAATCATGCCCTTGCTCTGAACATATTGCGGCGCCTCGGCCTGGACTTGCCCCAGAAACCATCCCCGCGGGCTATTGCTTCTGCACGGGAGGAGGCTGAAAAACTTCTGACCCGGCAGACGATGGAGAAAATCAGATCCATGTCAGCGGATATTGGACCTAATGATCTGGCCATCTCCAAGTTTTTTTATAAAGTTTACTATATATTCCAGATAACGGAATTGAGGTGGTTCGAAATTGTTCACTACAAAATATTTTCTCTATTGCTGAAAAAACGAATTTTCGAGGACACGCCATTTTATTATTTCGTGGCGGCCATATTCTTTGCATCGAAGGGAATGGTGGCTCAGGGTATCAGCATGTACCAATTCGGATTTGAAATCAGAAGGCTACCCCAATGCGTTAATTGTCGCAATAACTTCAGGATCGACGCAGAGTATGTTTTTGGCCATTGGTTCCGCCCGTTGGCCTCCACTCTGTCCATGGTGATGCCGGAGTATCTTGGCTTCCGAGAGCGAGGACAAACGATGGAGGCCGCCTATTCTTTGGTTATGCATATGACTATAAAATATTATCTTGGAAAGCCTCTTGGAGAAATTTATAAAGAACTGTGCCATTTAATTCCGATTGTGTCCGGTCTTGACGGCAATGCCGTGAACACATGGAATCTACAGAAATTGAAATCTTTTATTGAAGAGCAGACGGAAGACAATTCCATTCCATTTAGACTTCAAGGTGAGGAGGCCGACCCGCCAGCCTACCGGGATAATGCGTTTACAATGGCTGGGCAGGAAGAATTGAAGCTGGAATCATGTTTCCGATTCGGCAATTATCAGGAGGGACTCGATTGGTCCGACATCATTATGCGCCGCAGACCGGGGGAAATCGGAGCTATCTGGTTGCCGTTGACGTTTTTTTACGACTCACTCTGTCGATTGGCCTTGATGGAAAACCTTCCCGAAGACAAAGCGAGGAGATTTTCTCGACAAGTGGCCGCCCAGCAGCGGCAGATGAAAGAGTGGGCCGTTTTTTGTCCGGAAAACTATCGGCACAAATACCTGACCGTGGAAGGAGAGCGGGAACGAGTCAAAGGCCATTATGCCAAAGCCAACGCCCTTTTTGAGGAGGCCTTGGTTTCCATCCGTGCGCAGGGGGGGGAGGTTTGGCTCCAGGAGGAGGCGCTGCTCCTCCAATTGGCCGGACAAAATTGGCTGCAGGCCGGCAACCACCGTCTGGCTGGTCACACCTTGCGCGATGCTGCGGCGACGTGGCGACAGTGGGGCGCCGAGGCCATCGCACAAGCCATGGAGGGCCGTTATCCTCAACTTCTCCGACCCCAGCGGAAAACGATCCTGACAAGCTTTCCAGATTCGACAGAGAGTTTTATCGGTACAAAACAGGAGCTGGAACACCTGTTGGATCTGCCCAGCCTTCTCAGAGCGGCTCATGCCATTTCCAGAGAGATCGATCTGGAAAGGCTTGTAACAAGGGTGCTCGCGCTTCTCATGGAGAATGCCGGTGCCACCGAGGGGGCGCTGGCTTTGGTGGAGAAAGACGAACCGTTTGTGGTAGCCGCCGGCAAACAGGAATCGATCCATTACCATCAACCGCCCCTCCCCCTGGAAAGCAAGCCGATCCCGGAGGAGTGGACGGAGGCCATCCGCTTGGCGTTGCGTTCCCGCGAGATTGCGCTTACCGATAACCCCTCCCAACTGGTGGCGCCGCTGTTGCACCGGGGCCAAGTGGAGGGGGTGGTCCTGCTGACGAATCATCTTACCCCGGCGGTATTTACCCCAGATCGAGCGGAGCTGGTACGTCTCCTGGGCGCCCACGCTGTCGTTGCCATGGCCAATGCCAATGCCGTCGAACGGCTGCGCCGCTCAAGGGAGGAGGTCCGCCGACTCGCCTCCCATGCCGAGGGTGTCGTCGAAGCGGAGAAGAAACGCATCGCCGGGGAGATGCACGACGAGTTGGGAAGTAACCTCACCGGCGCCAAGATGTTCCTCAATGTGTTGCAGGGCGAGGTCCCGCCCCCCCTGCGTCCTCGGCTTGTCTACTTGGAAGACCTGATCGGCGAGACCATACAGACGGTACGCAACATCTCTGTTTCTCTGAGTCCGCCAGTTCTGGACTGCAGCGACCTCCTGGGAGCTCTCCGCTGGCTGGCCGAACGGACCGTACAGCATGCCGGGTTGGAGTGCCAGGTAAGTGCCGATTCACAACATGTTGAACTTGATCTTGATCGACGCAGGGCCTTTTTCCGTATCGCCCAGGAAGCCCTCACCAATGTTGTCCGACACGCCGACGCCAACCGGGTGGAGATCCGCGTGATCGAAGAGAACGGAGAAATCGAAATGCGCGTGACCGACGATGGTCGTGGCGTTTCCCGGGAAAAGCTGAAGGATCCTGCTGCCTTCGGCTTGGCCGGAATGCGCGAACGGGCTCGGTATCTCCAGGGCGATGTCACCATCGCTCCCACCACCGGAGGAGGAACTCAGGTCACTGCGAGGATTCCAAACCCGGGCGCATTACAAACGCAGTGCTTTGTTTCGGCGTGACAAGGTGACTGCGGTGGATTGCGTTGGTTGCTGAAAGGCTCGTATCCCTCTGGGGAAGCTGCTCCAGGAGCTTTCATGGAGAACACGGTGTTGGAATTATCCCCAAGGTCTCCTCCTCCCCGCCCTTCACCAAACGATCAGCGGTTCGGGGTCTCGCCTGCATCGACACGAAGGGAGTGCCAGATTTTCCGCACCGAGGCAATGACCTGGGCCATCTCCTCCGCCGCAAGGTTTGCCGACGAGGGCAGCGTCAGGATGCGCCACCAGATCGCCTCGGTGTGGCCGAGGTCGGTCCGCGGCGCCTGTCGGTAGGGTGGCTGTAGGTGGATCGGTTTCCAGAAGGGGCGGGCATCGACTCCCTCCCGACGCAGGGCCTGGCGCTTGTCGGCGAGGTCGGACGGTTCCCGGGTGGTGTGGTCGAAGAGCCCTGACAACCAGCAACCGCCCGTGGCCCAGGCGGGGTCGGGGAAGGGGGAGAGGCCCGGGATTTCGCTCAGGACGGCATCGTACTCGGCCCGGATCCGGCGTTTCGCGGCCAGCAGGGCGGGGAGGCGCTCGAGCTGGGCGCAACCCACCGCCGCCTGGAGGTTGGTCATCCGATAGTTGAAGCCGACGCGATCGTGGTCGTAATCCTCGCCGACCCGGGCGGTGGTGGTGAGGTGCTTCACCAGGGCGAGGAGGGGAAGGTCGTCGCCGGCCACCGCACCGCCGCCGCCGGCGGTGACGGTCTTGTTGCCGTTGAAGGAGAAGACGGTGAGGTCGGCGCCGCTCTTTCCCAGGGGTTTGCCGCGATAGAGGCTCCCCAGGGCGGCGGCGCCGTCGGCCACCACCGGTAGCCCCCAGGAGTGGGCGACGGCGACGATCTTTTCCATGTCGGCGGCGGCCCCCAGGGTGTGGACCGGCATGATGGCCGCGACCCGCCGACCGCTTTGGCGATGGATCACTCTCTCCTGTGTCGCTTTGCTGCTGCCTGGTTCATCCCGTTCCCCCCCCCTCCCGTCGGTTTCCCGTCGTTCCGCCGAGCTTTCGAGGGTCTCGGCCAGACGGTCGGCGTCGAGGGTCCAGCTGACGGGGTCGATCTCCATGAGCCAGGGATCCGCCCCGCAGTGGGCGACGGCGTTGGCGGAGGCGATGAAGGTCAGCGCCGGGACGATGACCAGATCGTCCCGACCGACGCCGACGGCGGTGAGGGCCGCGTGCAGACCGGTCGTCCCCGAGGAGGTGGCGACGGCGGCGGCGCTGGCGGCGATGGTGGCGACCATCCCCTCGAGACGGACGACGAACGGGCCAACCGAGGAGACGAAACCGCTCCGGATGCACTCCTGGAGATAGAGCGCCTCGTTACCGCTGAGATCGGGGACCGCGAGGGGAATCATGGGAGAACTCCCGGGGCGGAGTCCGGCTTGCCTGCCGGTGGGGTATCGCCCCGCTTCGGGTCGGGTCCGGAGGGGCGGTTGCCTTTCTTGCCCCCGGCAACCGGATCCGGACCGCCCACCCTCCCGGTGGGGGGGGAATGGCCGTCGCTGGGGGGAGCGGGAAGCCACTCGCCGAGGCTGGCCCCCTCCGGCAGGGGGCAGAACTCGGGACCGGACCTGTCGGCTCCCGGCGGGGGAAGTGGCAAGGTGCGAGACCGGGCAACGTACTCGCGAACGGACTGGGCCAACTCCCAGCTCAGACCTGCCCAGAGACGGCTCATGGCCTGGACGGTGGCGGCCGGATCGGGGTCGCTCGGGGGGGGCTCGTTGAAACGACCGGCGCGTTCGACCGACTCCTCGCCGCTGCCGGTTGGGGCCATCACCCGCCACCGGGCCTCCAGGACGACCTGGCCATCGGCCATTTTCTCGAAGGCCGTGAGCGCAACCGAAAGGACGGCATCCGGGTGGTCGGGGCGCCGGAGGGGGAGGGAAAAGATCCGCTCGCTGCCGAGGAGGATCGAGAGATTTTCCACGAGGGTGAGGGAGAGATTGTCGCGAAGTTGTCCCCCCCACTGGTTGAACTCGTCGAAGATCAGTTCGTTCCGCCCGCTGCGGGAGACGAGCTGCGGGCGCTCCAGGTAGGTGGGCAGGGCGATCGGCTCCAGGTGCAGGCGGAGGGGTGCGGTTGCCTCCGGAGCCGCGTTGCCCGGGCCGGAACCGGGGGCTCTCTTTCCCTTGGGGAGACTCCGGTCTTTGGCAGAGAGTGCGGCGATGCCGCCGTCCGGCTTGCGTGAGGATGTCGTTGTTTGGCCGGGCTGGGGGTC
>JADGCL010000041.1 GCA_015229005.1 Magnetococcales bacterium
CGAAAACCGTTCGACCTGGGCCGCTGTCGTCGGGTCCTCGAGGGCATCCGCGCAGGCCAGGTGCGAAACCACCCCGGCGACCGTGAGCCCCGCCATCCCGTCCGCCCGCGACAGTACCCCCGCCACCTCCTCGGGCCGCATCCCCAGACGCGACATCCCGGTGTTCACCTTGAGGTGTACCCGGCAAGGCGCGGAGGGCGACACCACCCCCGCCAGCAACTCCAGGTGATCGGCCCGAAAGAGAAAGGGCTCCAGCCGCCAGCGAACGATCTCCGCCTCCAGCCCCGACCCCATCCCCGAAAAGAGCACGATAGGCCCCGTCACCCCGGCCTCGCGCAACGCGATGCCTTCCTCCACCAGGGCCACACAGAGCCCCTCGGCGCCCGCCCGTTTCAGGGCTCGCGCCACCGGCACCGCCCCCAGGCCATAACCATCCGCCTTCACCACTCCGTAAACCTCGACCCCGCTCCCGACCGCCTCCCGGGCCACCCGATAATTGTGAACCACGGCCCCCAGATCGACCTCGATCCAGGTCGGGCGTCCTCCCCCCTGTGGCACGAATCCGCTCATCCGAAATGGTCTCCAGGCACATGGTTCTCAAACCGGGTATACATCTTCCGAAAGGTAAGCTTGACCTGCCCGATCGGGCCGTTGCGCTGCTTGGCGACGATGATCTCCGCAATCCCCTGCAACGCAGGGTCGTTCTCCTTGTAAACCTCCTCACGGTAGACGAACATCACCACGTCCGCATCCTGCTCGATCGCCCCGGACTCCCGCAGGTCGGAGAGGATGGGGCGCTTGTCCGTCCGCTCCTCCACCTTGCGCGACAACTGCGACAACGCCACCACCGGCACCCCCAACTCCTTCGCCACCGCCTTCAACCCACGACTGATCTCGGAGATCTCCTGTACCCGGTTCTCGGTGTCGTCGCTGCCGCGCATAAGCTGCAGATAGTCGACGATAATCATGCGGATGTCACGTTCCCGCTTGAGCCGCCGTGCCTTGGCCCGAAGGGCCGTGACGGATAGAGCAGGGGTGTCGTCGATGTAGATCGGCGCCTCCGAAAGCTGTTGCGCCGCCATGCTCAACTTCTGATAATCCTCATCACCGTTGATCCGTCCCGTCCTGAGCTTCTGCGCGTCGATCCGCCCCACCGAGGAGAGCATCCGCGTCACCAGTTGTTCCTTCGACATCTCCAGCGAAAAGACACCGACGCCCGTGCCGAAGCGCATCGCCGCATTCTCGGCGAAATTCATCGCCAGGGCCGTCTTTCCCATCGAGGGCCGTCCCGCGACGATGATCAGATCCGAAGGCTGCAATCCCGCCAGCATCCGATCCAGATCCACGAAGGCCGTTGCCACCCCCGTCACCTCCTCGGCCCGGTTCATCAGGTGTTCGATGCGTCCGAAAACCGTCTTGATCGTGGTTTTCATGTCCGCATAGCTCGAACGACGCACGTTCCGGTTCTCCGAGACCTCGAATATCCGGGCCTCGGCATCGTCGAGGATCTCCTCCACCGCCCGCGCGGGAGTGGCATAGACCCCCTCGACGATCCCCGTCGCCTGATGCGCCAACTCACGCAGCAGGGCCTTGTCATGGACCATCCGGGCATAGGCCTTGACATTGGCAGTCGTCGGCACCGTATCCAGAAGCCGCGCCAGATAGGCCACCCCCCCGACCGAATCCAACTCCTCGCGTCTGGTCAGGTACTCCTGCAACACCACCGGATCCGCCGGCTGACCTTTCTCCATGAGGGACAACATCGCCTGGAACACCTGGCGATGGGCCCCAACATAGAAGTCCTCCGGAATAAGAAGATCGGCAACCTGATCCAGCACCGCGTTGTCGAGAAGGATCGCGCCCAGGACCGACTGTTCCGCCTCCAGGGAGTATGCCGGTCGCCGCTGCCCATACACCGGCTCCGTCGCTCGACCCGACTGCAACGGCAACGGCGCCGACCCCTCCTCCTCAGCTCCCATTCCCCGATTGCCCTCGGCCATGACCCGTCTCAATCCCCTTCGCCAGTGGCGATCATCCTCTCTTTGCCGGCGACAATCGCCCCCATCCCCGGTCTTCCTCAATCGGGGTCCGGAAAAGGCCCCGGACTCAGAAACCGTAAGCGTTCACCGATACACAGGAACAGGATCTTGGATCGGATTGGCCGAAATCAAACGAAACGTGACAAAATCCAAAGATAATATCGAGATCATTCGGGGGAGCCAGGGGAAAAGCCCCTGCCTGCCGCCTCCGTGGAGCTTCGGGGCGCAGCCCCCGAAACAACCGGATAACAGCCCTGTCAATGTTCCCCTGAACGGTCACCAGAAAACATCCCCATTACAATTACAGGACTCCGGTAATCAATTGTTCAAATCAATAGAGACGAATGCGTCCCCCCACACGGCGCAATACCCTACAACCAGGATGACATGGATTCGGACCTCAGATTCAATCCCGGGAAACAAGTTCAGGAAACACATCGATCAAAGGTCTGCCGCTGACCCGGATTCACCATTCCCTAAACGCGGGGAGCTTGCCATAATGGCGGCCCTCTGGACAGGATGGCGAGACTCTCATGGCCACTCCTCGGGCGGGCCGCTCCCCAGGCTGGGAGACGGCCTCTTCTTCAGCGCAGGCGATGACAGAGCCATGGGGGATCGCGGCAAACAGACCGAGTTTTCGGCGCACTCCGGCCATCGCCAACGACTCAGGGAACGGTTCGCCAACGAGGGGCTGGACGGCTTTGCCGACCACGAGGTATTGGAGTTGATCCTCTTCAACGCCCTGCCGCGCCGCAACACCAACCCGATCGCCCACGACCTCCTCCGGCGCTTCGGCTCTCTCTCGGCAGTGCTGGAGGCCTCCCATCAGGATCTGGTCGTGGTCCCGGGAATGGGCGAGACCGCCTCGATCTTCCTGGGGCTCATCCCGGCCCTGACCCGGCGTTACCTCAACGACCGCAACCAGCGCCTCAAGCCGGCGCTCCATCAGCCCGACCTTGCCGCCGAGGTCCTCATCCCCCTCATGGCCGGGCGCACGGAGGAGGTCTTCTACGTCCTCTGCCTGGACAAGCGCTGCCGCCTCCTCTACCCGGCCCTGGTCTCCCAGGGGACCGTCGGCGAGACCATCGTCCACCCGCGGAGGGTAGTGGAAGTGGCCCTGCGTCACAAGGCGTCCAAGGTGATGCTGACGCACAATCACCCCTCGGGAAGCCTTCATCCCTCCCGTCACGATCTGGCCCTGACCCGGGCATTACAAGCGGCCCTGCACCCCATCGGCATCGAGGTGGTCGACCACATCATCGTCGCCGGCAACCGCATCACCAGCCTCGCCCGTGACGGCTGGTTCGCCGAGGCCCCCAAGCTCGACCAGCTCATCCCCGGCCTCAACCGGGAGCTTTTCGCCGAACCCGACGGCTCCGGCACCGCCCAGAACATCATGGAAGAAGAGCGCCGCTACGACCCCGGAGACCAGTGAGACCTCATCGGCGGCAATTTTTTCTCGGCGGATGCCGATTACGTCCCGTGGAGGCGGTCTTTCGTCAAGGGACCGTCGCGCCGAGATAGTGATGTCGCCAAGGAAGAGCCTGCTGCAGGTGTTTGCTCAGCTTGGCGCTAATAATGCTTGTGCTTGTAATGAAACGAAATCGTGACCACACATCAGGCGGAAGCCTGCATGAACCATTCCGGAAGATTTGGAAAGGATATAGGCGAAGTGCCAATGATCCTTCAGTGCAAGAAATACCGCTTGACAGGTGGGACAAAGAAGCATCAGCCTGCTCACCAGGGGGCGGCACTCGGCGGGAACGATCCGAGTGGGGAGCGGCCCCCTGGAGTGTGCCTTTCTCGTCCGGCGGCAAACCGCAGCGATGGCGGGCCGGTTCCTTCGCCGTATGAGCCGGCTGGATCAGCGCCGGGAGCCGTTTCGGGCGGGAGGGCATGCCAGCGGGGGTTGCTATGAGCGCCTTCGTGCCGCCGCTCTTCTGCGGTCTGGGGATCCAGAAACTGTCGGATCAAGCTGCCCTGTTCATGGCCGCTGTCGAATGCGCCTCGTTTGATTCCAGTCTCGACCCCGCACTGTTGGTCGCCAGGCTCGGCGGCAAACTCAACCCTCCCCCGGAGAAGACCGATACCGACCCGGCTCAGCCGGATCATAGCCTTCGTGTCAGAGGGGTCAAGGACTTTGATCTTTACGTCCCCGAAAATGAAAATTTCCGGGAACGGCGTCTCTTGATCATGCTGGGTCTGGCGCACTACCTGCTGCACTACCCGATGATCCTTCGGCTTACCAGAGAAAAAGGCATCAACGAGAGTGACGTCGTGATGGTGGTGCCGCTGGATGGCGCCCGGGGAGCCGCCGCTGTGGAGGCCAAGGTCTGGGCCTTGGCTGCCCTTTGCCCGGAAGCCCCCTTCAGGGGGGCGTACCAAAAATTCATCCCTCAGATCCTCCAGGGGCAGGTTTCCGCCGATAATGCCATTAATGAGCTGGCGGATGTGATGAATCTCACCCCTGACGCGGTCCGCTTCCGGATGCGGACCCTGGACCTTCCCCCGTATACCGACCTGAAAGCCCAGTCCAATCGCCCTCCCCTGGTCCCTGGCGGAGTCGCCTCGCCCGCATCCGCATGACCCTGGAATCTCCCCGGCCCGGAGCCGGTCACAGCGGCCTTCACTCTTCCGCCGTGACCTGTTCGACATGATTGTTGCTGGATAGTTCGTGATCGTAAAACGCTTGCATTTCTGGAATGATCTCCATGATAGACATGAATACAAATGACTCTGGCGATATGCGGACTCTGGGTAAACAGGGAATTTCTTTGTTCGCAGACAATTTATTCAATAGACTCAGGAATATCCATGAAAAATCTCTCGATCCCGACTTCAATCTGACGAATCTCGACCAGGATGCTATTCCGGACTCTCTTCGTTTCCGCTACCTTATATTTATGTCTGTAGATGTTACGGGCAGCACAGCCATGAAACAGGCTGTCTATGATAAAATTAAAAGCGAACCTGCTGAAGTGGAACATGCCGGCGGATCACCCGAGAGTGAATCATCGAGCAAGCGACTGCCCTCGCCCGAGAGGAAACCAAGACTCGCCGAGTGGCGCGCCGCCGGCGTTTGGTTTTTTCAGTATATGCAGGCCCAATTCAAGGAAGAGTGGAATCCGAATCCGACGGCGGATAGGGTCATACCTGTAGATAGCAGCGAGAATAGACGTCAGACTATTGCAGAAATATTCGGAGATCTCGGTCCCGCTCCTGAACTCTTCAAAGCCCTTGGCGACGAGGCAATCTTTTTCAAGGAGATCACGCGGTCGAGTCAAGTCCTGTACACCCTGCATGCCTTCTTGAAAACCGTACGCTCCTGCCGGAAGCTTTTGAAAGAGCATTCCCTCCCCGAACGCTCCCTCAATCTGAAAACCACCGCCTGGGGGGTCCAACTCCCTACAATAAACACCGAATTTGTCGCCCACGAAATCGTGACCCGACTTCCGCATGTGATGAGCGTTCACGGATGGCTGGATCTGAGCCACTCCATTGATGATTTCGACCTTGCCAACATTTTATCAGTCGAATACGCTAAAAAGCGTTTCCATGACAGAATTGGGCAGACCACCCCTATTGATATCATCGGCCCTGCCATGGATCTTGGTTTTCGCCTGTCATCCAGAGCCACCCCCGAGCGCATGCCCATCTCGGCAGATCTTGCCCTGATGGTTGCCACGGTTCTTGACAAAGGCTGGGACGACTATCGGAACAAATGTCCGACCGATGAACAAAAAATGATCACCAAAAACAATATCAACTCACAATACTGGCACAGAGTCGAAATAAACAGAAATCTTTCCTCGATGGCACCCTTTCGCGAGCAACTTTGTTATGATGCCAGGGTTGAGTTCAAGGGCATCCCGGCTCCCTATCCTGTCTTCTGGATGAGGGCGGACGAGGTTGATGAGTCCTCCGGAGAGCCCCATACCGCCGGGATAACTGCGGGAAACCCCCTGATCCGTCCCGTCGTCCCCCTTGACAAGGCAATCGCTTTCTGCGAGAGCTTCCTCCAGAAAGCAGACTACAAGCTTCCCAGACGCCCCTGGATTCCGCAGGACCCCGACGGCCTGTTCGATATCCCGGCAACGCATTCTGACCGAAAGGGTCACTTACGGGTTTGGAAGGAGGTTCTGGGAGGCATCGTAGACTCCATCCCCGCGCCTTTGGAGGGAGATGCAGCTGCACTAAGGATAGGGACAACAACTACAACACCCACTCCAGAGGAGGCGTTGCAGACAGTCGATGATTACCTCTCGACCGCTCTTCAACAGGCTCAAGAAGAGCCGTAACCGTTCAGGAGGGCATGGCGGCCATTTCAGCGGCGGGACGTTTAAGTCAAATACTTAAATTAATTTACCACAATATTGTCCCCCGCACCAGCATCGTGAAATTTTCAGCTTGACATGAAGCGGTCGCTTCACCGAAACTCCTGTCCTAATGAGCTGCGGGCAGTTGGCCGTGAACTGGAGTTAGGGCCGGTCGTCCACTTTTTTTCTAGTCTGCGGGCCAGGCTGACTCCTGGTGGAGTGTTGAGGAGCAGCACGGAAATGGTGACATCGCCGACAAAGCAGTGGCACGCGGTTCGAGGAGTACGTCCCCGATTCGGGGGGATCGGTAGGGAGTCGTGATCCCCCGCACGCTTTCTTTCACGGTCCTTCTCGCAGGCATCCCCCCCCCGTCGCTCACTCCCGGTTCTGATCCCAGAGGCTGATCGGGTTTCCCCCGCCCTGCCCAGGTGATGCGGCTGATCTCCGAGTTTCGTGTTCGGAACAAAGCCGATCCCTGCTCGGCCATCGTTTTTCGTTTTCGTGAATGGACCTGTACCCCATGGAACCATCTGTTGACCTTTCCGCGTCCGATCTCGTCAATGCTGGCGTTTACAATATCCCAGTGCTGACCTTGCAACAGGTTGTCTCGGACGTGTCCACGGATGACATCGAAGTCATGCTCAGCTTTGCGGAGTTCCTTCAGAACAATCCGAAGAAGCCCCTGATCTTCTGCCGGGCCACTATCGACCCCCTCCTTAGAGATAGTGCGGTCGCTTTGTCCAGCGATGGTCGTCGGCTGATTCGGATCAAAGTCGAGAGACTTCCCCTCGGCAGGCATGGGCGGTCCGATGCGTACGAATCGAAAAATAAGGGAGTTGTTTATTCAGACCGTTATATCATACTTGTCAGAGATGTCACCAGTAATACTGATTTCACGGTGCTGGTCCATGCCCGGATAACTGTTTGCACTGCAAACAGCAGCTCCGTTCTTCAGACGACGTTTTGCGTACTGAGGATCGGTAACAGACCTTGCCATGCACTTTCGCTTGCCGAGGTTCGTGAAGTTGTATCGGTCATGTCGGGCTATCTCGATCATAGCGCAGCAAAATTACTTGCAGGATACAAGAAAAGGTTGTCGAATTTTCTGAGGAAGAATTCACATGCGATAGATAGTTTTTTAATCCCAAAGATAAAGCGTTATGCAACGACCCTGGGTCACAATAATCCAGGCCAATCTCCGCTGTTCCTGGGGATTCCTCGGTTCCTGGGCATTGCAGGGAACGATGAAAGCCAATCTTCTGTCGCGGAACATACAGGCGGAAGTCCCATACAGATCCGTCGCGAATTGGCTTTTATATTTTCCGAGGTTCTCGATGGAATGGGGTCGTTTATTGACGACAACGATCGCATCGTCATATTAAACGCTTTGAAAGATCTGAAACATCACAGCTCTGAAGCCAATAAATTACTTGACGGAGCTCTTGCCGATTCCGTAAATGAATGGGAAAAATCGTGTCCTGCCGTAGTGAAAAAGCTTTCTTCCACACAAAGAGATAATAATGGACTTGTTCACCTTGCATCAGAATCGATATTGACAACTCTGAATGCCTTTTTTAGTCGCCACGAACTCTATCGCCAACAAGGTATGGAGTGTTCGATCAGCAGTACTCAGGCGTCGGGTCTTGGGCCGTTCTTCAGCATTGGACTTGGCCGGATCTCCTGGTCCAAAATCCCCAAAGATCTCTGCGAGGATGACGTCGACCATATGGTGATTTCCGAAATTGCCATCTCCGAAGACCCCTTCGACTCCGAACAGTGCCAGGAGAGGCTGGAGTTGATCAGCACCGTCCCACCGTGGGGCGAACCTGACAAACTGCAGCCGTGGACCAGGATAATTTCCCCATCCTACCTGGACAGTAAATTCCGCGCAGAGTCCATGCTGTGGCTCAGGTGACCGGATCTCTTTACCGATCTTCTGCTTTCTTTTGCGACCGTGCCTTGTGGACACGGGACATGACGATCTGAATGTACTGGAAAAAAAATGCCAATGCTACCCCGCAAGAACGTCTCCACATCATCTCCGTGTAGGGTCGTCCCCACACCATCTCCGGGTCTTTCAGAACCCACGCCTCCTTCTGATCCTGGGCACGGCCTCTTGATCGAAGCCCATGGCGAGATGACGTGCCATTACGTATCGTTTCCAGTAATATGGAACGTACATGGAAAAAATATAGTCGTCAGGCCTAAGGCAAATATCACCATCAGGGCGAAAAAGGTCTTACATGATTTTATCCATCCTTCTTGTCATGAAGGCAAGCCATTTGATCGGTCTCAAAATCATTGCCCGGAGGTCGACACAAAGGGTAATCCTGGAGTGCCGAAGAAGCACGCATGTATTTGCCAAGTTTTTCCATGGCGACGGCCTTTCAGCTTCCATGCCGATTCAAACGACGACGTATTTCCCGACATTCTGATCCACATGGGCTTCAGGGAAAAAACAATAAAAATTGGATACATTGCAGTTTCTGATGAAATTTGGTTTTTCCCCATGAACGAGTTGGCAGCACTGGAACCGCAATCCGGGAAACTCGTTCCCGTCCCTCATGTCTGCCAAAACCACACACACAACGACGGATCCTGTCTGGAACGACCCTGCCTGACATCGAAGAATGGATGGCGGAGTGCATGGGAAATCGACAATATCGGCGGGATCGGCGGGTCCAACAAGACCGAGACCGGCGCTGTCAGAATCACTTGCTACGTTCCAGCGGTCACCAGTGACAGGGAGGCCGACTCGTGGGAAGAAGATCCCCTGAGGGGCTCATGGTGGTCATAACAGCCCGCTTGACAAACAGATAGAGCCTTCCTCACCGTCCGACGCGTAACCGCTCATGGGAGAATGGGCAGGGATGTCTCATGTTGCTTCAGGGGCTTCGCCCCCGAACCCACTGAGGAGACAGGCGGGGCCTCCCCCTCAGACTCCCCCGACCACTTTCAGTATGACAGATCGGCAAACCGGCTCTCACCTGATGGCGCCAACGCCCAAGTCCCGACAAATCTTGCGGGCCAGCAGGTCGGTTATTTCCTGGTGCCTGGGAATGGCAGAACGTCGATTCTCCGCCGGGTTCCACCACCACGAGTGGCGACCCCCTTCCCGCAACAGTTCGCATCCCTGAGACTGCAGGTAGCGCAACAGGTCGCCGCGTTTCACAGGGCAATGCGCTCTTCGTGGTAGTCGCTGCCCACCATGGCCAACGCCTCCTGACGGTTGAAGGCGATGGCCTCCCGCAGGGTGATGGCCAGGGTTTCCAGCAACATTTCGCGAGTGGGTTCCTGGCAGTTGACGCCAGGAATCTCCTCGATCCACCCCACCCACCAACCATCCACTTGTTTGGTGACGGCGGTATAGATCTGGGACATGATCACTCCCCCACAATGAAGGCAATAAACTCTTGGTGGCCCGACAGCGTTTCACTGCCGGTCGATTATTTTTTCACAATAAAAACAATCCGATGCGACCAAAAGCTCGAACCCCGTAAACTGCCCGCCACTCGAAGACGTCGATCTGGGGCTTCGCCCCAGGCCCCACTGAGGAGGCAGGCAGAGCCTCCCCCTCAGGCTCCCCCAAACACTCCTGATACTCCCTTTTCGCGACGAACTCTCGCATAGCAACATACACGGCAGGCGGGGGGCAATTCATCGCCGAACCGCTTCATCGCATAAAGGAAATCCCGATAACGTTCCCCGCGCAACACCCCAAGGACCGTCATCCCGTGTTCCCGGACATTGCCAAGCCAGTACGAAAGACAAGGGGTCACCGTCCCATCAGGCAAGACCCACACCATCGACCAGGGCAGAAAGCAAGCCCGATAGGGGCCCCGACCCTCATGGGCCAGAAACCCCTCCACCTGGGAATCGTCGTGCATCTGCGGATAGAGCGTCACCCGGCAGGAACTGGTGGCATTGCCGGCCAGAAGTTCGGCCAGAACCCCCCGCAGCCGCTGGGGTTCCTTGTAGGGATAAAGCGCTCCCGGATTGCCATGAAGCATTTCCGGCAACCGGTCGTGGTACAATAACGACAACTGTGCGTGATCGCCGACCTTCGCAAAGGAGAGATTCAAACAGGAGGCCTTGAGCGTCTCGGCGCAAAAACGGCGAAACTCCAGCAACTCCCCCAGATTGTCGTCCAACAACACGGTCTTGATGGTCAACGCCGGTCGCGAACGTCCGCCCCTGGCCGCGTTGAACCACCCGATGTTGGCCACGATACGGTCGAAAAGACCGGGCAGCTGCCGCACCCGGTCATGGACCCCGGCAAATCCATCCAGGGAAATGGAGAGATTACGCACCCCCAGCGCCAGCAACAGCTCGATCCCCTTGGTGCGCAACGTTGCACCATTGCTGTTCACCGTCACCGGGATTCGCCGCTCGGCAGCGGTCCGCAGCATCGGCTCGAACGCCTCGGAGATCGTCACCTCGCCACCGGTCAGACCAAGAAACATCCCTCCCGGCATCCGCTCCACCAGGCGGGTCCACTCATCGGGAGTCATCTCCGCCTGAACGGAACTCACCCAGCCTGCCTTGCCCTCCTCCCGGCTCTCGTCCTCCCGCTGCCAACAGTAAGTGCAGCGCAGATTGCAGCGCCCCGTCACACTGCAAAAAACCCCCAGTGGCCGCCGCAACACCACCGGCACGGAGGCACGCAGCCGACCATAAAGGTGCAGAACATTGTCCATGAGATGCTTGCTGATCATCGGTCAAGTCCCCCTCACGAACACTGCCCCCCCTCTTTCCTGAACACATCCCGATGCCGGATCAGAACCCGAAACCCCTGGGCCGTCAACCGCCCGGCCAGCCGTTCCACCAGGTAAACCGAGCGGTGGCAACCGCCGGTGCAGCCGATATCGACCGTAAAGTAACGCTTCTTCTCGCGTCGATACCTCGGTATCAGATAGTCGAACAGGGCCTGCAAACGATCCAGAAAAATCAACGCCTCCCCATCTTTTTCCAGGTAATGCACTACCGCCTCATCGAGACCCGTCCGATGGCGCAGCTCGGGATCATAATAGGGGTTTACCAGAAACCGCCCGTCCAGCACCATGTCGGCATCGGTGTTGGTGCCGTGTTTGAACCCGAAAGAGCGGATGAAGATCACCAGATCCGACCCAACCCCCTCATGGAACAGCAAATCCAACCGATCCTTGAGTTCAGGGACCGTCATGGTCGAGGTGTCGATGATATGGTCGGCCAGGGCGCGAATGTCAGCCAGACGCACCGCCTCCAGGGAGATTGCCTCCCGGACCGTGTGACAGTGGGCCAGAGGGTGACGCCGGCGTGTCTCCCGGTAACGGCTGACGAGACGATCGAAGTCGGCTTCGAGAAACACCAGATCCAGACGCTCGGCCCTCTCCGCCAATTGCCGGAATCCCCCCAAAAACTCGGCGACACCCGCCTCATCGCGAAAGTGGATGCCGATCGCCACCCGTGTCACCACCTCCCCCTCCCGGGGGAAATGGTCCAGAAATCCACCAAGAAGACGATACGGCAGATTATCGACCCAGGAGAACCCCAGGTCCTCCAGAAACTTCAGCGCACTCGACTTCCCCGCCCCGGAAAGCCCCGCCACCAGCACCAGATGCCGCACCGATGCCGGCGGGGTCACGCCTCCCCCCCGGTCTCGACCATCAGCCGAAAGAGCCCCGCCTGATCCTCGGCCGCCATGAGCCGCCGCTGCGTCACCACCGGTCGCAACTTGCGCGAAATGGCCACCAACGTCTCCACATGCTGCACCCGGGACGCGACCGGCGACAACAGGACCATGATCAGATGAACCGGCGCCCCATCCAGGGCCTGAAAATCCACCCCCGCCGGAGAACGCCCAAAGGCCGCGATCGGCGACGTCACCGCCGCCAGCTTGGCATGCGGTATCGCAACCCCCCGACCCACCCCGGTCGACCCCACCGCCTCCCGCGCCAGAAGAACCGCAAGGATCTCCCCGGGAGTCACCCCCTCCAGATCGGTCGCCAATACCGCCGCAAGCCTCGCCATGGCCTCATCCCGATCACCGGCGGCAAGATCCGGCAACACCCGGCGTTCCGCCAGGATTTGCCCCATGGAAATCAGCGACGCACCCACCTCAAACCCTCCCTGGCCACCCAATCCTCCCGCCACAACCCGATCCCCTGCCACGGTCTCCCGACCCGACAATCACTCCTCCGGGGCAATCTGCTTGCGTCGCGACGAGGATGGAATCCCCAACGCATCCCGATACTTGGCCACCGTCCGCCGTGCCACCGCCACCCCCTGATCCTGAAGCAGCTTGGCCAACTTCTCGTCGGAATAGGGTCGCTTGGCAGGCTCTTTCTCCACCAGTCGCTTGATCTTGAACTTCACTGCCTCGGAAGAATGAGACTCACCATCATCCGAGGTCAGCGAAGAGGAGAAGAAATACTTCAGCTCAAAGATCCCCCTGGGGGTGTGCATGTACTTGTTGCTGGTCACCCGGGAGGTGGTCGACTCGTGGACACCGATATCCTCGGCCACATCCTTGAGGATGAGCGGGCGCAGATGCTCCGGACCATATTCCAGAAAATCCTGCTGAAAACGGACGATGCTCTCCGCCACCCGGAAGATGGTGCTGGATCGCTGTTCGAGGCTCTTGATCAACCACTGCGCCGAACGGGCGTTTTCGGTCATGAACCGCTTGTCGCGCGCCGACATCCGGCTGTTGATCGAATCCTGATACTGGCGGTTGATCCGCAACCGTGGCTGGGTCTCGGGGTTGACCTCCACCACCCAACGACCGTCGAGCTTGCGAACAAAAACATCCGGGATGACATAATTGGCCTGTTCGCTGCCGAAGAGGAGCCCGGGCTTGGGATTCAACGACTGAATCAGGGCCACCGCCTCCCCAAGCTCCGACTCCTCCAGCTTGAGAACCCGCCTGAGCTTGCGAAAATCCCGGCGTGCCAGATCGTCCAGATGCTTCAGGAGGTCAGTGTTGGGGGAGTGGGCCAGCTTGAGGGTCTTCAACTGCAGAAGGAGACACTCCGCCAGGTCCCGCGCCCCGACCCCCGCCGGCTCGAATGAGTGGATCAGGATCAGAACATCCTCGAGATCCTCCACCTTCGCCCGCGTCAACTCCGCCAGATTCTCCAGGGAGGAGGTCAGATAGCCATTCTCGTCGATGGCATCGATGATCGCCGTCCCCAGCACCCGCTCCCGCTCGTTGACGACCGACAACCCCAACTGCCAGAGAAGATGATCCGCCAGTGAAACGCTCCGGGTAAGGGTATTTTCCAGCGGTGGCGCCTCGTTGCTGCCACTGTTGCCCTCGAACGAACCCGCCGTCCCCACCCCATCCCCGTAAATGTCGGACCACTGGGCATCGACCGGCAGATCTTCGTTCAGCCGCGACTCGTCCGGGGTCGTGTCGCGGATCACCGCCTCCTCACGGGTCGGGATCAGCTCCGCCTTGGCCTCGATCCCGCTCTTCTCCCCACCCCCTTCTTCGCTCTCGACCCGCTCCAACAGGGGATTGCGATCCAACTCTTCCTGGAGGTAGTCCGCCAGATCCATGCTTGACATCTGCAACAGACGGATGGCCATCTGCAGCTGGGGAGTCATCACCAGTTGCAAACCCATCCGCAGTTTCAGCTCCAGACCCAGTGCCATGCTTCTACCCTATCCTGGTGATGAAAATCCTCCTCATGGCCTTTTCGGGGCCACTCCCGGGGCCTCTTTCGGGGGCCTTTTCGAAGCCTCTCCCGGAGCCTATTCGGCCCGGCCCTGCAAGGCGGCCATCCCCTCTCCTCCTTGGTCAGGGCGACCGCGACCTCTCCAGAAACGATACCCTCCCTCAAACTATCCCTGGACTTGGTACCATCCTTGCATATCCAATGGTTACCGCAGCGCCGTCCGATTTACAACCGGAAATCTGATCCCAGATACATTTTCCGCACTTTTTCGTCCTCCACCAATTCCCCCGGGGCCCCGGTCGCCAGCACCTCCCCCTCCGACAGGATATAGACCCGGTCGCAACTGCCAAGCGTCTCACGGACGTTGTGGTCGGTGATCAGAAAGCCGATCCCGCGCGCCCGAAGACGGCGGATGATCGCCTGAATCTCCTCCACCGCCAGGGGATCGACGCCGGCAAAGGGCTCGTCCAGAAGGATATAGCGCGGGTCGATCGCCAGGGCCCGGGCCACCTCGACCCGTCGTCGCTCGCCCCCGGAGAGGGTATGACCCCGATTCCCCGCCAGGTGCGCCACCCCCAGGTCGGTCATCAGCTCTTCCAGCCGCTCCAGCCGCTCCCCCCGGGTCAGAGGTTGGGTTTCAAGGATGGCCAGGATGTTGTCGCGGACCGTCATCCGCCGGAAGACCGAGGGCTCCTGCGGCAGATACGAAACCCCGGAGCGGGCCCGGCGGTAGACGGGATCGCGGGTGATCTCCCGACCATCCAGCCAGACCGAACCGGCGTCGGCGGCCACCAGGCCGACGACGATGTAGAAGGTCGTCGTCTTGCCGGCGCCGTTGGGACCCAACAGGCCGACCACCTCGCCCGGAGTGACGCTGAGGCTCACCCCCTTGACCACCGGTCGCCCCTGGAATCCCTTGACGATCTTCCGGGTCTCCAGTCGCATGGCGGGCAGGGTCGGAGCCGCATCGGGAGAGATCTCGGTCACTCCCCGGCCCCCTCCCCCCGAGACTTCGGTGAGCCCGTCGCGGATCCGCCGGAGAGCCCCTGCACCACCTCACCATCGGGGCTGATCCGCGCCGAGACCCGCTTGCCCTCCTCGCCAAGGACCGAAACCCGGGTCACCCGACGCTCCGCATCCAGGTAGACCAGGATCCGTTTCCCCTCCAGGACATCCTCGCCCCGCTCCACCCGGGCCATCCCCTGGATCCCCTTCAACTCGACCGTCCCATCCTGCATCCGGTAAAGGGCCTCGTCCCCCGAACCCCGATGCCGACCATGGGCGAAACGGACCCCCCCCTGGGCCAGGATCCGCTGCACCCGGTTCCGGCTCCCCTGGCGACTCCGGGTCGAATCATAGTGGACCGTCATCCGTTCCGCCGTCAGGAGGAGTCCCTTCTCCTCGGCCCGCACCTTGCCGGAAAAGAGAACCTCGTGCTTCTTGTCATCCACCTCCAGCCGGTCCGAGACGATGACCAGCCCCTGCCCCTCGCCGGCGGCAACCGCCTCCCCCAACCACGGAAGAAACACCCCCGACACCCCAAGAAATACCACCAGGAAGCCGATGATCCCCCAGGCCCCCGATCCCGCCGCCCCGCCGCCATGCTCTCTCAAGGGAGACTCCCCGCATCCGTGGCAAACTCCAGCCGCACCTGCCGATCGACCCGCAGCCGGCGATCCAGCCCGTAAACGACCAGTCCGCTCCCCTCCAGGAGCAGCCCACGATCCGAGAACCGGAACCGATCATCGCCGGACAACTCCCGACGGGAGGGAACAAACCGCATCGACTCGGTCTCCAGACGTCGGTAGGGGACCTCGACCACCGTCACCCCGCCCGTGAACAGCATCTCCCGGACCTCCTCGTCGACCACACCTTCCCGGGCCGTGACCACCGTTTCCCCACCCCCGACTGCGGCAAGCGCCAAGCGGGGCTCCTGGAAAGTCAGGACCCCTCCCTCACCGCGACGCACCGAAGGGGCGGAGAGGAGCCACTGGCTGCGAACCCCGTCGTGCAGTTCCAATTGAACCCCGGTCGCCAGGGGACGCTCCCCGGTCGCAAGATCCCAGACCGGGCCGATCGCCCTCGGATTGTCCGAGGGTGATTCCACGCTCAAGGCCAGGGCAAGGATAACCGCCATCGAGGCCGCCAGAAAAAGATACTTCAGCGGACGGCGCACCCGGCCCCCTCCCCCGTCAGACGCCGGAGGACACCCTCCCACCGCCCCTGAGCCACCAGTATCCCCTCGCACAACTGCCGCACCGCCCCCCGGCCTCCGGCCCGATCGGAGACCCAGTCGACCCGTCGCCGCACCTCCCAGTGCGCATCCGCAGGGGCCGCGCCCAGACCCACGCGAAGCAGCAGGGGCAGATCCGGGAGGTCATCGCCCATGTAGGCGCACGCTCCGACCGCGATCCCGCGCGCCTGTATCTCCGCCTCCAGGCACGACCACTTGTCAGTCACGCCCTGGTGTACAAAGGCCAGCCCCAACTCCGCTCCTCGACGGGCAACGACCCCCGAAGAACGACCGGTGATGATCCCGACCACCACTCCGGCATCGAGGAGGAGCCGCAGCCCCAGTCCGTCACGAACGTCGAAACGTTTGCTCTCGTCACCGCCGGAGGTCAAAACTATGCCGCCGTCGGTCATCACCCCGTCGACATCCAGACCCAATAGCCGTACCGACCGAGCCCGGGCAAGCGAAGCATCCGACCAGGCGGGAGGAACCGCCCTCATCCCAACCCGGCCGCCAACAGGTCATGCAGATGGATCACCCCCGCAGGGGGCTCCCCCCGGGCCCCGACGAAGAGGCAACTGATCTTGCTCTCCTCCATCACCCGGATCGCCTCCACCGCCAGAGCGCCGGCATCGATCCGCTTCGGGTTCGGGGTCATTACCTCCCCCACCCGCAGCGTCAGGAGATCAGGGTAGCGCTCAAGGTGACGGCGCAGGTCGCCGTCGGTGATGATCCCCACCAGGATTCCGTCCCCACGATGCACCCCCGTGACCCCCAACCGCTTGGCGGTCATCTCCAGCAAGGCCTCGCGCATCGTCTCCTGCGCACCGACCATCGGGATCTCTTCCCCGGTGTGCATACGATCGGCCACCCGGAGAAGGAGCCTCTGGCCCAGGGCGCCACCCGGATGGAAGAGAGCGAATTGTTCGGAATCGAAACCCCGTTTCTCCAACAGGGAAACCGCCAGGGCATCGCCCATGGCCAGCGCCGCCGTCGTCGAACAGGTGGGCGCAAGCCCCAGAGGACAGGCCTCCCGGACCACGGAAACATCCAGGACCACATCGCTCTCCCGCGCCAGGGTGGAGCCGGGCCGTCCCACCAGGCTGATCAAACGCGGCCCCAAGCGCTTGAGAACCGGCAGGAGCGACAGCAGCTCCCAGGTTTCGCCGCTGTTGGAAAGGGCCAGGACCACGTCCTCCGAGGTCACCATGCCCACATCGCCATGGTTGCCCTCGGCTGGATGCAGAAAAAGGGCCGGCGTGCCGGTGCTGGAAAAGGTCGCGGCCAGCTTGGTCGCCACCAAACCAGACTTGCCCATCCCGGTGACCACCACCCTTCCTCGGCAACGGAAGAGAAGCTCCACCGCCGCAACATAGCTCTCGTCCAGACGGGAAGCCATGGCAAGGATGGCCTCGGCTTCCAATTTCAGGGTTTCTTTGGCTTTTTCGAGCATGGGACCCCTGAACCAACGATGGTGACCGCACGCGCCCGCACCGGACGAACACCCCTGGAGCAACCGCGGCGGAGACCCCACCCCGGAACCGGGTTTTCAACCGTGGCCCCGCGCAACCATTTTCCGGTATCCTGCCCCCGGTTTCGGCTTCCGGGAGAGGCGCCTGCACATCATATACCATCCCCCAGAGCAGCGCCAAACCGCAGCGATGCCGAACTCACCTTCGGGATGGTCACCGACCGCCCCGATACCCGACCACGGATCCGCCCGTCGGCGACGACGCGCCGGAATCTCAGCCAGAAGGGGACCCCCGTGACTGCCGACTCGGACCAGAATATCTCCCGCCTCCTCGAGGAGGCGCACACCATCGCCGTGGTGGGGCTCTCGCCCAAACCGGACCGCGCCTCCCACAGGGTCGCCGCCTACCTGCAAAAGGCGGGCTACCGGATCATCCCCGTCACCCCCAAGGGCGACTCCATCCTGGGCGAGAGATGCTATCCTTCCCTGAAGGCCATCCCCAAGGAGATCCGGGTCGATATCGTCGATGTCTTTCGCAAAGCCGAGGAGACGCCGCCCATCGCCGCCGAGGCGGTCCGGATCGGCGCCGGCGCCCTCTGGCTCCAGAGCGGCATCACCAACGAGACGAGCATGCAGACCGCCACCAAAGGCGGCCTCCTCGCCTTCCAGGACCTCTGCCTGATGGTGGAGCATCGCCGCCTGGGGAAATGACCCTGCGGTACCGGGCGCAAAGGAACCATAATCAACAAAAATGGCGATATTGAAAGTGGCCGGATGAGCCCGAGGGGGAGGCTCCGCCCCCCCTCGGCAGGGTTCGGAGGCAAAGCCCCTGAAACCACGGGGTGACTCCTTGCCCCCACCCCCTCGATGCCGTCACGCCCGGTCAGTTCGCACCAGCAGGGGCCTCGGGGGTCGGAGCGGTACCGGCTGCCGGCGGTCGGCCCTGGCCAGGCGCCGCCCCCGGCGCCCACCCCTGGCCTGGCATCGTTTGCCCGGCCCCGGGCGGTTGTGACATCCTGTCCATCCGCCGTTGCCACTGCTCCTGCATGCGCCGCTGCCTCTCCATGTACTCCTCCTGCATGCGCCGCTGCTGCTCGGCAACTTTCTCCTCCTGCTGCTTCATGTGTTGCATACGCCGCTCGTAGCGCCGCTGCATCTGCTTCTCGCGACAGGCCTGAAGGGCCATCTCGTTGTCCGAGGACTTGAGGCAACTCAACTGTTCCTCGAGATTGGCCACCAGCTCGGCCTTCATCCGGGCAAAGTCGTCCCGCTCCCCCGCCGGGCCACCGGGAACAACAGGACCGCCGGAAGCAACAGGACCGCCGGAAGCAACAGGACCGCCAGGCGCGGCGGACGCGGCAGAAGGCGTCCCTCCCTGGGACGTTTCGGCGACGACCGTCAAAGGAGAGAGCAGCAACGCAGCCAGGACCAACAGGGTTCTCGGCATAAAGGGGCACCTCCCGACTCAAAGGTTGGCCGCCGGTCCATCGACAGACGGCACCGACCGGAAAACGACCGGCGACCGTGTCAGAATAATCAAAGCCCACAGCCGCGTCACCCAATTTTCCAAGGCACTGCCGCCTCGATGGCAGCCAAGCCGCTGCCAGATTCCCTCCGCCAATAACTGGCACGAGTGGAGTGAAAATTGCAGAGATCCGCTCGATCGGATCCCCGGTCGGGTTCCGGGACGATCCAATCGATGGACGGAAAATCGCGGGGAGGAGACGATCCCCTGGCGGCGGAAGGGACCAAATGAGCAGCCAAGAGCAAAAGGAAAATCCGGAACCGGGTGGGACTCCTCCCGGAGGTCCGGCCCACCGGAATGACGATAACCCGATCGCCAGCGCCATCGAGGAAGCCAGAAACCTCTACCGCCGGGGCGATATCCAGGCCGCCGAGTCCCTGCTCGACCGTCAGATCGAGATCAGCCACCACAACAGCTCGGTCATCTGCCTGGCCGGCATCCTCGCCTTCGAGTACCGATCGTTCAACCGGGCCATTCACCTCGTCAGCCGGGCGACGCTGCTGGAGCCGGACAACCCCGATTTTCACAAATCCCTCGGGGATATCCTCGCCGAAAAGGGCAACCGGGAAGCGGCCTGTCTCCAGTACGAAAAAGCCCTGGAGCTGCAACCGGCGGCAGGTGATGTCATGTTGCGGCTTGCCGATCTCCGCATCCAGCTCAATCAACTCTCCAGCGTCGCCGATTTTCTCACCCGTCTCTTCGACAGAAACCCCCTTGACGCCGCCGTCAACGGGGCGCTGGCCTATGTTTACGACAAGATTCAACACGTCAACAAAGCCAACTTTCATTACCGGATATACGCCTGCCACAGTAAAGATCACGACTGTTACGACTTACCCCGACAGACCCGCGACTGCCTCTTCTTTTCTGCCGAAGAGGCCCGATCGGCAGCCATCGAGAGGCAAAGCGTCAACCAGACTGTGGCGGTGAAATCGACTCAGCTCTGCTACTATTTCGGTCGCCCCCTGGACGACGCCCCCGACAATCTGATCGCCCTGGATCCGAACACCGCCATCGAATTTTTCACCACTTCTCAGTACCGGATCCCCGCCGAGGTGCGCTTCGACCCCCGTAACCCGGAAGAGGTACACTCGGCAAGCATTCTCGCCGTCTTCATGGACCAGATCCGGGTGGCCCTGCAGCTCAGGTCCGACAAAGAGACGGAGCTTGCCGCCGCCCAGGAGCCGGAGTTCCCGCCCAATGGTCCGCTCAGGGTCTTCCTCGCAGCCTCCCGGTTGACCATCGTCATGCAGCACAGCTCCCGGGGACTCGCCAGGGCCTTCGAACGGCTGGGGTGTCGCGTCTGTTTTCTCATCGAGGAGAACGACTACCAGGAGATCACCCTGGCCCACCGCATGGCCACCATGCGGGCATTCAACCCCCACATCACCCTCTCCATCAACCACCTCAACAACGGCGGTCTGCACCCGGCGGTGTTCAATTTCGCCTGGTGGCAGGATGCCATGCCCAACATCAGCTCCGGGCAGCCGCTGGCCCTGCGCGAACGCGATTTCCTCTATTCCGTCTACCCGGAGATCGATGCATTCCTCGCCAAGTGTACCCCGGCGCCGGTGGAACGCCTCGATTTCTGCATCGACCAGGAGATCTTTTTTCCCAAGCCCCCCCCGCAGCGCCGGAACAAGGTCGTCTTCGTCGGCAGCTCCTACGCCCTCAATCTCTCCAAACTTCCGGGCGAAGAGGAGACCATCCGCCTCCTGCGGCAGATGGTGGCCCGGGGAGAACCCATCACCGACGAACTTCTCGCCGCCCTGACGACCCGGTACCAGTTCCCTGCATCCCTGCTCCGCTACGATACCGGCCCCATCTACACCCACGTCATTCGGGAATCCGCCGTCGAATGGCTTTGCGAGCTCGCGCCGACGCTCGATCTCGAGGTGGAAGTCTACGGTCGCTGGTGGGAGAAGAATCCGATCGTCGCCCCCTACTTCAAAGGACTGATCACCCACGGCCCCGAGCTGGCCCGGATCTACAACGAGGCCCGCTACGCCCTTTCGGTCAGCTCCTATCAGATCAAATCGCAACGGCTGGCGGAGATCGCCGCCTGCGGCGCGATCCCGGTCGTCTTCGATGCCCGGGATCGCGCCGAGCCCCCCTTCTGGGAGAATGAATCCCTCCTCTTTCGCACCCGCGAAGAGCTCCGCGTCGCCTTGACCCAAACTCCCAAAGCAAGCCCGGAGGCCATCGCCGCGGCCTACTCCTTCGATGCCACCGCCCGACGCCTCCTCGACCGGGTGCTGCACGTCCTGGAGGGAAAATGACGCCGCTTTCCGGTCAGAGCGTCGTCTTCGCGCCACAGCCCCGACCCCTGGTCGACGCAGCCATGCTGTCCCGCCTGAAATCCGCAGCCGAGATCGCCCCGCTCGGTCGGGCCAGGCTCTGTCTCCACCGGGACCACGACGACCCGGTACAGGAGATGATCATCGTCCACACCCGCCGCTCCTGGGATCGACCGCACCGGCACCGGCGAAAAAGCATCTCCATCATGGTCCTGGAGGGAAGGCTGCGCCTGCCCCTCTTCGCCGACGACAGCCAGGTGATCACCTGCCTCGAGCTGGGGACAATGACCTCGGCGCTGCCCTTCATGACCCGTTTCTCGGAGGGAGAATGGTACGCCTGCGTACCCGTCACCGAGCCGGTGGTGATCTACGAAGCACTGACCGGACCCTTTCGCAAGGGCGAGGATTTTTACCCCGATTGGGCCCCGGAGGAAGGACCCGAACTGGCGGCCCTGCTGCGACGGGCAGCAGGTCTGTAATAACGGCACGAATATTGCTTAGATCCTCCGTGTGTCGGGCACGTCAATCACCGAGCAGAGGACAAGGCAATCGATGAGAATCCCGTGGACAGGCATGGAACGACTGGCTCCGGTCATCTCCAGCAACGAACCGATCTTCACCGAAGAGGCCGAGGAAGACGAAGAGCCCCGAGAAGACCGAAGCGGTCTGGACAATCGCTGGATCCGCATCTCAACCGGGCTGGCGGGGTGGGCAACCCTCTGCCTCGCCGTCCTCTGGGTCGGCCTCCAGACGGCGCCCTTGCCCGGCTGGCTTTACTCGGGGAACGGGAAGTCCGCCGCACCCCAGTTGGGCTCCCTCCTGCCGGTCTCGCCCCCCGCCGTCGCTCCGGGGGTGGGACCGGAGACAATGCCGCTGCCGTCGGCGCCTCCCACGTTCGCCGAGGAGACGCACCGAACAGCGGAACCAACCCCCCGGGAAGGGGGGCCGTTCGTCGTCATCGCCGGCTCCTTCACTGCCCTCGAGGCGGCGGAGCAGGTCCACGCCCGTCTGACGGCCGAAGGGATCGCCGCCGTCCGCCGGGATGCCCTGGTCGACGGCCAACCCAAGGCGCATGTCCTCGTCGGTCCCTACGACCAGGAAGAGGAGGCCAAACAGGCGGTTAAGCAGATTCAGGAGCGAACCGGGATCATCGCCGAAGCCATGCTTTCGGCCACCGCCCTTCAGGCCGGAATGGCACTACCGGGACCTGAGCCGACCCAGCCGGAGACCCCTTCCGAAGGGGATCCTGCCCAACCCGGGACACCCCTGTTCAAACCCGGCGAGTTCGTCGTCCTGGCCGGCTCCTTCACCCTCGCCGCCACCGCCCGATCGGTCCACTCACGGCTCGCCGCCCTGGGACTCACGGTCCACGGTCGCGAATCTACCGTGGAGGGCCAGCAGCAGTTCCACGTCCTGGTCGGCCCCTTCGCGAACAAGGCCCTGGCGGCACGGAGCGTCGCCGAAATCCAGAGCCGGACCGGCATTCTCGCCGAAGCCCTCCCGGTCCATTGACCCGGGATCGAAGTTGACCCGAAAACGGAGAAGAGACGAATTTACTCCGCCCGTTCGCCCGGCGAAAAGTCCGGGTGTGGACTTGAGATCATGGGCCTTCGTCCCCTGGTACGATATCTGCGCTTTTCCCCCTTCGATACCGCGACCCCGGAGGGCCGCACGCACGAACGCTACCGCCTGGCCTTCCTGTCGATGGCGGCCAACCTCCTCAGCAGGATCGCCTCGATGGCGCTCATACTCTTCGGCGTCGGCCTGACCCTGCCCTATCTGGGCGCCGAACGGTTCGGCGTCTGGATGACCATCTCCGGTTTCGTCGGCATGCTGACTTTCCTCGACCTGGGGGTCGGCAATGCCCTGACCAACCGGGTCGCCCAGGCCGCGGCCCGGGAAAACCCGGAGGAGTTGCCGCAGGTCATCTCCGGCGGCCTGGCTCTCCTCGCGCTTCTTGCCGTCGGCATAGGAGTGCTTCTTTCTCTGCTTGCCAGGGTCATTCCCTGGGACTCCCTGATCAAGGTCGCCAACCCCGATACCCGTACCGAAACCGAAACCGCCCTGAAAATCTTTGCGCTTCTGTTTGCGGCAAACCTGTTCACCGGCGGCATCAACCGCGTCTTTGCCGGGCTGCAGCGCGCCTTCGAGGCGCATCTGTTTTCGATCCTGGGAACCCTCCTCTCTCTGCTCCTCCTCTGGCTCGCCTCCCGACAACAGGCCGACATCGCCCACCTGCTCGCCGCCACGCTCGGGGGGCAATCCCTGGCAAGCCTGGGATTGCTGGCGATATTGTACCGAAGGGGGCAGCTCACTTTTCGCGATCTTTCACGGAACCCCGGATCCGGGACCCTGTTGCATGACGGCAGCCTGTTTTTCCTCATCCAGGTCGGCACCATGGCCGCCTGGGGGGCGGACAATCTGATCATCGCCAGCACCCTCGGGGCGGCCCAGGTCGCCGTCTTCGGCGTCACCCAGCGCCTCTTCCAACTGGTTTCGCAACCGCTGGCCATCGTCAACGCGCCCCTGTGGGCCGCCTACGCCGATGCCCACAGCCGCCACGAAACTTCCTTCATCCGGAAAACCCTGGCAAGATCCCTCCTCCTGAGTTTCTTCCTGGGACTCCTGGGCAGCGCCATCCTGCTCTTCACGGGCGACGGACTCGTCTCCCTGTGGACCCGCGGGACGATCGTTGTGCCGTCAACGCTCCTCGCCGCCTTCGCCGCCTGGACGGTGATCGAAGCGACCGCCAATGCGTTCGCCGTCTTCACCAACGGCTGCAACATCCTCCGGGCCCAGGCCTTCGGAGTGATCTCTCTCATTTTGGTGGCCATCCCCGTCAAAATCCACCTGGCGGCGGAGTACGGCATCGCCGCCATGCTGATCGGCTTCACCACGATATTCCTGATCAATATCGCCTTCTGGTTCGGATTTCGATTCAAAGACCAAATCCATGCCGCTCTCGGTCGAGGATGAGATGATCAAAATCCCGGTGTATCAACCCTCCCTCAACGGTCGGGAAAAAGAATATGTCTTGGATTGCCTGGATTCTTCCTGGATTTCCTCGAAAGGGAAATACCTCCCGCTGTTCGAGCGGGCCTTCGCCGACAGGATCCAGGTCAAACACGCGACCAGCGTCAGCAACGGCACCGTCGCCCTGCATCTCGCCATGCTGGCGCTGGGAATCGGCCCGGACGACGAGGTCATCGTGCCCACCCTCACCTACATCGCCCCCGTCAATGCCGTCGCCTATACCGGCGCCAGACCCGTCTTCGCCGACTCCGTCCGGGAAACGTGGCAGCTCGACCCGAAGGAGGTCCGGAAAAAATTGACCCCGAAAACACGGGCCATCCTGGCCGTGCATCTCTACGGACACCCCTGCGACCTGGAGCCGCTCGCGGCAATCGCCCGGGAACACAACCTCTATCTCGTCGAAGATTGCGCCGAGGCGTTCGGTTCACTGTATCAGGGCAGGTCGGTCGGCAGTTTCGGGCACATCGCCGCGTTCAGTTTCTTCGGCAACAAGACCATCACGACCGGCGAGGGCGGGATGGTCGTCACCAAGGACAACACGCTTCATCAAAGGGCCGTTCATTTCAAGGGACAGGGGCTGGCAGCCTACAGAGAGTACTGGCACGATGTCATCGGCTACAATTATCGCATGAGCAACATCTGCGCCGCCATCGGCCTGGCCCAGTTGGAACAGGCCGATGCGTTCATCGCCCGGAAGCGCCGGCTGGCAACCTGGTACCGGGAGGAACTTCCCGGGCTGCCTCTCGAATTTCACGGCGAAAGCGGCGACATCCTGCATACCTATTGGATGTGTTCGATCCTGGTCGATGACGCCGATGATCGGGACCCCTTGCGGGCCCACCTCGCCCGGCAGGGAATCGAGACACGCCCCCTCTTCCATCCCGTCCATACCATGCCGATGTACTGCAACAAGTTCCAGCGCCACCCGGTCGCCGAGGATCTGGGGTGGCGGGGAATCAACCTTCCGAGCTGGCCCGACCTGACCCGTGCCCAGGTGCATGAGATCTGCGAGGCCATACGGGCATTCTTTCAGGAGCGACGCCCCACGGCCTGGAAAGGGACGGAATGAAGCCGCCATGAGGCTCTCCCTCTTGAGCGAAGGCTTTTCCAGTTGGGGCGGCGGCCTTGACCTGTTGCGTTTCCTCGCGACGAGCATCGCCACCCTGCCCCCGCCCCCCGGCTCCTACCGTCAGCTCATACTGCCCAGGGATGACCTCCTGTTCCAGGCCACCCGCCTTGCCTCGCCCCTCAAGCGCCTGTTCGGAATGGCGTTGGCCGGGAAAAGACCGCGCTGGCAACCCTGGCAGGGGTTTCCCGAAGTTTATTGCAGAAATGCCTTTGCCGATCTGGAGAAGGATTTCAGGATCGATTTTGCCGGTCGTCTCCCCGGTCAGCAACTGGCGGCGGCCCGGAGATTCGACGCCGATATCGTCCTGCCCCTGTTCAATCCACCACCAAAAAGTTGGAAAAAACCCTGGATCGGCTACCTCTACGATTTTCAACATCGGCACTTTCCCGATTTTTTCACCCCCGGGGCACGCCGGGCCAGGGATCGGCATTTCTTCGAGATGCTGCATCGGGCCGAACAGGTGATCGTCAATGCCCGCACCGTCGCCGAGGATGCAGCCCGTTTCATGGGGGCGTTCCCGGCCCGACTCCACGTCCTGCCGTTCAGTCCATGCCCCGAGCGAGGCTGGCTCGAAGATGACCGGGATGCCCGCCCGGACTACCGGATCGACAAACCCTTTTTCATGGTGTGCAACCAGTTCTGGAAACACAAGGATCACCCGACGGCATTCCGGGGATTCGCCCGTTTCCTCCACCAGGGCGGCGAGGCACTCCTGGTCTGCACCGGCGCCACCTCGGACCATCGCTTCCCGGAGTATCGGAGCGAGTTGCAGACCCTGGTCGACAAACTGGGGATCCGGGATCACCTGCGCATCCTGGGGCATATCCCGAAGCGAACGCAAATCGGCCTGCTGAAACAGGCCCTGGCCCTGATCCAGCCCACCTTGTTCGAGGGGGGACCGGGCGGGGGAGGGGCATTCGACGCCATCTCCCTGGGTATCCCGGTGATCGTCTCGGATATCCCCGTCAACCGGGAGATGGCGTGCGGCGAGCTCAGCTATTTCACTCCGGGGGACGACGAAGCCCTGGCCCGCCGGCTCTGCGACCGCGGCACCGGCGCCACCATCGCCCCCGATCCGCTGCGGCTCTGGGAGGAGGGCATGGTCCGCAAACAGCGTTGTGGCCGGACGCTCCTGGAGCTTGCCTCCGGCATGCTCGCTTGACAAAGTAAGGGGATACCGAAGCTCGTCGGGGAGCCCATGCCCCCTGATACGGTTACAGCACAGAAGGAGGCCTCCTCCCGTGGACGATCCCATCCCGTTTCGGCAATGGCTTGCCGCCTCCGATCGACCCGATTGGCGCGACTACTCCGGGATGGCCCGATCCCTGGGCAGGGAGGACTTCGTCCGCTGGCTTGGGGTCCCGGTCCTCTTCGGTCACCGGGTCCTGGCGGAGGCGCTCTTCGCACCCACCCCATTCCCCTCCCCCACCGACCCGAGCTCCCCCGGGAACGACCGGCAG
>JADGCL010000042.1 GCA_015229005.1 Magnetococcales bacterium
GGGTGTTGTTGGGGGGGGGGTCGAGGGGGGGTTCCGGGTTCCCCAACGAGACGGGGGCGGTGGGGTGGGTCCTGAAGCGGTTTCTTTCGGACACGCCGCCGGCGAGGCAGTTGTTGAGCGCGGCCGAGGAGGCGAAGTCCAAGGCGGTCGCCGAGCGGGACCGTCTCACCCGGGAGTTGGGTGAGGCCCGGGAGCGGATCAAGGGGCTGGAGGCGGAGCAGAAGGAGCTGTTGCGGATCAAGGAGGTTTCGACCAAGGCGGTGGAGTTGGAGAAGAGTCACCGGTTGATGTTGGAACGGGTGCGGTCGCTGGAGGTCGATGTGGGTCGGCTGGGCGGGGAGAACGAGGAGCTGAAGCGCCACGCCGACTATCAGTACCTGTTGTCCGGGGCGGGGGTGTTGTTGTTCGGATTGTTGACGGGGTCGGTGCTGGCGAGGCGGCGGCGCTCGTCGTCGATGGGTTCCCTGGGATAGCAGCCCGTTGACGAATGGTCCCCGGCGGCGGTCTGCACCACGACCTTGTCGGCTTCGATGATCTTTCGGAAGGAGGCGCTGGTCGTCGCCCAGTCCACCACGTCGACCTTCCCCTTTCCCCCCCCTTTCCGATACGGTATATACGGGCCTATCTGGATTGGACTTTCCCACCCCCTGCGACGCCCCCTGCCACTGCCGGAGAAGCGAGGCACTGCCATGATCAAAATCCAACGGGCCCTGATCAGCGTTTCCGACAAGAGTGGTCTCGTCGATTTCGCCCAGGCGCTGGCCGGCTTCGGGGTGGAGATCCTCTCCACCGGCGGGACTGCCCAGGCCCTTGCCAAGGGTGGTATCGAGGTGAAGGATGTCTCCGAGTTCACCGGGTTCCCCGAGGTCCTCGATGGTCGGGTCAAGACCCTGCACCCGAAGGTGCATGGGGGTCTTCTCGGGGTGCGGGACAACCCGGAACACCGGCGGGTGATGGCCGAACTTGGGATGGAGCCCATCGATATGCTGGTGGTGAACCTCTATCCCTTCGAGGCGACCGTTGCCAGGCCCGGGTGTACCCTGGAGGAGGCCATCGAAAACATCGACATCGGCGGACCCGCCATGCTCCGCTCGGCGGCGAAGAATCACCGCTTCGTCACCGTCGTCGTCGATCCCGGCGACTATGGCGAGGTTCTCGACGAGTTGAAGAACCGGGATGGCCATATCTCCATGGCCACCAATGCCGCCTTTGCGCGCAAGGTCTTCGCGCGGACGGCCGCCTATGACGCCGCCATCTCCAATTGGCTCTCTTCCCGCGATGAAGAAGGAGGCGGCAGGAAGCACTTTCCCGAGGTCTTGACCACTCAGTTCGTCAAGGCCCAGGAGATGCGCTACGGGGAGAATCCCCATCAGCAGGCCGCCTTTTACGTCGAGCGCGGGTTCGAGGAGGCCTCGGTGGCCAATGCCGCGCAGCTCCAGGGGAAATCCCTTTCGTTCAACAACGTCCACGATGCCAACGGCGCCCTGGAGCTGGTCAAGGAGTTCGACCGCCCGGCGGTGGTGATCGTGAAACACACCAATCCCTGCGGCGTGGCCCTCGACGACGATCTCCTGGAGGCCTATCGTCGCGCCCGGGCGGCCGATCCGGTCTCGGCCTTTGGCGGGGTCATCGCCATGAATCGACCGGTGGACGGTCCCCTGGCCCGGGAGATCGCCGCCACCTTCGTCGAGGCGATCATCGCACCCGGGTTCGATCAGGCGGCGCAGGACATCTTTGCCGCGAAGAAGAACCTGCGCCTTCTTCTGACCCGTTCCCCCGAGGGGGGAGTGAGATCCGGGGTCGGGTTGAGGTTGGACCTCAAGCGGGTGACCGGCGGTCTCCTGGTTCAGGAGCCCGACCAGCGTCCGCTCCGGGCGGGTGACCTCAAGGTGGTGACCGAACGGGCGCCGACCGAGGCGGAGATGGAGGATCTGCTCTTCGCCTGGAAGGTGGTGAAACACGTCAAATCCAATGCCATCGTCTATGCCAGGGGGAAGGTGACCGTCGGGGTGGGGGCTGGGCAGATGAGCCGGGTGGATGCCTCGCGGATTGCGGTGTGGAAGGCCCGCGAGGTGGCTGCCGTCGCCGGGCGGAGTGACGATCCCCTGGCGGGCTCGGTCCTTGCTTCGGATGCCTTCTTTCCCTTTCGCGACGGTCTGGATGCGGCGGCCGAGGCGGGGGCGACGGCGGTCATCCAGCCTGGCGGATCGGTGCGCGACGATGAGGTGATCCAGGCGGCGAACGAACACCGGATGGCCATGGTCTTCACCGGGGTGCGGCATTTCAAGCACTGAATGCGGGAACTCCTTTTCGGCGCCGATGTCCCACCCCCCGAGGGGACGGGTTTTCCGGGGGTTGGTCGAATGCCGATTGCGGAGGATTCTTCATGAAAGCGAATGTCGGTGGTGCGGATCGGATCGGACGGATCGTGGTGGGGCTGGTGCTGATCGCCCTGGTCTTCGTCGGACCGAAAAGCGTGTGGGGCTGGGTGGGGGTGGTGCCACTCTTGACGGGTCTTTTCAAGTTCTGCCCGTTTTATCCGATTTTTGGATTGAATACCTGCGGTTGCAGCAAGGAGTAGCATCCCTGCGTCGCGGAGCCTGTCGCAGGACGCGACAGGCTCCGCGGACTCTCTGTCAGCCTGTTGAAAAAATCCATCCGTGGACTTTATTCAACCCGGAAAGGCGAAACGCGGTTTTTCCTTTCCTTCCAAATTCAATGGGTTACACCGTCCCGTTGAATTTGGTCGGCTGTCCCTGGAAGGTCCCGCCTGTCTATCAACGGGCTGCTATGCCCCGAGACTTGGCGGGTTCCCTACTGCCGGCTTGTCATTCTCTTTGCGCAGGGCGCGGTTTGTTGTAGCATACCTGCATACCAATGCGTAACGAGGTGGCACCATGAGCATCACGACCTTCTCGAGTAGGCAGTTCAACCAGGACGCCAGCCAAGCCAAAAAAGCGGCACAGGATGGTCCGGTTTTTATTACCGATCGCGGCAGGCCTGCGCATGTGTTGCTGACGTTCGACGAATACAAAAGAATTACCGGCGAGCGAACGAAAATCGCCGACCTGCTGGCAATGCCCGGTCTTGATGGGGAGAGAGATTTGGAAATTCCGCGGTTACATGATGTCGCGCAAGCGGCGGATTTTTCCTGATGTACCTTCTCGACACCAATGTTGTCTCCGAGTTGCGAAAAATTCGCCTTGGCAAAGCAGATCGTCACGTTGCGGATTGGGCCGACAGTGTGGATGCCTCTGATTTGTATCTGTCCGTGATCACAATCCAAGAGTTGGAGATAGGTGTATTACTTACTGAACGCCGTGACGCATCACAGGGTATGGTTTTTCGCTTCTGGATGAATAATCACGTTTTGCCCGCCTTTTCTGGTCGCATTCTGTCTGTTGATACAGTGGTAGCCCAACGCAGCGCACGACTGCATGTGCCAGACCCTCGTCCTGTCCGTGATGGTCTCATAGCGGCGACTGCACTGGTGCATGGTCTGACGGTTGTCACGCGAAACGTCGCCGATTTTGAACCAACCGGTGCGCAGATTTTCAACCCATGGAACATTTCCCTGGCGTGAGTTGCTCTAGCGTCAGGGACTCGTCGAAGTCAGAGCATGGTCTGAGCCCTTACAGCCCGAGGAGCCTGAGCGCCAGCCGTTGGGCGGCGGGGTTCCTGGTTGCGTCTGCGATGTCCAAGATTATGAAGAATTTTCCGAATAAATACAAGTAGTTATTAGGGTAAGTTGGTGGCCTTGGCCTCTCCTGATTCGTGGAGGTCCGGTCTTGAAGGCAAGGAGCCTCCCTCCCCCATGGTTTCCCATCTTTTTTCCCCTGCGGCGGCGTCCGGGTCGGTTGTGGATCGGGGGCGGGGTCCGGTGCCGCCCCGTTTCGGGCGGTTGGCGGCCCTGGCGGTCGCTCTGGCCCTGCCTCTCTTGTTGTTGCTCTGTTTCTGGGTCTACCGGCCCGGCCTGGCGGGTGGGTTCGTCTTCGATGATCAGATCAATCTGCAGGTGCTTGGTCGCATCGGCGGGGTCGTCGATTGGGATACCTTTCGCCGCTTCGTCTTCTCCGGTCACTCCGGCCCGGGGGGCCGGTCGCTGGCGCTGGCTACGTTCCTCCTGAACGATATCGCCTGGCCCAGCGATCCGTGGCCCTTCAAGTGGACCAATCTCTGTTTGCACCTTCTGACCGGGGCCATTCTCTTCTGGCTGCTGTTTCTCCTGGGTGAGCCGCGACGGGCGATGATCCCCGGGGGGGGGGCCGTAGCCGGGGAGGATCTCCGGGGATGGTGGTTCCCGGCCCTGATGGTGACCGCGCTGTGGCTTCTCCACCCGTTGCAGGTCACGACGACGCTCTACGTCGTGCAGCGGATGACCATTCTGTCGACTCTCTTCGTTTTTCTTGGGCTGTTGCTCTACGTAGCGGGTCGCCTTCGCCTGGGGGAGGGGGGGCGTGGCTGGTTCCTGATGAGCGCGGGGGTGGGTGGCGGGACGGTTCTGGCGATCTTGTGCAAGGAGAACGGGATCCTGTTGCCGCTCCTGGCGGTGTTGGTGGAGGGATTGTTCCTGCGCCGGCGGGTGCCGTGGCCCCGGGGACGGGGAAAGTGGGTCTGGAGCGGTTTGTTTCTGGGGAGTCCGCTCCTTTTCCTGTCGGGGTATGCGGTCTGGAGTTGGGATGCCTGGGTGACGGGCTATCGGCTGCGCCCCTTTACCATGCCCGAGAGACTCCTCACCGAGGCCCGGGTGGTCTGGGATTATCTTTTTGGTATCCTCCAACCCCGGGTCTTCGGAACCGGGTTGTTCCACGACGATTATGTCATCTCCCGATCCCTGTGGGAGCCGGTCTCCACCTTTTGGGCGGTAGCGGGGATCGGGGTTCTCCTGGCTGCGATTCCCTTTCTGTGGCGGCGTCATCCCTGGGTGGCCTTCGGGGTGGCCTGGTTTTTCACCGGGCAGTTGCTGGAGTCGACCGTCATTCCGTTGGAACTCTACTTCGAGCATCGCAACTATTTGCCGATGGTCGGGCCGCTCTTTATCCTGGTCCACCTTCTCGGGCGGGTTCCACAGCGCCTGCAGCGGCTTGCCCGGGTGGTGTTGCTTCTGCTGGTGGCGGCGTGTGGGGCGATGACCCATCAGGCGGCGCTGGTGTGGGGAGATCCGGATCTGCTGGCGCAGATATCGGTCATCGAGAGTCCGGACTCGATCCGGGCGCGTCAGTTCGTGGCGGACCGGTGGAGCCGCAAAGGGCATCTGGCGGAGGCGCTGGCGCACCTCACGGCGGTCGGGGATCGCCATCGGGAGGCCATGGGGTTGCGTCTGGAGCGGTTGCAGCTCTTGTGTCTCATGGGCAGACTGGAGCGGGCCGAGGTTCTCGAGGTAACCCGCCTGATGCCGGCGAGTGTCTATGACCGCGGCGCGACGACGGGGACGCTGCGGGTCTTGCGCGGTCTGGTGGACGAGGCTCGTTGCCCGGCGGCTTTGGGGATGCAGGAATATGCGGCGCTGGTCGAAGCGGCGCTGGCCAATCCTGGATTTCAGCGGGATGGGCTGCAGTTGGGGGATCTGTACGGCTTGCAGGCCTCGCTGGCGTTGGCGCGCAAGGATTTGAACGGGGCGATGGCGGCGCTGGACCAGGCTGCCCTTTATCTTCCCGGTTCGGTCGACATTCCCCTGATGCAGGCGGCCTGGTTGGCGACCGCCGGATTGTTTGACGAGGCCTTGGGTTACATCGGGCGGGCACGGACGATCGACGAGCGCTGGGGGGGGCTCTACCGGGTGCGTGCGGCGGATATCGCGGCCATGGAACGGTTGATCCGCCAGGATCGGGAGAGTCGGGCGCCGTCCGGGGGGGGCCGGGAGGCCGTGCCTTCGCCGTCGACGAAACCCCTGGGAGAGGGGGGCGATTCCGGCTAACCTCGGCGACCGCTTTCCTGGTCTGGGCGAGGGTGTTTCGGGTGGCATCGCGGTTTGGGTATTGTCGCTGAACTTGCGGTTTTCAGCACTTCGGCGGAGGTCGGCGGGTGTCTCTGCTTCCTGCGGTTGCGTTCACGGGTTCTGTCCGCGAGGTGGTCACTTCGGCGGAGGTGGCGGTGGTGCGCTCGCTTTTCGAGGAGTATCAGCGGGTTTCCGATCGTTGCTACTGTTTTTCCGGTTTTGCCCAGGAGATGGCGCGGTTGCCGGAGGGTTATGCCCCTCCTGGGGGGGCGCTCTGGTTGGCGTGGGGGGAGGATGGTCAGGGGATCGGGTGCCTGGGACTGCGTCCGTTCAAGGACGGTGTCGGCGAGTTGCGCCGTCTCTTCGTCAAGCCCTTCTTCCGTCGTCTTGGGGTGGGGCGGGGATTGGTGTCGACTGCGCTCACCCGGGCACGGGAGGTGGGCTACACCGCGCTTCGCCTGGAGGTTGCCGACACCATGCCCGAGGCCTTGGGACTCTACGAATCCCTGGGATTTTGCCGGGGAGCGCCGCCGGTGGCCCATGCGCCGGCAGGTATCCGTTTCCTGAATCTGCCGTTGAAGGTCCCCCCGATCGATCCGGTGGATAATTCGGGATCTGGCGGTTGAGTGGGGATCTGGCGGTTGAGTGGGGATCTGGCGGTTGAGTGGGGATCTGGCGGGAGAACGGGAGGGAGGGGAGGAGTCCTCATGATGGGCAGGATCATTGACGGCAAGGCCATCGCTGCTGAGTTGCGGGAGGAGTTGCGCCGGGAGGTTGGGGAGCTTCGTTCCCGCCACGGCCTGGTTCCGGGTTTGGCGGTGGTCCTGGTGGGGGAGGACCCTGCTTCGCAGGTCTACGTTCGCGGCAAGGAGCGTGCTTGTGCGGAGGTGGGTGTGGCGTCGTTCGGTCACCACCTTCCCGAGTCGACGACCACCGGGGAGCTTCTCGACCTGATCGGTCGCCTGGCTTGTGACCCGGCGGTCCACGGCATCCTTGTGCAACTGCCCTTGCCGGCGGGGATTGACGAGGCGCAGGTTCTCTTGGCCATTCCCCCGGGAAAGGATGCGGACGGGTTTCATCCGCTCAATGTCGGGCAGCTTGCCACTGGTTCTCCGACCTTTCGTCCCTGTACCCCTTGGGGGGTGATGCACCTTCTGCGGAAGGCGGGGGTGGACCCCAAGGGCAAGGAGGCGGTTGTGCTGGGACGTTCGAACATCGTCGGCAAGCCGGTGGCGATGATGCTCCTGGCCGCCCATGCGACGGTGACGATCGTCCATTCCCGGACCGCCGATCTTGCAGCTCAGGTCAGGCGTGGTGACATCGTCGTGGCTGCCGTTGGGCGTCCGCGCCTGGTGCGTGGCGACTGGTTGAAACGGGGGGCCGTGGTAATCGATGTCGGCATCAACCGCCTGGCCGATGGCAAGCTCTGCGGCGATGTGCATTTCGAGGAGGCCCTGCCGGTCGTCGAGGCCATCACCCCGGTCCCGGGAGGGGTGGGTCCCATGACCATCGCCATGCTGGTGAAGAACACCGTCGAGGGGGCCAAGCGTCAGAGCGGTTTGGTCGGTCCGGTCTGACGCGGCCATGCCCTCCCTGAACGGCCACAGGAGCCGGGCGGGATCTCCAGGCAGGCAGGTTGAAGCCCCAAGCCCCAGGCAGGCGGAGGCCCCGAACTCCCTGGGCCGGGGATCAGGCGCCTGGCTTGCGTTTGTGGGCGAAGAAGCGATCGATATCCCGCTGGGCCTTGGAGCGGTCGAAGGCGGGTCTTTGGTCGGGGCCGGAGAGGCTGGCGCCGGCCTTGAGCCGGCTCTGCATGATATCGCCAAGGCGCTTTTCATGGACCTGCCGCAACAGGCGGGTCAAACCCGAGGTCTCGGCGTTGAAGGTGGTATCGAAGAGGATCTGGAATTGAGCTCTATCGGTTGTGGTGCGTTCCTCGATCTGGCAGCGTCCGGCCGACGAGGTGACCCGACCGGGGACGATGATCGGTGTATCGTCGCCACGGGAGAAGAGGCGGAGCTTGAGGGTGGAGTTGACCCGCAAGCGTCCGGCGAGGTCCTGAGGTACGCAGATGGCACACATGTTGCGACTGAGGCTGGCGATGGCCCCTGTCATGGGGGCGTGTCCGGGCAGTTCGATCCCGAGCCTGATCTTGGACCACTCTGGAGCGTGACCGCCCAGGCGGGTCATGGTATCGCCGAAGAGGGCCTGGGTGACGAGTGGAGCGAAATTTTCGGCGGTACGGTGAAGATGCAGTCCGAGACCGTAGGGGGTGACATGGGCAACCCGGCAGGAGAACGTCCGCCCGCCGAGCCCGGGGGCCTCGATCTGGAGACGTCCGGCCTCCCCGGATTCGCAAGCCGCCTCCTTCACTTCCAGGAACAGACCGGAGATGGAGACATCTCGGGACTTGCCGTGAAGCTTCCGGCCTGTTTCGAGGGTGAGGGTACACGGGAAGCTGAACCAGCTTCTCTCGTGCTTGCGGCGACTTCTGTCGTCGCTGCTGTCGGATTCCATCACTTTGGCGGATCCTGTTCTCCCCCACCCTCCCTGCTGCGGACGTCCCCCCGTTTGCCGAGGCACTCGTGGGGGCTCTTCCCTCCCGCGGAGGCACTTCCGGTGCGCGGGCTTCTTTTTCCCCTCGTTGCGGGATGGTCCTGGCCGGAAGGGCGACCCACCGGGCATTCTGGATCACTTTGCCGGGAAATCACAGTAGAATTTACACTCCCCCGTGGGGTATCGTGCGGGGTCGGGGGCGGTCTGATGTCTGGGAGGGAGAGATGGCGACGAGCACAGCAAAACTCAAGATCATGATAGTCGATGACGAAGCGGAGATTGCGCGGAGCGTTATCCGCTATCTCAGGTTCCAGCCTGCCTTTGGCGAGGTGGTCTTTCTGGAAGCCGGGAGCTTTGCGGAGGCGATGGAAAAGATCGAGACGGAGACTCCGGCGATCATCCTCCAGGATATCAACCTGCCGGACGGCAATGGGTTGCAGTATATCAAGCAGGCCAGGCGCAAGTATCCCATGGTGCAGTTCGTGGTGATCACCGGAGCGAGCGATCTGGACCGGGCGATGGAGGCCCTTTCCTACGGGGCGGTGGACTACCTGAAGAAGCCCCTGGATATGGAGCTGCTGGGGCGTGTCGTCCAGGAGGCCAAAGATCGCAGCGATCGTTGGGGCGAACTTCTCTGGGAGGAATACATGGCCGGGGAGTCCGGGGTCGAGGGGGAGGCGGGCTGAACTTTCTGGCGGTGCCGGGTCCGGTGGTGTTGGGGAGTCGTTGCCGGTGTTCACGGAAGGACGGTTCGGTCCGGGATCAGGGGAGGTGTTCCGATGGGTCAGCGAGCGGAGGTGAAGAGCGGGGGAGAGGGGCGACGTCGGTTTGAGCGGATCTGGGGAAGGATTCAGGCGGCCTTTTCCCTGGAGTCTCCCGGAGGATCGGGTTCGGCGGTTTGGGGGGTCACGCGGAATATCGGCTTGCTGGGGATATACCTGGTGCCCAGTCGAACGGTTTCCGGCCTCGCGCCGGGTCTTCCGGGCCGGGTGGATCTGGGGATGGGTCCGGACAAGGTTTCTCTCTCCTGCCGGGTGGTACACACCGAGGGTGGGGGCCTCGGGTGCGAGTTGACGTCGCCGCCGGGGGATTTTGCGGGGGTTATCACCCGTCTTCTTTTCGGTGACGGGCAGTTTCGTCTGGGGGCGGAATTGCCGCCGGAGGAGCGGGTTGGGGTCTCTTTACGCGGCGAGGGTGGGGTGGTCTGGGGAGGTTCGCTGGAGTCGATCAGCTCCGGTCAGGTGGTGGCCCTGTGTCCGGTTCCGTCGGTGGACGCTTTCGCGGTGGGCGATTCGGTGGAAGTATCGGTGAAGCCGGGCGAGGGGGAGGCTTTCGCAATCCGTGGGGTGGTGAAGAAACGGGTCGTTCTCCCGGGTTCGGAGCGTGAAGAGCCGGTCATGGTCCGGGTTGCGGTGGTTTTTTTCTCGCCGACGAGTGAGTTGCAGCGGCAGATCAAGGAGCTGGTCGGGGTGCTGCATTATGCCCGGTTGGCGAGGTTGGTGAGGATCAAGGCCGGAACCGAGGTTCTGGGCTCGCGGTGGGATGCTCCGCCGAACCGGGATCGCGATCGGATCCAGGGGCAATTGGCGGGTTTCTTCGCCCACTTGCAGCCTCGCCCCGGAAAATGACGATCCTTCCCCAACGTATTGGCAGCAAGATCCTTGGTCTGGTCGGGGCTGTGTTTCTCCTCAGTCTGGTCGGCATGGTCGTTTTTTACACCGGTCGTCAGGAGGCAACCATTCTGGAGCAGCACGCGGCCAGCATGGGGGATCTGACCGATTCCGTGGTCAACGGTCTTGGCACGATCATGCTGGCCGGCTATGCCGATATCGCCCAGGCCTATGCGGCTTCGCAGAAGAAATCCGGCTCCCTGAGGGAGTTTCACATCCTCCGGACGGATGGTCGGGAGGCCTTTCTCGACAACGAGACCATCCGGCAGGTCAACCGTCGCATCGGTGAAGAGGAGTTCCTGCCGCGGGAGAGCGAGTCGGAGGAGCGGGTCTTGCTGGAGTCGAGCCCGGAGCTTCGGCAGGCGGTCGAGGGGACGCGGAAGGTGGAGTATCGCCGTCAGGTGGGGGGGGAGACCCTTCTGACCTATTTGGTCCCCATCGCCAACCGCAAGGAGTGTCACCGCTGTCACGGTGGCGCCCAGGCCCTTCGGGGGGTCATTCTCCTTTCGGCCTCGTTGGAGCGGGCGATCGAGGCCATTCGGGTGACCCGGGTGCAGGCGGTGCAGATCCTGGCGGTGTCGTTTTTGGGGTCTCTTTTTTCCGTTTGGCTTCTGATCCGTCTGTCGATCATTCGTCCGGTCAATCGGGTGACTGGCGCCATGGCACGGGTGTCGAAGGGCAATCTCAGCCAGGAGGTCCCGGTCATCGGCGAGGATGAACTTGCGGTGATGGCGCGCAATTTCAATTTCATGATGGCCCAGGTAGTCAAGAGTCATCGGGATCTTTCGCAGGAGCGCAACAAGCTCACGACGATCATTCTCAGCGCCGAGGAAGGGATCGTCGTCTCCGACGCGACAGGGGCTGTGGTGCTGGTGAATCCGGCGGCCGAGCGGCTTCTGGACAAGTCGTCCGAAGAGATTGTAGCGGACGGGTTCCTCAATGTTGTCGATGATGTCGAGTATGTCAGCGCGTTTCTGGAGCGTCAGGGGGCAGACTTGCCGAAGACCCTGGTGTACAAGGGTCGGATCCTTCACTTTCACGCGGCGGCCATCAGTTCCGAGGAAGGGAGCCATATCGGCTCGGCCTCTCTCATCCGCGATGTGACCGAGGAGAAGAAGCTCGAAGAGCAGTTGCGGGCGATGTCCTTCACCGACAAACTGACCGGGATTTTCAATCGCCGACACATGGAGGATGTGCTGGGCAAGGAGTACTCGCGCTCGCAGCGGTACGGAACGGAGTTGTCGATTTTGTTCTTCGATGTCGATCACTTCAAGAAGTTCAATGACACCTATGGCCATGACATGGGTGACCGGGTGTTGGTGGAGATCGGGCGGACGGCCAAGGAGGCTTTCCGGGTCCCGGATGTTCCGTGCCGCTACGGTGGTGAGGAGTTTTGCATCATTCTCCCCAACACGGGATCGAGGGGCGCCTATGCGGCGGCGGAGGCTTTTCGCAAGCGGATCGAACAGATGCCTGTGGATGGCGTGCATGTGACGGTCAGCATCGGCGTGGCCACTCTCCCGGACGCCGGGAGCGAATCGCCGGAGGCCTTTCTCAAGGCGGCGGATACGGCTCTTTACGAAGGGAAGCGGGCGGGGCGCAACCGGGTCATTCTGTGGGAGGATGTGCGTCAGCAGGGAGGGGAGAAAACAGGGAAGTGAGCGACTCGGCGACGAGGATCTTGCCGGTCCACTCTTCCAAGGTTTCGCTGTCGGCGGCGGAGATCTGGGCCGATACCCATTCCGGGGTTGGGCCGAAACGCTGTTGCAGGAGACTCAGGAGTATGCGCCTTGCCCCTTCGCGGAGGCCCAGGTCTCGTCCCCTGGCCTCGCCCCTGGCCTCGCCCTCGGCCATGGCCAGTTCGACGGCGCCTCTGGCGTCGGCGATGGCGATCCCGGCGTTGTCATAGAGTTCCATCTCATCCGGTGTCATGTACGCCACTTGCGTCACGGAAGTCCATACGCCGACCAGTTGGCCTCGACCTTGGCCGTGATTGCGGGATCCATTGTCAGCACCCGTCCCCAGACGCGGTCGGTTTCGCCGGGGAGTTTGGTGGTGGCATCGATGCCGAAGCGTCCGCCGGGGCGATCGAGGAGGAGGTCGCGTCCCGGGTCGAAGCGGGTGGCGAGCGACCAGATGAGGTCGTCCCAGGAGTTGGGGTCGAGGTCGGCATCGAGGATCCAGAGCTGATCGGCGCCCCCCCCCGGGGGGAGGAGGTTCCAGATGGCTTCGATGATCCGGCGCCCCTCTCCGGGGGTTTGTTTGTCGACCAGGACGACGGCCATGCGACCGTTGTCGCGGGGGTGGATCGAACGGATGCGGGGGAGGGCGGCGGTGAGGCGACCTGGCCAGCCGGGGAGCGGTCGACAGGGGGCCATGGGGGGGGTGGCGGCCCGTTCGGCGGCATCCTTGGTGGTGGCATCCAGTCCCATCTTGCCGCCGAGTCCGGCGACCGGTGAGGCGAAGTCGAGATAGTCGATGGGGGTGTTGGTGAAGAGCTGGATATCGCGACCGGGGTGGAGGTTGGCGGCGACGGCGCCCATGACGGCCTCCCAGTCGGTGACGGCGACGGTGGCGTCGACGACGAGGATGACCTTGGTATAGAGAAACTGGCGGAGGAAGCCCCAGACCCCGGTCATGACGCGGAAGGCGTGCCCGGGATAGGCTTTGTCGAGGGCGACGACGGCCATCCGGTAGGAGCAGGCCTCCATGGGGAGGTGGAAGGCGGTGATTTCCGGGAAGCGGGCCTGGAGGAGCGGGGTGAAGACGCGATTGAGGGCGACGGCGAGGATGGCGGGCTCGTCCGGGGGTCGACCGGTGAAGGTGGAGAGGTAGAGGGGATTTCGCCGGGTGGTGACGGTGTGGACGGTGAAGACGGGGAAGTTCTCGATCTCGTTGTAGTAGCCGGTGTGATCGCCGAAGGGGCCTTCCGGGGCCAGGTCGTTGGGGTCGACGCTGCCTTCGAGGATGATCTCGGCCTGCGCGGGCACGGGCAGGGTGGAGGTCAGGGCGGTGGCGGTTTCAACCCGTTTCTGTCGGAGGAGGCCGGCGAAGCCGTATTCGGAGAGGCTTTCCGGGACCGGGGTGACGGCGGCGAGGATGGTTGCGGGATCGGCGCCGATGGCGACCGCGACGGGCATGGGGCCGCGATGTTGGCGGAGGTGTTCGGCGCCGCCCCGGTGCTTGAGCCAACGCATGATGAGGCGGTTCCGACCGATGACCTGCAGGCGGTAGACGCCGATATTGACTGGCCCGCCATTCGGTCCGGCGGTGATGACGAGGGGCCAGGTGATGAGGGGGCCGGCATCTTCCGGCCAGCAGGTTTCGATGGGGAAGAGGCGGGCGAGATCGACCGCCTCGCCGGTGAGGATCCTCTCCTGGCAGGGGGGGTGACGGATGGAGCGGTTGGGCAGATGGCGGACCTGAGCCAGTTGCCGGGCGAGGTCGAGGCCCTCGCGGAGATTGCGTGGGGAGCCGGGTTCGCGCAGCCGGGCGAGGAGCTGGCCGAGGGATTCGAGTTCATCCAGGGTGCGACCGACGGCGAGGGCGACCCGTTCGGTGGTGCCGAAGAGATTGGTCACGAGGGGGACGGAGTGGCCGATGACCCGATGGAACAGCACTGCCGGGCCGCCGCTGGTGAGGAGACGGCGGCGGATGGCGGTGATCTCCCAGCGCGGGTCGACGGGGTGGGCGACCTCGACCAGGAGGTTGCGATCCTTGAGAAAGGCCAGGAAGGCGCGCAGGTCCGTGAAGGCCTTGGGGGGGGAGGGAGATCGACTCGCGTGGGCCATGGCCTGGGTTTCTCGCGGGTTGGAATTCGATGTCTCGACAACCTCGGATTGTGGTCTGTTTCGATAGCAGGGGGCATCCCGGAAAATTTTTTTTACTCGAGTCTGCCCAACATCAAAGGCTGATTGACGAACAGGTTGTTTCGATAGGGTTGGAGGGGCCCGAGGGGGAGGCTCCGCCTGCCCCCTCGGCGGGGCTGGGGTGCGAAGCCCCTGGGAGAACCGGAGATAGCCTTGCTCAAGCCCCCCCCTGAATGGCCGCAGGGTTATTTTGCGGACGGAAGGCGGAAGGTCAAGGTATCGGAAACGCTCTTGTGTTCCGCGAAGTTGGCATTGAATACGGCGACCGCTCCCTTGATCGCGGCACCTGCTTTGAATACCACGTCATCCGCATGGCCGGTATCCAATTGTCGGGAAAGTTCGAGCGTCCACCGTCCTCCTTTCCACGTTCCTTTGGCGGCCACATCGACCAGACTGCCGGAGGCTTTCCCTGTCAGTTCCGTGCCCGGAAGTTCCTTGCCCTGGTTTTTTCCCTCGTCGGGGGTGGTGTTTCGATAGACCGGATCTCCTGCGTCGCGGATTTTCTTGATGTAAACCGTTCCCCCCTCGGGCATCTCGTACTCGGCGGCATCCTCCTGGAGGGAGAGGGAGACGATGTGGATGTAATCTTCCGCCACCGAGGCCGGATCGCTGCGCCCGGCCGACCACTGCCAGAGATCGACCTGATAGTCGGTCTTGGTGAACATGCACTCGTAGTAGTCGCCGGCCATGTCGAAGCGGACCGCGAACATGTCGTCCCGTTCGGTACCGCGCCGGTACTTGCCCCCCTTCCAGCGCCAGGGACGATCCGTTGTATCCGCCTGGGGATCGGGCCAGTCGGCGACCAGGTAGAGACGCCCGCCGTGGATCCCGCCCTTCAACCGGACGACGATGGCGCCGGTGGTGTTCAGGTCATCCTTCTCCTTGGCCGGGTGGACCGGCACCTCCACCCAGCCCTCGCTCCCCCATTCGCCGGCGACCCCGTCGACCACCGGGGCCGCTGCCAGAGAGGCCAGGGGCACTTCCCGTTCGTTACCCCCGGCCAGGGCGGTGGGGAGGGTTGCCGATCCGATTGTCAGGGCCGCCCCCAGGGCAACGACAGGTCTCAAAGCAACCATGGACCACTCTCCAAAATCAAAGATAACATTAAAAGTGGTTGGGGGAGCCCGAGGGGGCGGCCCCGCCTGTCCCCTCGGCGGGGTTCAGGGGCGAAGCCCCTGAACCAACCGGATGATATCCTTTCCCATGCCCTCCCCGAACGGTTACCCGGGATTCACTTGATGGTGATCTTGCCTTCCATGCCCTGCTGGCGGTGGTCTTCGATGGTGCAGAAGACCTCGTAGGTTCCCTTGGTGACCGGCACGAAATAGAGATCCAGCTGCCCGCCGTTGGGCATCATTTCGAGGGCATCGATATAGGGGACCTTGATCTCACCGACCTTGGCGGCCTCGATCTTGCGGGTGGCGATCGCCTTGTAGAACTCGGGTGCGGTGAAATAGTGTGGTTTTTCGCCGACGTTGCGCAACTCCAGTTTGTAGGCCTTGCCGACCTCGAAGACCAGCTCCTTCGGAGCGTAGCTGTGTTCCTTGATCTCGACCTTGACCGTCTGCATTCCCTTCCAATCGGCCCCCTTGACGATATCGGCGTTGGTTGGCGCGGCCTGCCCGAGCGGGGTTCCCACGAACCCTCCGGCCACCGCCATGGCCAGACCGCACAGCCCCGACCTGATCGCCGCACCCATCACCCTCTTTGCCCTGATTGCCATGATTGCCGTCCTTTCCTTGATCCGCCGTTTGGAAGACGAACCCGCCCCCGCCCCGCCCGAAAGCCGGTCATGATGTTCACCGACGACCGATTGTCGAATCCGTTGCGGAGGGAGTCCCGCGATCACCGGGGGGCTCCTTGGACAGGAAATCAACCCTTGCGCCCGGCACCTGTCCCCCCCCCCGGCGGGATTGTGGCCGGATCCACCCCGGATTTCCAGAAAAAAATGGTGCCCGTTTCGGAAAGAAATGTCCCGTCGGGGAACCACCTGGGAAACAACCGCTCACGGGTTTCTGGCCAAGCGTACCCCGTTCACAGAGAGTCCCTCACCTGTCGGGTCGTGAGCCGCACGATAGGTGCAACGAAGCGACAGGGTATTACCACTATAGTAGTTACCGCCACGTATTACTGCCTCTTCGCCTTGTGTTGCCAGGGGGTTGAATCGTGAATGGTGGTCGTAAGCCCCCATATCATACCGGTCTTGCACCCATTCTTGCACATTCCCGGACAAGTCGTGCAACCCGAGATTGTTGGACTGTTTTGTTCCGACCGGATGAGTCGTCACTTCGCTGTTATCGTGGTACCAGGCGCTGGCGGCGAGCTCACCGCCCCCTGCATACCTCTCCTCCCGTCCCCCGGAACGACAGGCGTACTCCCACTCGGCCTCTGTGGGTAAGCGAAATTTTCCGTCGCTCCGGGCATTTAATTTCTGGATGAATGTGATGGCGTCCGTCCAGGAGAGAAATCCAACGGGATGATTCTCACGGGTCCTGCCGTCATTGTGCTTGTCGGCGTTTGGGTTGCTTCCCATCATGCCCTGCCACTGGGCCTGGGTCACCTCGTATTTCCCCAGCCAGAATCCCTTGAGGGTTACCAAGTGCAGGGGACGCTCGTCGTCATAACACTCCTCGACCCAGGATCCGCACCCCATTCCGAAGGTACCCTCCGGGATCCAGACAAATTCCATCCCGGTTACCGGATCGCGCCAGTTTCGGGAGCCGTTGGGAGAGGCCTCCTGAAGGTTGGCCGTCCGGATCTCCCTGCTGGTTTTCTTCCATTCGATTCTGTTCTTCTCGGTCTGTCTCCTTTCAAACTCCAGTGCATGGCTCTCTTGCATCCATTCTTCTTGACTTGTATTGCTATCCATTTTCTTGATATAATAATCAATCAAATCATGATCATTCATTAATTGGAATTCGCACGACTCTGGGTCGGGAGAAGTTGGACTTCCACCCATGGCCAGAAATTCTTTTTGGTAGATGTCGGCGAGTGTTACGAGAGATATCCGCCAGGGTGGCGGATCGACGATGAACCAGGCGCCGTTACTCTGTTGCAGTTTCAGGGTGATTTGGTCGTGTTCTTTTTCATCGGGAAACATTCTCCGGAGATTCCCGATCCGCTTTGTGGACGCCAGTCGATCGTAATCAACCTCGGCAATCCCCTGATCCCCCTCGGTTCTGACGTTCTGGATGTTGTAGCGCGAGACGACGATCAATTCATCATCCCGGGCATCCCGGGTCTCCAGCAATTCCCTGATGTTTCCTGAGAGGGCAGCAACGTGCCGGCGAAGGCCGTCATTGCCGTTGAACTCCAGATCGACGAATGCCTGCACGACTTTTCTGGGATCCGACCTGTTATGCGCCGCGTCAGGGGAGATCGGCGCCGGTGGAGAGACAGACGATTTTCCGCCACACTGGGTGTGAGATGCACCGGGAGAGGAATATTGGTCGGACCGGGTTGCCTTGAGATAATTCAAAATTCGAACATCATCGAATTCCCTGTACTCTTGTGAGACAGGGTCTGGCAGACGTTCGGAGGATATCGGTTCGTTATTTTTGGCCTGGGGCCTGGTTTCGGTCGGGATGACGTCAAGGGAAATGCGCCAAAGAGGGGGATCAATAATCTGCCATCGTTGGCCATATCTTTTCAGGTTCAATTTGACAAGATCATGCTCTTTTCTGTCAATGAATATTCTCCTCTGAATACCATCTCCGGAAGCCGATGCCACTCTATCGTAATCGATAATGGCCGTTCCGTGATCATCTGTTATGTCAATTGACAATATCTTGTATTTTGAAACGATAAACATCTCTTCATCTTCAATGTCCATGATCCTGCCAAAATCGTCGCAATCAAAGCACCCGCACGGTGATTTTGAATACATGCGGTATAATTCGTTGACATGCTTTTTTTCTCTGCTGGCAGGCGTGAAACGCGCAAAATGAAATCTAAGATTGGGGGCTCCTTGGAATTCATGGGCAACGAAAATGTTCACAACCACATACGGATCGGATAGATCCAATTTCTCGATTTCATCTGGATCCATGGACATGGCACTGGAATAACAAGCCCATATGCAGGTTATAAATGATATCCCGAAACACTTCAAATTCATCTTATAGTTCCTTTTATGTTTCTGCGAACTTCTGTTCAATCATGGCAGCTGTCGTGATGACAGCTGCCATGATTGAGCCGCATGCCGGATGATTTCTACGGGTGACGAGATTCCCGTAACGGTGGCGGCTTGCTTCTGTTGTATCTGAAAATACCAGTTACTTTTCCGCGCTGACTATTGACAACGTAACGCAACACCCCGGGACCAAAGCGTTTCGCGCCGGGCGATGCGTGCATGATATCCGCGCCGGGTACTTTTGTGCCTGTTGCCTGACTGTTTTTTGAATTGCGCGGATTGTAAATAACAACATGCCACGAATCAGGGAATTTTATTTGTATGAAATCACCTTTCTTGAGATCGCCCATTTTTGTATCCCCATCCCCAACCTTTGTTAAATATGGGTTTGATTCCAATCCTTTCGCGGATGTGCGCTTCCATGGTAGTTTCGCACGTCGCATAGCCTCGGCGACTGCGCCGGAACAGTCCAACCCTTCCATCTTCTTGGTCTTCGGATTCCATCGCAAATATGGTATTCCCTCCATTCCGGGCAATTCGTCCATGTAGCTTTCGATGTCCGCACTGTTATCGATCGACTCGCTGGAACTTCCATTTTCCGTTGTCGCATACTTTTTGGAATTACTATCAGGGTTGGCAAAGTTGTCCCTTGTTCCGCTCCTCGCGGGGCCAATATCAGTAGCGGTGTTGCCGGTGGAACCCTCGGCGTATCGCCCATCGGAGTCGCAGGCCTGCATTTGTCCGTGCGGACCCGTTTTCCGGCCCATCCCGGACTTGCACTCTCCCGAGCCTCCGTCAAGGGCGGTTCGCACCGAGACTCGACCACGAGAGGCACTCATGTTTTTGGCCCCGAAAGAGGGATCCTCCAGGGAACACCTGAGAATTTCCTTTTCGGTGAGATCGTGCCCATCCGCATTTCGGCAGTCAATCTCGGGGGTCCCCGGTCTGGGTTTTCTCCCGTTCCTTTCGGGGGTCGGGTTTGTCCCCGGGGTCTCTTTCGGAAACGGGGGGGCTCCGGGGGGGTGTTCGCCGGTGGCGAAGTCGTAGGCGGCGTTCATTGTTGCCATGATCGGGGTCATGGACAACCCCTTTCGCTTGGCCTCCCGAATGTACCAAGCGGCACGGGCTCCGATGGCTGCGTCCTTTTTTCGGCGCCTTTTCTCTTCCTCCCTGCCCTTGGCCATCGCCCTGTCGTAGGCCTTGCTTATGGTCTCTCGCATTCCCGGGATATCGATCGACATCGTTCCTTCTCCATATTCAATAAAGGTTGTCGTGGGTCGTGACGCCGGTAAGACCATGGGAGGTATGATCAAGTTCCGCTGTCGTGACCATCAGGGATATATTTTATCAACCTTTATTGGAGATATTCATGCGAAGGAGTTCATCATATGCCCGACGTAACGGCTCGGAGGGCAGGGGCAGGGATCAGGTCGGATGGTGCGCCTTGAGCCAGTCCCGCAGGGCGTTGTTCATTCGCGTCTGCCAGCCTTTTCCGGACGCGCGGAAAGCCGAAATCACGTCGGCATCGAAACGCACCGTTGTGGAAACCTTTGTGGCATATCCTGGAGGACGTCCCCCGCGGCGTTTGAACAGAGTCAATTCATGATCGTTCAGTGGGAGATTATCCGGATCGCTCAAGGCGGCGGCATTGATGGCCGCATCTTCTTCCGGTGTGGGGATCTCAATCTTCATCTTCGAATTCTTCGACACAGCGCATCACCTCTTTTGCACTGGCCCTGCGCAAGCTGATGATCCGGCGGCCATCCGTCCGGTCCACGAAAACCACCGCGTGAACTCGCGTTCCAAGGACGGCGAGGGCTACCTGACGGACCTCACCATAGTCGCGCCGGGTGTCTTCCCAGATCAGCGCCTTGTCCCAATCCAGATGAGCGGCCTCTGTCAGGGAGAGACCATGCTTTTCCTGGTTGGTGATGTTCTTGGCGGGCTCGTGGGTGATCTTCACGGGAGTTATTGTAGTAACATTATCCTCTGGACACAATCACGAAACGCTTTGACGACCGGTCATTCCCGGCGATGTTCCGGGGTGGGGCCACGCCCGACCACCGTGACGATCCCCGTTGCTGCTGCTGCCACCGCTTCCACCCGGGTCCATTCGATGATCGGGGTGGTACTCTCTCCTCCCAGGCGGTGGATGGCCCGCTCGATCACCGCGACGCTGCGGCGGTAGGCCTCCCCCTCCGGCCAGCGGCCCGACGGCGGTGGGTGGACCTCGAGGTGGAGTTCTCCCTGCCACCACCCGGCCTTGATCGGTTGCTCCACCACGAGGACGCGATCTCCCACCCGGGTGGCCGCGAAGAGTCTTTCGATATCCTCGGGATAGAGCCTGAGACAACCGTGCGTCACCCGCTTGCCCACCCCGTAGGGGGCGTTGGTCCCGTGGATCAGGTAGAGGGGCCACCCCAGATAGAGGGCGTAACGGCCCAGGGGATTGTCCGGTCCGGGCATGACCCGCGCCGGCAATCCCGGGGCCTCCCGACGGACCGAATCGGGGACTCCCCAGACGGGATTCACCGCCTTTCGCACCACCGTCGTCCGGCCCAGGGGGGTGGCATGGGCCTCCTTGCCGATACTCACCGGATAGGTGTCGATTCCGCCCCCCGGGCGTCGGCGGAAGAGGCGCAGTTCGGCCTGATTGACGAGGATCTCCCAATCGCCGCCGTCACTCTCCGGCAACACCCACCGGCGGGGGAGTGTCACTCTCTCCCCGGGCTCGGGCAGCCACGGATGCACCCCGGGATTGGCCAGAACGAGGGCGTTGTAGCCCAGGTCGAAGCGCCTGGCGAGGGCGGCCAGGGTATCCCCGGAGGTCAGGATGTGTTCGGCATTCCCCTCGCCGATGACCTCAACTGTCTCCGATGCCGCCATTGCCGGTGATGGCCATGGGGCAACCATGAGCAGGCCGAGGAGGAGTGTCACAATCCCGTACACGGGCGAGGAAATCCTTACCGGGGTTGATTGGCGGCCGAGGCGATGGCCTCTTCGACCACCAGATCGATGATCTGCCGGGTCTCTTCGGCGGGCGGGGTGGTCGCAGACCCCGACGGGGTACCTCCCTGGGCCTGCGGTCGGGGCTCCCATTCCCCCTCCGGTGAGGAGCCGTTCAAGTCGATGGAATAGGCGAAGCTCTTCTCCCGGATCCGATAGGCCTTGGCTTCCGCCTTGGCCCGCTCCTCATCCTGGGACCAGCCGAAAACGACACTGAAGGGATATTTTTGGTTGCCGTCCCGGCGGCGGACCACGAAGGCCTCGATACCCCTCTCTCTGAAGGCGGTCGCAGCCTCCAGGGCACTCTCCAGGGCTCCCGAGGCCACCAGTTGCACCGCAAACCCGGTGAGGGGTTCCCCGGGCTTGCCCATCGTAGCTTCCGGGTCGCCGGCTTCACCGACGGCGGTGTTGGTGATGACAACCGGAGGGGTTGCCGGAGTGGGCGCCGGTCCGGCCTTGCTCCCCGGCCCGGTGGCGGCTATTGGTTTCGCGGGGGACTCCGGTTCCGTGACGGTCATCGGTTCTGCGGGGGGCGGCGGCTCCGGGGTGGTCGCTGCCTCGGCGGCGGTTCCCGGTCCTTCCGGGTCCCTCATGGCAGGGGCAGGGGGGGGAGCATCTCCAGACCCTGCCGAGCCGGACTCCTCCGGAGACCGGGGGGAGAGAGGGATCCCCTCTTCCCGGGGGAAGGGGGAGCCGGGAACACCTGCTCCGCCCGGCAGGGAGACCGGCTGGACGCCGCTGCCGTTCGCCAGGGCCAGATTGATGAAATCCGGGAACGACCCCTCGGGGAGGAGTCGGGTCAGCGCCGGGAGGCTCTCCTCTCCCCGGTTCTTGACCCATGCCCACCCGGCGGCCAACTCGCCGCCGAGGGTCGGGCGCAGGAGCAGGGAGAGGGTGAGAATCCAGGAGAGTGCCGCCATCGCCCAGGCGTTGGCCAGTACCCGTTTCCTGGCAGCCGGAACCCCCTTGACGGGGCTGTTTCCGACGCTCTCCTCTTCGCCGGAGAGAATCTCGGGAATGGAGAAGATGAGCGGCAGTTCGAGGTGCGAGGCCACATCCTCAGGCCGCTTGAAGGTCTGATCGAAGAATTCGTACAGGAAGCCGACGCTCAATCCCAGCATGATCCCCGCCACCAGGCCGAAGGGAATCAGCAATCTGGGGTTGGGAAAGATGGGACTCTCCAGGGCCATGGCCGGGGCCAGGATGGTGACATATGAGCTCATCCGTGCCGAATTGGTGGAGGTGTCGGTGCGGACCTCCTCGTTGCGTTTGTAGAAGGTCTGATAGGAATACTCGAGAAGCTGCGAATCCCGCTCCATCCGCTGGATGACCAGCGCCGCCTTGCGCAGGGCCATGTTCTCCGCGGCCAGGGAGGCGGCCTTTCCTTGCAGGGTCCGGATCTTCTCCCGCATCACCTCCAGTTGTGTCGCCAGGTCATCCCGATAGCTCTGGACTTCCGCCCGCAGGGAGTCGTAGGAACGGCGGATCTGTTCCTCCAGCCGGACGATCTCCGGGTGGTCGGGGACGAAGCGGCGCAACAGGGCCTCCTTTTCGGCCACCCGTTCCTGCAGTTTGGTCCCCAGGGAGAGGATCCCGGGGTTGGCGATGAAGGTAAAAAACTGGACCTTTTCCTGTTTCAGCCGCAGATCGAGATTGCGGATGGTCAACTCCCGGTCGACGACATCGGCGGTGAGCTGGGCGATCCGGTCCTCCAGGTCTTTCTTGATGAGCAGGTTGTATTCGATCTGTTTATCGGCGGCGGTGGCGCCGGTTTTTTCGATGTGGGCGATCATCTCCTGGGTCTTGGAATCGAGATCCCCGGAATATTTGCCCACCTGCCCCGAGAGGAAGGCCGAGGCCTCCACCGGGTTGTACACCTCGTTCCGATAGATGATGTATTGCTCCATCACCGTCTGCAGGGTGAGACGCGCCACCTCCGGGTCCCAGGAGACGTAGACGATCTGGATGACATTGGAGGTCGGGACCACGCTCGATTCGATGCTCTTCTGGAGCTTCTTCATCCGTTTGACGGGGTTCGGCCCGAGCCGGGCGACGATCTCCTTGTTGGCGGATTTTCCCAATTCGTCGATTGCCCGGCGCATCACCTCGTCGGAGGCGAAGATCGCCAGCTCCGAAAAGAGATCCTCCTTGGTCACCGGCATCGGTCGGAGTTGTGCGTCCTCCAGGGCTTCGAGGTTCTTCTCCATCTTCTTGCCCTTGACCAGGATCGTCCCCGAGGCCTGGTAGGAGGGCGGCCAGAGGAAGGAGACCGCCACCGAGACCATCAACAGGAAGAGGGTCAAACTGACGATCTTGCGCCTTTGGGCGAAAAAGATGAAAACCAGCTCTCTCTTGTAGTTTTCCATCGACGCTCACTCCTTGTCCAGCCCCCGGCAAACTCTTCTTTTCCAGAGAATCGATCTATTCCCCGGCCCTGCCGGGCTCGGGGATTTTCCGGAGGCGGGCGGTCCGGGATCTCGCCGCCATTCCCTCTCTCTCGCCCTGGGACCAGAGCCGATGGAGACCGGTCCCGGCCATGGCCTCCTGGAGCGCTTCCCAGGAGTCGATCCGTTCCCCGGGGAGGAGGAGCATCTCTCCCGGCTGCATGGGGCCAGAGCCCCCGGCAAGCGGGTCATCGCCGACCAGGTCGACCCGACGGATTGTGATCTCTCCCTCGCGGTGCCCCAGGATCAGGGCCTCACGCAACAGAGCCCCCTCGACGGCGCCGCCGGCAAGGGCGAGGGCGTCGACCGGTGCCAGAGGTTCCTCCAGGGGCACCACCCCGGGGGCCCGTACCCGGCCCGTGACGAAGAGGAGCGGTCCGTGGTACCGCCTCAGCTCGAGGTCAAAACGCCGTCCCTCGACCAGGCGCATGACCGCCGCGTCCAACTCGGCCTCGACCTCGGGAACGCTCTTCCCCCGGACGGGGATCCGACCAAGAAGGGGCAAGGTCAGGGTGCCTTCCCGATCCACCACGACCAGCCACCCGGTGGATTCCGGTCGGGTCGCCACGGGGAGACCGGCTGGCGCCGAGTCGACCCCGACGCGAAAGGCCTGGCGCGGGGCGTCGACGACGATGCGCGGCGCGGGCAATACCGGGGCGTAGAGCCCCTCCAGCTCCGTGGCCAGGGTCGAGAACTCTTTGCCGACCACCATCACCGGACCGATGAAGGGGAGAGGCAGGGTCCCGTCATCCTGGATCCGGCGGGTCATGTTCAGCTCCGGCTGATCGAGAAACTTGACCGAGACCACCCCGCCGGGGGCCAGACCTCCCTCGGGAATGACCGCAGCGACCGGGTCACGCTCATGGATCTCCAGGGCGTCGCCTTCCCGCAGGCGGTATCGTTCGAAGAGGCGGGTCAACTCCGGCCACTCGCTGGCGGTGGGCAGGGTGCGCTCCTCGACGGTCGCCGGCCCGATCGGGGCTTTGGTCACTCCCCCGATCGGAGCTCCGGTCACCCCCTCGAGGGCGATTCCGCCCGCAGCCGGGGTGCCGTCGATCGCCCCTTCCGGGGGCGGATCGACCGCCAGGCAGCCGGCAAGGAGCCACGTTCCCACGAAGGCGAGCGCTTTCCCCGGAACCTTCCGCCGCATCGACCAGAACCCTCGCATTGACCTCATCCCTCCGACCTGGTACCGGCGCCGCTGCCGGTGATGGCTTCTCCCGGGTCATCCCGGTTCCGGTCCCTCGCCGCTGCGATCAGATGAACCGGTAAAACCATTGGGGAATATAGAATTTTCTCCGGTTCAATATCACCCCGAGGGGGTTTCCGCCCACTCCCTTGAGGCGGTCCCGCACCATTTGTGCGACCACCCACTTGGTCTTTTCGCCCTGGACCACCAGCAGGACCCCGTCAAAATGGCAGGCCATGATCGAGGTGTCGGAGGGACCCAGATAGAAGGGGGTGTCGAAGATCACATAGTCGAAGGCGGGAACCGAGGTGGTTCCATCCCGGAATCCCTTGATCCAGCCGGGAAATTCCTGGGTGCGGAAGACCGATAGCGGGTTGTCCATGGGGGAGCCCTGGGTGATCACCTGGAGGTTTTTCCACTGTGTCGATTGCAACACCCCCTCGATCGGCACCCGGCGGGAGATGAGATCCGAGAGGCCCGGTTCCGCCTCCAGGCCGAGGAGGCTTGCGATCTTCGGTCCCCGCAGGTTGCCCTCGACGAGGAGGATCCGCCTGTCCGGCATGCGCGCCAGGGTGACCGCCAGGGAGATCGCGGCGACGGTCTTTCCCTCGCCGGGGCTGCAACTGGTGACCAGGAGGGTGCGGACATCGCGCCCGCGCGAGGCCGTCACCAGGTTGCCCTCGATGGTGGCCTCCTCACGGAAGTTCTTCTCCATGATGGCCTGGATCGAGGGGGCCGATCGCCCTGGGGTTTCCGGTCTTGACATGGGACGCCTCGCTGGGAACGCTCCGATCGGGGTTGTCGGTGATATCTCCTTCAACCTGGTAGTGCCGCCACCTTGGTATCGGCTCCGGTGGGGAAGACTTTAACGACGGATTCGTTCAGAATGGCGAATAATGCCCTGAAGTTCGGGACAGAGGGTGTCGGTTGACAACACAGGGGAGAGCGTGTCGATGGGTACAAGGCCGCAGGTCGGGATTTTGATGGGGTCGGATTCGGACTGGGAGGTCATGAAGGAGGCCGCACTGGTTCTCAAGGAGTTCGCGGTTCCCTTCGAGATGGTGGTGACCTCCGCGCACCGGACGCCGGAGCGCACCCATGCCTACGCGACGGAGGTCGAAGACCGGGGGCTGCGGGTGTTGATCGTCGGTGCGGGGGCGGCGGCGCACCTGGCGGGAGTGGTCGCCGCATCGACGCAGTTGCCGGTGATCGGCGTTCCCCTCTCGGCCACCGGTCTCCAGGGGTTGGATGCCCTGTTGGCGACGGTGCAGATGCCTGGTGGCATTCCGGTCGCGACCATGGCCATCGGGCGGGCGGGGGCCAAGAACGCGGCGCTTTTCGCGATCCGGATCCTGGGGCTGGGCGATCCGGAACTCCGCAAACGGTTGGCCGATTACCGCCGCCGGATGGCTGTGGAGGTCGAGGCGAAGGATGCGGCGCTGCAATCGCGGCTGGCGGAATTGTGATCCCGACGGGAGCCCTCCTGGCGGCGGGGGGAGCCTTCCCAGGGGGGGGGAAGGACTCCCATGAGCCGGCGGACGAGGAGCTGGCCCTGGCGGTCTCGGCCCTGGCCGGTGGCGGGGTGGTGGCCCATGCCACGGAGACGATCTACGGGCTGGGGGTCGATCCGTTCCAGCCGGCGGCCTTGCAGCGTTTGTGCGCTCTCAAGGGGCGGGACGCGGCGAAGGGGTGGATCCTCCTGATCGATGGCCCCGCGGGAGTGGCGCGGGTCGCCCGGCCTCCGGACCGGGTCGGCGAGCGGCTGATGGCCCGATTTTGGCCGGGGCCGCTGACGCTGGTTCTGCCGGCGTTGCCGGGGGTGGATCGGCGTCTCACCGGGGGCGGGTCGCGGGTCGCGGTCAGATGGTCTTCTTCGCCGGTGGTGGCGGCGCTCCTGCGGGGGTTCGGCGGGCCGGTCGTCTCCACCAGCGCCAACCGCTCGGGAGAGCCGCCGCTGACGAGCATGGCCCGGATCCGGGCCTGCTGGGGGGGGGGGCTCGCGGCGACGCTCGACGGACCGGTGGCCGTCGACGGCCTCCCGTCGACGGTCGTGGCCGTCATCGACGGGCGGGGGCACCTTCTTCGTGCCGGGGCCGTGCCGCTGGCGCGTCTGCGGGAGGAGGTCGATATCGTTGACTCCTGACAGACTGTCGGAAAGGCAAAACCCGCACCGAAGGATTGGGGTGATAACTATGAGACTGTTGAAAAAGTCCATCCATGGACTTTTTCAACCCGGAAAGGCAAAACGTGGTTTTGCCTTTCCTTCCAAATTCAACGGGTTACACCATCCCGTTGAATTTGGCCGGCCATCCCTGGCCGGCGCAGCCCGTTTATCAACGGGC
>JADGCL010000043.1 GCA_015229005.1 Magnetococcales bacterium
GGGCGTGTGTTGGCGAGAGAGGGGTTTCCTGTGACCGGGTTGGAGTCGGGGGGTGGCACGAGGCCGGGGGATGGAGGGGTGTTGGCCCGGGTTCTTGCCTGCGCCAGGTCCCTCCTGGCGACCGGTCTGGATGCCGGGCAGCGGGAAAAGGTCAGAGAGATCATTGCATTGGTTGAGCCTGTTGTTGGGGACGCGGGGTCTCTCTCCGAGTCTGTCGCTGGTTCGTCGCCGGGCGAAGGCAATCCCGGAGGTGGTGTGTCGCCGGTTGGGGGTAAGGGGTTGCGCATCCTGGTCGTCGAGGACAACGTCTTCACCCAGCAGTTGATGAGCCGGCTCCTGGAGATGGAAGGGCACTCGGTGGTGCTGGTGGCGAATGGGATCGAGGCCCTGGCGGCTCTGGACGGCGCCGTTTTCGATGTTGTCCTGATGGACTTGGGCATGCCGCGCATGGATGGGTTGGAGGCGACGGCGGCGATCCGGGCCCGGGAACGGGAGCGGAGTCGGTCGCCGGTTCCGATCATCGCGGTGACGGCCTCGGTCAGTGCCGATCATGTCGGTCGGGCCAAGGCCTCGGGGATGGATGGGTTCCACGGCAAGCCGATCCGGGCCAAGGCACTTTTCGCGGAGATCGAGCGGGTCTTGGAGAAGGCTCGCGGGATGGTGCCTGCGGTCATGGTGGGGGGGGCGGGTTCACACTCTGTGGCCGAGGTGGTTGGAGGTTCTTCCGCGCTTTCGGGCGGGGCGGTGTCAGGCGTCGAGGGTTCGCCCGTGGCCGGAACGGGTGGTGGTGGGGAGGGGCGGGCCTTTTTCCTCGATATGGCGCATGTAATGCGGTCGATGGCCGGGGACTGGGGTCTTCTGGAGGAGGTTATCGACCTTTTCTTTCGCGAGGCTCCTGGGCAGATGCAGCGGATCCGGGAGGGGATACTCGGCGCCGACAACCTGGCGGTCCAGGAGGTTGCCCACTCCCTGAAGGGGGCGAGCGGGGCCTTCGGGAATACCCACGAAGTCTATCGGCTGGCCTTTCAGTTGGAGTCGTTGGGCAGGCGCGGAGATTTGGGGGAGGCGCTGGGGGTCTGGGAGGAATTGCGTGCGGCCCTGGGTGGTCTGCGGGAGGCGCTTCGGCAGGGACAGAGAGAGAGGGAGCAGGTTGTTGGCTGACCAATCGGGCAATCTGGGTGTCTCGGGTCGGGTGCGGGCCTTTCGGGGGTGTCGTCCCCGTGGGGAGCTGGCCGAGCGGGTGGCGGCCCCGCCCTACGATGTGCTGTCGAGCGATGAGGCGCGACGGCTCGTTCAGGGCAATCCCGACTCCTTCCTGCGGGTCTCCAAGGCGGAGGTCGAGTTCGGACCGGAGGTCCCGCCTGATGACGATCGGGTCTACGAACGGGCCCGATCCAATCTGGAGGGGCTTTTCGGTCGTGGTGTCGTTCATCGGGATCCTCTTCCTTGCCTCTATCTTTATCGGTTGGTCATGCAGGGCCGGGCGCAGTTGGGGGTGGTGGGGGCGGTTTCGGTGGCGGCCTATGAGGCAGGGTGGGTGAAGAAGCACGAGCTGACGCGACCGGACAAGGAGAATGACCGGACCCGTCATGCCGAGGTTCTGGGGGCTCATACGGGTCCCGTTTTTCTGACCTATCGGGCCGATCCGGAGATCGACCGGTTGGTCGCGGAGGCCCTTACCCGTGAGGAACCGGTCTGCGATTTCACGGCTGCCGACGGGGTTCGGCATACTCTTTGGGTGGTCGCGGATGGGGCGTTGGTGGCCGGGTTGGAGGCAGCCTTCGACTCCCTGGGGGCGCTTTATGTGGCGGATGGCCACCATCGGTCGGCAGCAGCGGCGCGGATCTGGCGGTCCCGGGCTGAGAGCGGAGTGGGTGGCGCCGATCGCTTTCTGGCGGCGATCTTTCCCGACGATCAGGTGCGTATTCTCGACTACAACCGGGTGGTCAGGGATCTCAACGGGCTGTCGGAGGCCGAGTTCAAGAAGCGGGTCGGCGAGAGGTTTTTCCTTGCTGCCGAGGTGGAGCCTGTGCGACCGTCAAAACCGCATGAATTCGGGATGTTTCTGGCGGATGGTTGGTTTCGTTTGACATTGCGGCCCGGGTTGGCTGAGGAGCGGGACCCGCTGGGGCGCCTTGATGTGGGTCTCCTGGAGGCACATATCCTGGGGCCGATTCTTGGGATTACCGATCCCCGGCGGGACCATCGGCTTGATTTTGTGGGTGGTATCCGTGGACTCGGGGCCTTGAGTCAGCGGGTTCTTTCCGGTGAGATGGCCGTGGCCTTCAGCCTCTATCCTACTGCCCTGGCGGATGTGATGGCGGTTGCGGATGCCGGGCTGGTGATGCCTCCCAAGTCGACGTGGTTCGAGCCGAAGCTCAGGGATGGGTTGGTTTTTCTTGAGTTTTGAGGGCGTGGTGCGGTCTGGTTTGGGGACACTCTGATGAGCGAGGATGTTGCTGGGGCGGACCGGGGACGCGGCGCTGCGGGGTGGCGGTGGAGCCGCTGGGATACTGCGTTTCTGATTCTGGCGGCGTTCTACTGTTTGTTGGAGGTGGTATCGTTCGCGAAGTTGATGGAGACCTTTCCCGACGGGTACCAGACGGAACTCTACTACGTGGAGCCTGCGGCCAACCTGTTGCACCACGGGGCCTGGGCGAGCGGTACCTATCCGGATCTGGAGCCGATCACGGTCCGGCCTCCCGGTTACAGCCTCTTGTTGGCGGGGTTCTTCGCGGTAACCGGTGATATCGGCAATCGTGGCGCCCTGGCGTTCAATCATATCCTTCTCGCCGTCCTTTTGTTGGCTACCTACGCTTTGGGTCGCTCCTGGTCTCCGGCTGTGGGATTTGGGGCGGTCCTGTTGTTGAGCCTGGATTTTGTCGGTCTCTTGTCGGCTGGCAGTGTCCACGGGGATGTCCCGTTTGCGCTTTTCTGTCTCCTTTTTATCTTTCTGGTCGTTCGATTGTTTCGGGAGGGGGTGACGCTTCTCCGGTTTCTCCTTGCGACACTGGCCTTGCTGGCGGCGGTGTTTGTCCGTCCGGCGGGTGTTTTCGTGTGGCTCGTCTTTATCCTTTCGTTCGTGGGCTATGCCCGGGGTCGGTTGCCGCCGGGGCGGATCTTGGGTTTTCTGCTCGTATTTATGGTCGTTTACGGGGGTGTCATCGGTGGCTGGATGGCCCGGAACTATGCGGTGTCGGGCAATTCGGACTTTGCCGGGGTGAAATGGGCACCTCTGATGACCGAGATGTGGCCTGGGATGAGGGCGCGGATGGAGAAGAAACCGTACATGTCCGAGGAGGCCGTCGCCGAGTACGAGGGGTTGCTCCGCAGTCCGGAGTATTTGCGGCGAAGCAAGGGCGAGAGGGAGGCCTACATGACCGAGCAGGCCATGGAACGGATCCTTCCCAATTTCTTCCCCTATGGGGCGTGGTTTGTTCTTGATCAGGTTCCGACCCTCCTGGGTGGGGTGGCGGAATCCTCTGTGTCGCTGTTTTATGGTGCGGATGCGGCCCGGTTGAACCGGGAATTCCGAGACATGGAAGCCATGCAGCGGATGTACGAGGCGCGGCCGAATATATTTGCGCGTTGGTGGATGGTGTTGGAGTTTCAGTATTACAATGGGCTCCTTGGTCTTTCCGTCTATGCTTTGCTCTTCAAGATTTTAAGCCTGTTTGTATTTTTTATGAGTCTTGCCGGGGTCTGGTTGCTGGTTTTTCGGTCGGAAAGGTCCTGGGACAGGGTGACGGGGTGGTTTTGTTTCTTTTATGTTGCCCTGATGATCGCCACTGCCAGCACCAATAATGTGCAGACGCGGTTCCGGATGCCGATCATCCCTGTCATGGATGTTCTGGCCGTTTATGCGCTCTTTCGCTTGCGTACTCTGGCGGCGTCCCGCTGGGGACGGGGTGGGGCGGAGGGGTTGGGAAAGCTGAGCGGGTCGCCAGGAGGGATGGTCCAGGCGGTTAGATGAGTGTGGACGGGTGTTTCCGGCGGGTGAGCGTGGGAGTTTGTCGGACAGGGGCGGAGGTTGCCGCTCCGGGGGGGGGTCATGGGAGAGCGCGGTCCTGACAGGACCATTGAGGATGTCAGACGCTTCTGGGAGGAAAACCCCCTTTTTGGTGGAGAGTCGAAACACCCCAGGGGGAGCCGTGAGTTTTTCGAGGAACACCGGCGGACGTGTCTGGAGGATGTGTATGCCGGGGAGTTCGATCGCCGGTTTTTCCCCCCGGAGGAAAACCGTGAGGGCGTCTTGGACCTTGGCTGTGGGCCTGGGTTTTGGCCGATTGAACTGTGGGAGCGGGGGTGTCGGGAGATCACCATTGCCGATCTGACCGAGACCGCTCTTGCCCTGGCTGAGGTTCGATGCGGTCTCTACGGGGTTCCGGTCACTGCGAGTTTGCAGAACGCCGAGAAATTGACCTTCGCCGATGCGAGCTTTCGCCACGTCAACTGCCAGGGCGTGATTCACCACACGCCCGAAACGGCGGCTGCGGTGGCGGAGATCGCCCGCGTTTTGCGGCCTGGAGGCACGGCCAGTATCTCTGTTTACTACCGTAACCTGTTTCTGCGTCACTGGGATCTTCTGCGGGGGATTGGTCGGTTGCTCGACCGGTTGGGTGGAGGGCTTAGGGGGCGCGGGCGGGAGGGGATTTTTGCCGTCACCGAGGTGGACGAGATCGTCAGGCTCTACGACGGACGGGAGAATCCCATCGGCAAGTCTTTTACAAGGGAGCAGTTCGTTTCGTTGCTCTCTCCCCATTTTGAGGTGTTGGAAGTTTTTTTTCACTTTTTTCCCGCACGGGCGTTGCCGTTCCGGGTCCCCCGTGCGCTACACAAGTTTCTGGACAGGAACGTCGGCTTCATGATATTTGCCACGGTGAGGAAGCCTCGCTGAGGCCAGGATTGGGGGGGGGTGGGGTTCTGGCCTTTCCTCTCAACTGGTCCCCTCTCTCCGTTTTGGTCCCGTTGGTCGCCTGTTTTTTGTGGGGAGAATTGGAGAAGGTTTTGTTCCTGTTGTTGGTTGATTTGATGGTGTTCGTTTTTGGGATGTTTGGCGGTCTCCGCTCTCCACTGGTCGAGTGAGATTGATGATCTCTGTTGTCAGTCCTTTTTTTAATGAATCCCTCATTCTTGAAGGCTCGGTTCGGCATATGTTGGCCAACCTGGAGAGCCTTCCCGAGGAGTGGGAGTTCATCATCGTCAACGATGGGTCGACCGACGATTCGTTGGTGCTGGCGAACCGGCTGGCGCTGGAGGATGCGCGCCTTCGGGTGGTCTCCTATCCTGTCAATCAGGGTCGGGGCTATGCCATTCGTCAGGGCGTACTGGTGGCGCGTGGAGAGGTGGTGGTGACCACGGAGATCGATTCTTCGTGGGGGGACGATATTGCCCACCGTCTTGCTGCGGTGCTGCGGGGGGATCCCCGGGTGGATATGGTGGTGGCCTCGCCGCACCTGGCTGGCGGGAGGTATGTCAATGTCCCCTTCAAGAGGGTCTTTCTGAGTACCACGGCTAACCTTTTTTTTCGGACGACGATCAGCGCGGATCTCACCATGTTCACCGGGATGACCCGGGGCTATCGACGGGAAAAGTTTCTCGCCTTGCCGTTGGAGGAAAACGAGAAGGAAATCCATCTGGAGATCGTCAGCAAGGCGCTGGCGTTTCGGTACTCGATTCGTGAGATCCCGGCGGTTCTGGAGTGGCGAGACCAGAAGTTCTCGGGTCTGAAGAAGTCGCGCAAGTCCTCTGCGAAGCTCGGCAAGCTGGTTCGGACCCATACGGTGTTCGGGCTGGTGACCATGCCCTTCCGGATCCTGTTCGGGGCGAGCTTCATTATGAGTTTGGTGGCGTTGCTCTTTCTGGGATTTGGTCTTTTGCGTCTCTGGGCCGAGCAGCCGGCCTTTCCGTTTGCGGTCACGGGCCTCATTCTCCTTCTGTTTGCGTTCATCTTTTTCTCGGTAGGTTCCCTTTCTTGGCAGGTGCGGGAGGTGCAGAGAGAAATTTGGGCATTGCGGGTGCGGTTGACAAAGCAATCGGGGGAGGGGGATCGTGAGCCGGGTTCTTCCTGAGGCTTTGCCGATTCTGCGTGCGGTGGGGCTGTGTGCAGGCACGGGGTTGATTCGAGGTTGTCTGGATCGTCTGCTGCGTCAGGGTGCCCCTCGCAAGTGAGGGAGGGGCGGGTTGGTGGTTTCTGGTTGGGTGGGCTGTGGCTGGAACGGGTCGTCCCCTTGGGCAGAGTGGCATTGGGCCGGTCGATGTTCCTTTTGACGGGTGTCCCTTTCGATGCAAGGCAAGGCCTTTGAAACTGGTTCTACCCCCTTGATCGGTCCGACGGCGAGGCTTTCGGGAGTCTCCGACTCCTGTGAGGGTTTGGCTGGGGATTCGGGCGGTCTTTGGGATCTGTTGTTGATTTTTCCTCCGCTTGGTTCTTACGACGATCTCATCCGGGACATTCCCCTGAGTGTCATCTACGCGGCGACGCATTCGGTCAAGGCGGGGTTTCGGGTGCGTATCCTGGACCTTCGCTTGAATCCCGAAGATTGGCGGCGGATGGTGTCCGAGGTGGTCGGTCAGGGGTGCGGTTTGGTTGGGGTGTCGGTGATGACCGGCTACCCGATCAAGACGGGACTCGCGATTTCCCGTTTTGTCAAGGAGATCCGTCCCGGGCAGAGGGTAGTCTGGGGTGGTCCTCACCCGACGGTACTTCCGCAGCAGACTCTGGAACACCCCGATGTCGACTTCGTGATTCGGGGTTGGGGTTCGCAATCTTTGTGTCAGCTTCTGGAATATCTGTATCGGGGTCTGGGTATCTTGGACGATATTCCGGGCCTGGGCTGGAAAGAGGATTCCGGGATACGCCTGAATGCCTTTCGGTCGACGCATGAGGTCCTGGACCATTGGGACATTCCCTACGGTCTTGTCGATGTCACTCCCCGCAATTATCAGCGGATGAAGAATACGGATTCTCTGATCTTTCCGGTGTTCACGTCCCTTGGATGCCCCTATCAGTGTACCTTTTGCATTACGCCGGCGCTTGGTCGTGAGCTTCAGGGGAAGCGCTGGATCGGGTTCGATGTTGGGTCTGTTCTGGACCATATGGAGTTTCTGGCGCGGAATTATCCGATCAAGGCTTTCCAGATTTACGACGATGACGCCTTCATTGACCGGAAGCGCATGGCTCTTTTTTTTGATGGTTACATGGAACGGGGGTTGCACGAGCGTTATTTTCTGGAGTTCCGTGGGGTCCGTATCAACGAGCTTGATCGCATGGACGACGACTATCTGGCCAGGATGGTCAGGGCGAATGTCCGGTTGTTGGTTATTGGTTTGGAGTCGGGTTCGGACCGTGTTTTGCGGAGCATGCGCAAGAATATTACCCGTGAGCAAGTGAAGCGGGTCAATATCAAGCTGGCGCGGTTTCCGCAACTGTTGCCGCACTACAATTTTTTCTGTGGGACCCCGGGCGAGACTTTCGAGGACTTGCTGGAGACCAAGGAGCTGATTCTGCAATTGTTGCGGGATAATCCGCGTAGTTATCTCGGTGTTGGAGCGGACTGGAAGCCCATTCCCGGGGCTGTGATGACCGAAGAGGCGGTGCGAGATTATGGTTTGCGACTTCCATCGACCTTGGAGGAGTGGGTCACGATGGATTCCACGGATACGACAGAAGAGATACGGCACCCTTGGTACACGCCGCAAATCGCCAATTTCATCAAGCTGATGCAGATCACCGGGAAGGTCATGGACGACAAGGTGTTGCAGGAGGGGGGGTCGTTTCCGCCGCTTCTTCGAGTGGTGATGCGTCTCTTGATTCAGGGCTATCGTCCCTTGTTGCGTTGGCGGCTTAGGCACAATGCGGCGGGTTTTCTCGTCGAACACGACCTGATGTATCTTTTTTTTCGGCTGTTTGTCGGGCGGCGGACGTGAATGGGGTGGGGTTCTCGGCGGGCTTGATCCGGGTGGGTTGCCTTGACCGCCCGCAGGGAGTGAGGAATCGGTGATGGCGGGTGGTGTTTCCGGGCGAGGGGGCGGGGGTTTGTGGAGCGAGGATCCCATGTGGCTGGCCTGGGAGGAGGCCGAGGCGCGGATTTATGACGATTTGACCCGGGACGGTTCGCGGATCGTGCGCTGGGTTCATGATTCCGGGCATCGGCTTCTGGAGAGTCCCTTTGGTCGGGATGTCCACTTTGGCCGGGTTCTTGAGGTAGGAGCGGGGACCGGGCAGCATCTGAGCTTCGTTCGCCACCGGTTCGATACCTACCTCATGACGGACATCAATGCGGACCTTCTGGCGCAGGCCGGGAGGAAGCACGAGGGCACTCCCGGGGTCCGGTTCGAGGTCCGGGATGCGACGGATCTGGGGTATGAGGAGGCCAGTTTCGACCGGGTGATCTCGGTCTACAATCTGGAGCACCTGCCCTTTCCGCATCGGGTCATCGAAGGTTGGCGGCGCTTGTTGCGACCAGGTGGAACGCTCTCGATTGCCTTCCCCACCGAAGGTGGCGTGGCGTGGCGGCTGGGGCGGCACCTGACGACTCGGCGCAGTTTCACCCGGTGGGGACTGGATCTGGACTACATCATTGCCCGGGAACATATCAACACCTGCGCCAATCTCGTCTCCCTGGTGCGCCATTATTTTCCGGATCTGCGACAGACATGGTTTCCGTTGGGGATTCCCCTTTCCGATGTCAATCTGATCTACTGCTGCCATGCCATCCGGGGGGGGGCCGAATCGGACCGGTAGGGGGAAGTCGGCGAGAACGGTCGGCTTGCAGGGATGGCGGGCAGGAGTGCCGTGCCGGGCCTGTTGGCCTTCAGCGAGACTGCGGGGGCCGGCGAGGCGGCGTATGCCCCTCTGCGACGGGCTCTTGAGTTGATTGGTTTTGTGGAGGGAGTTTTCGACGCCCCGGCGGGGGATGGCCTGGGTGCGAGCCGTTCCGGGCTCGGTTACGCACGGTAGATCAACGTGAGGCGCCAATGGTGACTGTCGGTGATGAGGCGTGGGTCTATTGGCGTCGGGTTGAACCGCACCTGTCGCGCATCCTTTCCCGGGTGGACCGGGAGTCCTTTTCTCTGACCTACGGATCGTTGGATCGGGTGTTCTGGAATTGGAAGTTCACCGATTTTGCAGGGGCCCGCTTTCAAGAAGGGGTTTTCACCCTGGCCTTCCTCTACGCGACCCCGTTTCAGGGCAACACCTTTCAGGGTAATCCGCATCTGCTACGCTGGGCACGGGCGGCGCTGGGGAACTGGGTGGGGTTGCAGTACCCGGACGGCTCCTTCGACGAGGCCTATCCCGGGGAGCGGAGCCTGGCGGCGACGGCCTTCACCGGGTTCTATGTGGGTGAGGGGTTTCGCCGGCTGCGGTCGTGGATACCCGAGGCGGAGGCGGCAGGGGTGGTGGCGGCGTTGACCGCTGCTGGGGAGTGGCTCTGTCGCAACGATGAGACGCATGGGGTCCTCTCCAACCATCTGGCGGCAGCGGCGGCGGCGTGCCATGTCATCGGCGAGGTGGTCGGCGATCCGCGTTTTTTCGCCCGCCGCGACCATTTTGTCGACCGCATCCTGCGCTGCCAGTCGGCGGAGGGGTGGTATGAGGAGTACGGGGGCGCCGACCCGGGCTATCAGACGCATGCGACCTTCTATCTGGGGTGGATCTGGCGTGCGACCCGGGATGCGCGGCTCTTGGAGAGTCTTGGACGGGCCTCGGCCTTTCTCGAGTATTGTCTTCACCCGGATGGGACGATGGGCGGAGAGTATGGCAGTCGCAATACCGAGTTCCAGTTTCCGGCGGGGTACGAGATCCTGGCCGGGGTCTCTCCCGAGGCGGCCCGTATTGCGCTGTTCATGCGTCGCGGCATGGCGAAAAATGTTGTCGTGGGGCCTGATGCCATGGATGCGCAGAACATTTTTCCCATCGTCAACAATTATCTGTTGGCGCTCGATGCGGCCCTCGGTGAACAGCGGCTGGAACTGGCGGCGACGGGCGAGTTGCCATGGCAGCGTCGGGAGCGACGCTATTTTGCCGATGCCGGCCTCTATTTTGTCTCCGAAGAGCGATACTATGCGATCTTTGCGGCCTCCAAGGGGGGGTGCCTCAAGGTGTTTGATCGCCAGGGGGAGAAGCTGCACGGGATGGATGCCGGCTATTGGGGAGTGATGCCGTCGGGCAAGGCGATATCGAGCCAGGCGTTGGTCAGGTCACCGGCGGTGGAGCGGGGGGAGGAGGGGATCCTGGCCCGCGGGCGGTTTGTCCGTGTCAATCAGCGTCTTTTCAACCCGTGGCTTTTTCTGGGATTTCGTCTCTTCACTCTGATCTTCGGGCGCCATCCGGGTGCAGCCCGGTGGATCAAGGGGATGTTGGTCAGGGTCCTGGTCAGGCGGCGTCGGGAAGAGCCTTTGGAGTGGCAGCGGCGGGTGGCGTTTCTGCCACAGCGTGTTCAGGTTTGGGATCGATTGACGCGGTCGGCTCCCCTGGCCTTGAATCGATTGCGGCGGGACGAGAAATTTTCCGCCATTCACATGGGTTCGGCGCGGTATTATCAGCCCCAGGAGATTGCGATCGTGCCGCGAACGGAAGCGGAAGTTCAGGCGGAGGACGCGGCCTTGCGGGGGCAGTTGCAGCGGCAGGGATGGGCCGAGGTCGAATTTGCCTTCGACTGGAGCCGGTGATCCTTCCGGTCGTTCAACGTCGAATCCTGGGGTTGATTGGCCAGGGGTGGCTTCGGGTTTTATTGGGGCCGGGGCGGGGTTGACCTGCTGGCTGGGTGTTTGGGGCGGGACCGCACCGACAGGGTGCCGAGGTTCTGATTCCGGGACCGGTTTTTGCGGGAATGGAGGCGGGGGCCGGTCCCGTCGGGTGATCGAAGGAAGTGACCCATGGCTGCAAGCATTGTACTCGTTCATCCCCATGTCTCGTTGGAATTGCAGTACGGATCGCGCTACCGCTGGGCGGGGGCGGTGCTGCCGCCACTGGGGATTCTCTATATCGCGGGGGTCCTGGAGAAGAACGGATACCGGGTGGCGGTGATCGACGCCAACGCCTTGCGCCTGGAAGCTCACCAGGTTATCGAACGGGTCAAGGCTCTGAATCCGGACGTGGTGGGTTTGACCGGGACCTCGTTGTCGTTTCCGGAGAACGTCAAGATTGCGCGGCTGCTCCGGGCGTGGCGCGCCGAGGTGCCGATCGTGCTGGGAGGGGTTCACGCCCAGGGCGACCCGGAGGGATCGGCGCGGACCGGTGCGTTCGATTATGTCATTCCCGGGGAGGGGGAGGTCACCTTTCTCGAACTGGTCCGGGTGCTGGAGTCCCGGGGGGAGGTGGAGACGGTCCCGGGGCTAGTCTACCCCCGGGGAGAGGAGATCGTCAACAGTGGTCCGGGCAGGCTGGTGGAGAATCTGGACGATCTGCCCTTTCCGGCGCGTCACCTGTTGCACGATCTGACTGCCTACCATCAGAAGGCCTTCGGGTTCCGGCTGTCGCCCCACACCACCCTCTTCACCCAGCGCGGGTGTCCCTTCCAGTGCATTTTCTGTTCTTCCTCGAAACAGTTTCGGAGCGTATTCAACAGCCGGGTTCGGGCCCACTCGATGGAGTACCTGCGGGAGGAGATCGGACTTCTCCGGCGGCAGTGGGGGATCCGCGAACTGTATCTCTCGGATGATACCTTCAACCTGAAACGGAGTCGGGTGGCGGCATTTTGCGCGATGATGCGTACCCACTTTCCGGGGATGTTGTGGTCGTGCAACTTCGAGGCGAACATCCTGGGAGAGGAGATGTTGCGGGAGATGAAGGCCTCCGGGTGCTGGTTGATCCAGGTGGGGGTGGAGACGGGAAACGCCGAGATCATGAAGGAGATCCACAAGGGGGTGACGATCGAGCAGTACCGGGAACTGACCGAGATGGCTCATCGGCTGGGACTCGCGATCAAGGTGAGTTTCATTCTCGGCAATCCCCGGGAGAGCGAGGCGACGGTCGAGGAGTCGATTCGTTTTGCCGAGTCGCTGCCGGTGCATTACATCACCTTCGGGATGATGGCACCCCTGCCCGGGAGCTTCTTTTGGGAGACGGCCCCGAGGTTCGGTACGGTCGATTATGAGTCGTTTGACCGGTTTTCGATGGTTGGGGCCAATTTCGTGCCGACGGGTCTGACCCGGGAGTTTTTGCAAAAGAAGCAGAAGGAGGCGCATCGGCGGGTCTATTTTCGTTTGGGCATGATGCGGCGGCATTTGAAGCTGATTCGGTCTCCCAGTGATGTGGTGCGGTATGCGCAGGGGGTGATGACCCTGCTTTTGTAAGTGTTGGTGCCGTCCTTGTCCCCCAATAGCATCTCCCACTCCTTGAAGGGGTCTGGGGGGTCTGGGGGGAGGCTCTGCCGCCCCCCGGTGGGGTCGGGGGCGGAGCCCTGGATCGATGATAGTCCTTCCTCAAGTTCCAAAGCAGCACTGGGTTGGTGCCATGAAGATTTCTTCCGCTCGGCTGTTTCTGATTACCGCTGCCCTGGCTGTTGTTTCCAATCTGTTTCAGATTATTTTCATGGGCTATTTCAGCTTCGATTACGGTTTGCAGGGTGCTGACGCCGTTCCGTATGTGAATTCTTTGTACCATGGTGTCCATGGTGATTTTTATGGGCGGGAGATTTTGAGCCCGAAGGACGTCGATTGGGAAAAATCATTGCGGAAGCCGGATGGAACACGGGACCAGGATTGGATGTTCCGCCGGAGCCCGACCTTGTTGGGACATCAGGAGTATATTCAGCCGTTTTTTCTGGTTCCTCTCTATTTTTTGATGGCATCTGTGTTTGATAATTTCCATGTCACGGGTCTCAATATTCTCTATGCCTTGCTGACGATCATTCCGCCTTTGGTGTTTCTCGGGTTGATGTGTCGGGACCGGGATGGGGGCATCGATCCGGAATTTGTTCCCGGGGCTTATCTTGGGGTTGCCGCGTTGTTTCTGTTCAACCCGTTCAATAATATTCCGGACGGATTTTTTATCAACAAGGGATTCGGTGAATTGTTGGCTTTTCCCTTGTCTCTGGCCTTCCTGTACCTTCTGGCGGGAAGGCGGGTCAATGGGGTAGTGGTGGTGGCTTTGTTGGTCGTTCTTGTCAAGGAAAACATAGCGTTGTTTCCATTTTTGATGTCATTTTATATTTTTTTCCATATAAGCAAACGGGTTGGTTTATTGGTTGCGGCGGTGAGTGTCCTGACCGTCGTATGGAATCTTTTTTTATTTCCTGAAATCATGGGAGCTTTTTCGACAACGGTCGAATTCGCCCGGCGGTTGTATTGGCCGGAGCAGGGGGGAGCACAGTCCGTGCATCCCGTGGGGTGGATCCAGGACATTCGCCCGTTTCTGGACTGGCGCATAGTCGCCGCGGTGGTTCTCTCGATATTTGTTGTGACAATGATCTGTTTCGGGAAGGCCTTTTCAATTTTAACTCGATTTGTTCAGTTCTGGGTTTATGTTGTGTTCATGATCGGGAATATTGCTTATACGGTCTGGTTTGCGATCGGGACCTATCCGTCCTATCTTGGATTGACTCCGCATTTGATGATGTATTACAAGGTTGCTGTGGTTTGCATCGCATTTTTTTATGCCTCGACGCTGGTTTATATGGGGGTGGCTGGCGAGTCGTGGAGGAACCATTTTGGGGTTTCTCTCCTGGCCGTTTTTGCTGTCTATACGCAGCTCTATTTCGTTCGCTGGGGCGTGAACGCGGGGTTTCACGCGCCGGTTTCTCTGGCGGTTTTTCTGTCGATTCTGGTCATCTACCGCGACGTGTTGCAAGGGCTTCACAAGAGGCGGATGGCCTTTCGGATGTTGTCGGTACTGGTGCTGCTGGCGTGCACGCCGCCGACCCTGCTCAGCATGGTCTCCCTGGTTCGCCACTCCAGCCTGGCCAGTTACGAATATGTCCAGGAGATGGTGGCGGTGCAGCGTTCGATGGAGGGAGACAAGAGGGTTGTCGTTGCGGTCCCCGCCTCGAAGACCGGGTTGCTTTCGTTTCGCCAGGGTGTCGGAGGCCTGGAATCGATGGCGCTGGCGGATTATGTGGTTCTGACCAGGCCGGAGAGCGACCTTGTTCGGACTACCCCCCTGTTCGGGTTGTTGCCCGAGGAGTTGCATGGGCGCGCCGCCGAGGTGGTCCCGAAGGCTGAAGTAGCGGAACTCCTGGCCAGACAGGTGCGTAGCCTGCGACAATCCCGGGAGTGGAGTCTCCACCTGGAAACGGCGAATTTTCTTGTTTTTCGTTCTCGCAGCTGAACTCTCATCTCGGGACGTCCATGTGCGGAATTGTCGGAATGGCGGGGAAGAGGGACGATGCCCTTCTGGCTGCCATGATGGGTTCGATCGTCCATCGTGGTCCGGATGATCAGGGGGCCTTCCAGAGTCCTGCGATCAGCCTGGCGATGCAGCGGTTGAGCATCATCGATCTTGCAGGTGGGAAGCAGCCGGTTTCCGATAAAAGCGGCAAGGTTGTCCTGGTCTTCAATGGCGAAATTTACAATTTTCCGGAGTTGCGCGACCGGTTGCTTGCCTGCGGCCATGTGTTGCGAGGGCTTTCCGATACCGAGACCTTGTTGCATGCCTACCTGGAATGGGGGTGGGATGCCCTGCCGCAGTTGAATGGCATGTTTGCCTTTGCGATTGCGGATTTTCGCGATGGGGCGAAACTGCATCTGGTCCGGGATCACGTCGGGATCAAGCCCTTGTATGTTTGCCGGCGGCAGGGGAGCCTGCTTTTTGCTTCGGAGATGAAGGCGATCCTGTGCGATGCGACGGTGGCCCGGGAGATTCATCCGGCGTCGCTGGCGGCCTTTCTTCGATTTCGCTATGTGCCCGGGGAGACCTCCCTGATCAAGGGGATTGAAAAGCTGCCGGCGGGCCATCTGTTGACCTGGGAGGGGGGAGAGGTTCGGATGCAGCGGTGGTATACGCCGCCGCGTCGGGTGGTTGGAGGGCGTCGGGATTTGTCGGACGGGGCGGTGGAGGCGGCCTTTGCCGAGTCGCTCTCGGAGGCGGTCCGGCGGCAGACCATCGCCGATGTGCCGTTAGGCTGTTATCTCTCCGGGGGGTTGGATTCGGCGGTGCTGGCGGCGCTCATGGTGCGCCATCAGGGCCAGGTCAACTCCTTTTCGGTGGGGTTTCATTCGGACCGGGACGAGACCCCCCAGGCCCGCTGGAGCGCCGAGCGGATCGGGACCCGGCACCATGAGATCTATTGCACGGAAAAGGATTTTTCTCTCCTGGAGCGTCTGGTCTGGCACCTCGACGAGCCGATCGGGGATGCCATCGTCATCCCCATGTATCTCCTGGCTCGGGAGGCGAAGCAGCATGTCAAGGTCGTTCTCAGCGGCGAGGGGGCCGACGAAGTCCTGGGGGGGTATCTGTTCCACAAGACAGTGTTGGCGGCGGTTCGGGCCCGGGAGTACGTTCCCGGATTCCTGCGCAAGGGGGGGATCGGTCTGTTGCAGGCGCTCCCGCATCGATTGCTCAACCGCTTGTTCAGCTACCCTGCCTCGCTGGGTGTCGAGGGCAAGGCGCGACTGGTCCGATTTGCCCGGGAGGCGGATTCCGCCCCGGTGGAAGATCTCTATCGGCGTTTGATTTATTTGTTTGAACCGGAGGAGGCGTCGGCGATCTTTCAGCCGGATTTTCTTTCGGCTTTGGCTGCGGATGGAGCGGTGAGGGGGGCCTCGGGGGGCGAGGGGTCGGTGGTGGAGCGCCTGGTTCATGTGCAGTATCGGGATTGGTTGCCTGACAATATCCTGATGAAACTGGATAAAATGACGATGGCGGCCTCCCTGGAGGGGCGTGTGCCCTACCTGGATCGTGAATTCATCGAATTTTCCATGGGGATTCCCGATCACCTGAAAATCCGGGGGTGGCGAGAAAAGGTCATCTTGCGGCGATTGTTGGGAAAGCTCGGGTTGCAGGAGCTGGTCGATCGTCGAAAAATGCCTTTTTTTATCCCCGTGGATCGCTTTTTTGCTTCGGAGACGTTTCGCGGTCTTTACGCGCAGTTTCGTGAGGAGAATCATCTCACGCGCTTTATCCGTCCGGATTTCATGGCGCGGTTTTCGCTTGCCGATTGTTCGATGATGGGCAGCAAGAGATTGATTGCGCTGATTATTCTCAATCTATGGATGAAGGTCTTCGTTCCCGACGGGGCTGGGCGGTCCTTGGGATAGCGGCCATTGGTCGGGGTGTGGGAGGGAGATGGGTGTCGATCCGGTGATTGTGGTCGAGGTGTGGGAGGGGCATGAGCGTTGATCCGGTGACTGATTCGGAGAGCGGGGAAGGGAGCTGGGGGTATTGTCTGCTGGGTGACAACCGGAGCGATCCCGATTTTCTCGAGATGTGCCGGGGGCGTCTGCTGTTGCCGCTGGACCTCGAAGCACAGGCCTTTTGCGTCGACCACGGTCTGCGGTTCCGGGTCAGTGATGTGTTCGACGATGCCGAGTTGTCCGAGATAATCTTTCCGGAGGTCGTGGGTGTATTGACCCGGTGCCAGGGGGATCGTGAGCTGTTCGAGGGTTGGTCGGAGCGGTGGGAGGGTGAGGTCAACCCGTTGTTTGTCGTTTTCCATTCCCTGGTTTCCCTGTTTGGCGGAACGATCCTGAAGCTTCGGCATCTCGGGAGGTTGGTGGCGGAAGCGGAGGCAACCTCGGCTCTTCTGCTGGAGGGGTCGCTTTGCGAGCGGGGCGAGGTGCCGGTGGTGTTTTATGGCGAGTTGGTGGGAGTTCTCTATCCGGAAATCTGGGCGTGGTCCGAATCGGTGGGGGGAAAGGAGTTTCGGCGGGTTTCCCGACCCACGGGGGTGGACCGGTTGCGCCCCTTGCGGGAGTTGCGGAACTCCTTGCGTTCCTGGGGGTTGAATGCCTTCTGCGTCCTTAAGGGGTGGCGTCGGCTGGTGACGGTTGGGCGAGGCTGCCCGCGATGGGAGCTGCTGTCGGATTCGCCTCACCTCGAACGTATCATTCGCGATTGGGATCCTGGGCGCCACCCGTTTTCTCTGCGGGTGGTGGACGCCGGCCCGGCGACGAGGCCTGCGGAGCGGGTGCGTCGGCGGTATCTGGAGGAGGCCTTGCCGGAGGTTGCGGACCGTATCTGGTCGTTGGCGGAAAATCTTTGCGAGCGGCACCAGTTCCATGCCCTGGTCCGCCATCTCTATGGGATCTATCGGCGCGACCTGGAGATTCCTTTGCAATGGCTGGGGGATCCTCCCGCGAGGAGAGTCGTTGCGGGGCCTGGTGATGTCATCGTTGTGAAGCTATTGATGAATCTGTATCGTCGCGCGTTTGTTTACAGAAGTTATCTTTACGGAAAAAGAGTCGTCCATCAGATGTACAGTGATGGAATTCATATGGGATATGTCAAGATGGCATTGTATCAGTATGCCTCGGCTCCCATTTCCGGTTTGGACTTGTTTCTTGATTCTGTTGTCGAAAAGCCCTATCAGGATTACTGTGGTGAGGTTCCCGGTCCCGTGGCCAGGCCAAAGACCCTGGCGATTTCCATCCCTGAGATCAGTCGAGAGGAGCGGTTTCCGGGCGGGCGTCGTATCGGGTCTCTCCGGAACATATATTATCTGCCGACCGCGTTCCAACATTTGACCAGGATTGGGACGAGTCGGGAAGTCCATGATCTCAAGTATTGGGAGATTCAGAAGTCAATCATAAAAGAGCTTGCAAGACACGATGGCGTCGAGGTTATTTACAAGGCTCATCCGAAGGTGGCATTGGATTGTCGCCTGCAGGATTTTCAGGTTCGCGAGATCGAAAAATTGGGAGCGTTCATCCAATACCGGAATTTCAATCAATGTCTCCCGGAAGTTGATCTTCTGGTTGCGGATTATTTCGCATCCGGGGTCAGTGTCGCGGTGAGTCGAGGTATTCCGACCCTCTATCTGGACTTTCACATACGGCGTTTTTTTCCGGAGACCCGAAGCAAACTTCAGGAAGAAATTCATTGGATTGACTGCCGTTCTTCGGGGGAAAGTTGGCGTGAGGCACTGTATGAGCTGATCGTGGCGCTGCGGGCCTCTCCCGAGAGGATGGTGAAGCCGAGATCACCGCGTCGGGTCGCGGAATTGAATTACGTTGACGCGCTGATCTCGGGTTTGGGACAATGAGAAGTGGTTCTGGGGGGGGCCGGGGGTGTTTTTGTGTCGGGCTGTTCGATTGGGGGGCCTGATTGGCCCGGGGTCGAGCGTGATGGTTGCTGACTGTCGGCCTGCGAAGGCCTTGGCGGGGAGGGTTCCGTGTTGAGTCTCAATGTCATTCGGGAGGCGGTTGGGAATCGCCGCCAGGAATCCGATGACCGTCGTGCCGGAGTTCGGTCCGAGGGCTCTTCTGGCGAGGCGGTCGTCTCCGAAAGCAGGGGGGGGGAACGGCGACGTCGGGAGCGGCGGCGTTCGCGCTGGCTGCGGTTGTCGCACGCGGCGATGGTGTTTGTACTTCTTTTTGGTGGCGTCGGTTTCGGGGTCTATCGGATGCTGGACTGGGTGGGTTTTTTCCAGTTCATTTGATGGCGGGTGACCGGTCGGGGGGTGCGGGCTGGGGGATCCTCCGGCTGTATCCGGGACTTGGACTTTGGTGGCCCGTCGGTGGGCGGCTGCTTCGGTCGGGTACGGTCGGTCAAATTCAACGGGACGGTGTAACCCGATGAATTTTTGGGGACAGGTAAAACCCGGATTTGCCTTTGTTGGTTGAAGACTCACAGGGGGTGTTTGTCGGATTCGTGCTGGATCAGCACACTTTCAGGAACCGTTATGTCTCCCCAGCAGAAAGAGTCCTTGGCCCAGGAGGCAGGGACACTGTTCCGGCGTCTTTTTCCCATCTGCCGCAGCCTCACCGGTCCCGGGGTTCGGCAGAGTCTGGAGATTCTTCGGGAGGTTGCGTTCTTCCATCGCCATGAGATCCCCTCCGGAACCCAGGTTTTCGACTGGATCGTTCCCGACGAGTGGCGGCTGAAGCGCGCCCGCCTGTGGGACGACCAGGGCGCCTTGCTGCTGGACAGCGACCAGAACAATCTGCATGTGCTCAACTACAGCATTCCATTTGACGGCGTCGTTGGTTTCGCCGAGCTGGATCCCCACCTGCACACCTTGCCCCATCTGCCCCAGGCCATCCCCTACCGCACCAGCTACTACACGCGCGACTGGGGGTTCTGTCTCAGTCATCGCCAATATGAGGCCCTGGATCGGGCGGGCCGCTACCGGGTGCAGATCGAAACCGAACTGGCTCCTGGGATTCTGGATTATGGCGATTGTCTGACGGGGGCAGAAGAAGCGCCCCGAGAGTACCTCTTTTCCACCTATATTTGCCACCCTTCTCTGGCTAATGACAATCTGAGCGGTCCCATTCTCTGGGTGTTGCTGCTGCGGGCGTTGCAAGGGCGTCGTCTGAAAAACCGCTACCGTTTTGTCATCATCCCGGAGACCATCGGCGCGGTGGCCTACTTGGCGTGCCACGGCCACGCCCTGGGGCGTGTTCAGGGGGGCTATGTGCTGAGTTGCGTTGCCGGTCCTGGCATTCTGGGCTACAAACAGAGCTTGGCGGCTTTTCGCGGTGCGCCGGTTCTGGTGGATCGGGCGGCCATGACCACCCTGGCGGAGTTGGATCTGGCGCACCGGATCTATCCTTTCGATATCCACGGCAGCGACGAGCGGCAGTACTCTCTGCCCGCATGGCGTATCCCAGTGGGTTCTCTGCACGCCTCCAAGTATTACGAATATGATGAATACCACACCTCTCTGGACAATCTGGACTTTGTGCGCCCGGAGCGGTTGGTGGATATGCTGGAACTTTATCTTATGGTGGTGGAGAAGTTGGAGCGTAACGCCACATACCGCTCTCTGTTGCCCCAGAGCGAGGCCATGTTGGGCAAGCGTGGCTTGTATCCTGCCACTGGCGGCAGTCTGATGCAGCCTGCTGCCGCTGCGTTGGCCGACCATGGCCAACGCCGTTTTCTGGTGGATGCCGAAAAGACGTTGCACGGCTCCCGGATCGATGCCATGTTGTGGCTGATGATGCTGGCGGATGGACAGATGGATCTGCTGGCCATTGCCCAACAGACCGGGATTGCTTTTTCCGCCCTGGCTGATGCCGCCGATCTGCTGTGCTGCCACGGCCTGTTGGCGGTTGCCCAGGAGGAGTCATGAGACTGTTTCTGATTTCCGGAACCCACAGCCGCCACCTTTTTCTATTGCGCCCGCTGCTCCAGGAGTTTGAGGTGACCGGGGTGCTGGTAATGGGCCGGGAGTCTCTGACGCCTGTTCCGCCCCAAGGGATCCCGGCGCGGGATCGGGACAACTTCATCCGTCACTTTGGGTTACGCGCCGAGGTTGAACAGCGGGTCTTTGGCGACCTGGAGGCGGCGCAGGTTTTTGCCTCTGTTCCCAGCCTGATGGTGGCACCGGAGGCGTTGAACACCTCCGAGTCTGCGCGCTTCGTTGCTGACCATCCTGCCGATGTGGCGGTGATCTTCGGGCCGGATCTCATCTTCCCGCCTCTTTATGACGCCCTGCCGGAACACAAGTGGAACGTGCATCTGGGGCTGTCGCCCTGGTATCGGGGTTCGGCCACCCTCTTCTGGCCCTTTTTCAACATGGAGCCCCAGTATGCGGGTGCCACCATTCACCAGATTATCGCCGAGCCCGATGCTGGCGCCGTGCTGCACCAGTGTGTTCCCCCCTGCATTCCGGGCGATGGCCTGCATGACGTGGGTTCCCGTTGTGTGGTGACTGCGGCCGTTGCAGTGCAACAATTGTTGCGTTTGTTGGTGCGCCAGGGGAGTCTGGCAGAGGCGCGCCAGCGCAGCAGCGGGCGGCTCTACCTCTCCAGTCAGTTTCGTCCTGAGCATCTGCGTGTCAACTACGACCTGTTCAACGATCGCATGGTGGATGCCCTGCTGGCCGGGGATCTGCGTCCCAGGCCGCCGCGCCTGATGCAGCCAAACGGCCCCCTGGATCCAGCTTGACGGCAACGGCTCGGTTACCGGGGAGCCACGGTCTGGGCCTTGGTGGCCTGTCGCTGCTCCTCGCAGTCGGCATTTTCGCGTGTGCGGGGGATGGCGCATGACAGGGAAGTTTCCCGATTCCTCCGGTACTCCCGGAGATCCCCCGGCGGTTGCGGAGAGGGACGGTGAATGCCGTGACTCCGGGGTGTTGCCCCCGAGGTTGGGGTGCGGTGCACCTGGCGATGTGGTGGAGATTTCCCACTCTCGACCGCGGGTGGCGGTGGTTCTGGTGCAGTTGGGGAGTCCGGATGCCCCTACGACTGCGGCGGTACGGCAGTATCTCGCGGAATTTCTTGCGGACCGTCGGGTGGTGGATCTTTTTCGTCCTCTCTGGCTTGCCTTGTTGTACGGGGTGATATTGCCGTTGCGTTCGCCCCGGTCGGCGCGGCTCTACCGCAGGATCTGGATGGCCGACGGCAGCTCGCCGCTTCTTCACCATTCCCGTCGCCAGAGTCGGGCGGTCGAGTATGCCCTGGGGCGGCATGCGGTCTGTGCCTTGGCGATGCGCTACGGTGAGCCGAACGTGGCGACGGTGATCTCCGGGCTCTTGGATTCCGGGGTCGAGCAGCTGCTTTTGTTTCCACTCTTTCCCCAGTATGCCGGCTGTACCCATGCCTCGTTGACGGATGCCTTGCATGCGGCGCTGGGGTCGCGCCGTTTTCACCCGGCGATTCGTGTGGCCCCCCCCTTTTATCGAGATGCGGGTTACATCGAGGCCTTGGCCGGGCGTCTCCGGGAGGGAGCGGGGATTGGGGACGATCCGGTACTCTTCTCGTTTCACGGGCTGCCGGAACGCCATGTTGCCGAGGGTGATCCCTACCGGGCGCATTGCGAGGCGACTGCTCGGGAATTGGCTCGGGTTTTGCTGGTCCCCGAGGGACGCTGGCATATGGCGTTCCAGTCCCGTTTTGGTCGGGAGCCCTGGTTGACTCCCAATACCGCCGATCTTCTGGCGGCGTTTCCGGGGCGGGGGGTGCGCCGGATCAGTGTGGTTTGTCCCGGTTTTGTCGCCGATTGTCTGGAGACTCTGGAGGAGATCGCCATTCAGGGAGAGAGGATTTTTCGTGAGGCCGGGGGGGAGCATTTTCGTTTTGTCCCCTGTCTGAACGATTCGCCTGCCTGGTTGGGCGCCCTTGTTCGTTTGGTTCGTCGGGAACTGGAGGGGTGGGTGTGATCGGCGAGGCGGCGATTCTTCCTCTTTCGGTTGTCTGTTGCCTTGGCGGGAACCGATTGTGATAGTATGACCCGCAGGGGCGGTTGGCCTTTTGATCTTGTCGCCGGCTTCGCCTCGGCCTGTCTGCCACCACGGAATGCTACCACGGAATTTCAGGAGAGACCGATCCATGAGCAACGTGCCCCAGGTCCAATCCCTTGCGGAGGCTCAGGCGCTGATCAACGCCCTCTACGAGAAGGCGAAGAGCGTCAGCAGTGCCCTGGATCAGGCGGATACCCTTACCCAGAACAATTCCCAGGTGATTCAGAAACTTTCCGCCTCTGCCCAGGAGATCGGCAAGGCGGTGAAGATGATCAAGAACATCGCCGGTCAGACCAACATGCTGGCCTTGAATGCCGCCATCGAGGCGGCTGGTGCCGGCGAAGCGGGCAAGGGGTTTGCGGTGGTGGCCAACGAGGTCAAGGACCTCGCCCGACAGACGGCGGAGGCCACCAACCTGATCTCCGAGAAGATGGATGAAATCCAGAAAAAGACGACCGAGGCCTCCCGCACGGCACAGGAGATCACCCAGAGTATCGACCAGATTCGGGTCTCCAACAGCGAGATTCTCCAGGAGATGACCAACTCCGCTGCTGCCTCCGAGGCGGCTGGCGGCGGCTTCTGAAATCGGTCAGGGAGTTCGGCCCATGGTCTGTGGCATTGATACGATCCTTGCGGATTCGCGCAAGAGTACCCAGGAGGCGGTACGGCGCCTGATCCTCGACCTGGCCACCGACTTCGACCTGGAGGTCGACCCGGGGGATCTGGCCGGGAGCCCGGAGGTCAAGGCCCTGGAGGGGGCGCTGGAGTCCTTTGCGGTCTGGTTGGTCCACGGGCGCCGCTATGGAGGAGAGCAGGGATAGCGGCGATTTTCTTTCCGGGCCTGTCGCGTTCTGCGACAGGCCCGGTCGGTAGTTGGGGACTTATCTTTCCCAGCCATTGGTGACTTTGTGTATGGCGGCGATGATGTCGTCGATGTCCTCGCGCCGCTGCGGTGGCCTGATGTGTTCGTTGATCACCATCTGCTGGAAGTACAGTGTCTCCGCGTTGGGACAGAGTCCCGGGGCGTAGCTGACGTGGCCCTCGCGGTTTTCCGGGGCCGACCAGGGGTAGCCGTTCTTGAAGGCCTCCCTGCGCTGGAACAGGGGGAGTCGGTAGAGTGGACGAGTGTACCCCTGGTAGAAGAGGATACCCTCGGCGTTGATGGCGCGGATCATCTCGGCGCGAGGCACGTCCCGAAAGCGTTCGGAGAGGTAGCGCAGGGGGTAGATGTAGTAGGTGCTGTGGCATTCCGCCCGCCCGGGCGGTGGTTCGAACCCCGCGACTGATTTTATTCCCTGGGTCAAATAGTCGACCAGCTCTGTGCGTTTTTCATTCAGCGCGTCGAGTTTGCGGAGTTGTTCGCAGGCGACTGCGGCCTGGAGTTCGGTCATGCGGAAGTTGAAACCGACCATGTTGGTCAGGTTGGGGTATTCCGCCGGGCCGACGACCGATTCGGCGTGGTTGCGGAGGAGTTGGAGGCGATAGGCCAGCTCCGCATCTCTTGTGGTGCAGAGACCGCCCTCGCCGCTCTGGATGGTCTTGTTGACATTGAAGCTGTAGACCCCGATGTCGCCGATGGTTCCCACCGGTCGACCGCGATGGCTGGCTCCCCATGCCTGGGCACAATCCTCGATGATTTTGAGGTCGTGGCGGCGGGCGATATCGAGGATACCATCCATGTCCGCCGGGATCCCGAACTGGTGGACCACCAGGATGGCTCGGGTGCGTGGGGTGATGGCGCCGGCGACGGCCTCGGCGGAGAGACTGCCGGTGGTCAACTCGACATCGGCGAAGACGGGGATGGCGCCATAGATCAGGGGGGCCATGGCGCAGGCGGACATGGTATAGGGGGAGACGATGACCTCATCGCCGAAGCCGAGCCCCAGGGCTCCTACCGCCATGATGAGACCCGAGGTGGCGCTGTTGACGGAGATGGCGTGTTCCACCTTGTGACGCTGCCGGAAGAGTTCCTCCAGGGCGCGCACCCGGGGGCCGCCATCGAAGCGGAAGGGCGGATCCGGTGTGTGGGAACCCTCGAAGAGGGAGAGGTAGCCGCTGTCGATGACGGCGGCGACGGCGGCGCGTTCCTCGGCGCCGACGGTGAGGTTGTCAATCCACGGTTTCGTGCGGAGTGGTTGGCCCCCATGGATGGCCAGCGAGGTGGATTTGGGCGTCATGGATCAGCTCCATCGTCGATTGAACCGTGTTGGCCCCGGCGGTCTCCAGGAGGAGTCCGCTGGCGGTGGCGAAATGATCGGCGACCAGGCGATACAGCTCGAGCATCGGCGTCGACCCGGTGGTGATGAGGGGGGTACTGACCTTGAGTTCCCGTTCGCCGGCGGCGTTGGTGCGGACCTCGTCGACGGTGATCTCCTGGCCGAAATCGGCGAGACGGATGCGTCCCTGCTCCAGGCGGATTTCGGCCTCGAAGAGCTGGTAGGCCGACTCTGGAAAGCTCTCGATCTCGATTCGGGCATGCGGGAATCGATCTGAAGCGAGGCTGAGTTCCAGACAGGGGTCTCCCGCCCGGTCGCGCCATCCGGGGCGGACGTCGCGGATGGTCAGGGAGCCGCCGAGGAAGAGGCGCAGATTGTCGATGACGTGGACGCCGTTGTGAACCCAGCCGCCATAATAGACCCATCGCACGGAAACCACGGGACCGAGCCGATTGTCGGCGATGAGGTCGCGGATCTGGAGGTAACGCGCGTTGAATCGACCCGAATGGTTGACGACGACCTGGACCGGGGGCGTCTCGATCAGAAGGCGGGCGAGGCGCAGCCTTTCCGCCGGGGTGGCGCAGAGGGGTTTTTCCAGGATGATCAGGCGAGGGGCGTATGCGGTTCGCACCAGTTTTTCGGTCAGGTCGGCGTGGGTGGCGTCGGGGGTTGCGATCACCACCAGTTCGGGCCGACGCTCGGCGATGAGCTTTTCCCAACGATCGAAGGCGTGGGGAACGGCGAAGAGATTCTGGAACCGTTGGAGTCGCTCGGTGTCGATGTCGCTGATGGCGTCCAGGGTGAAGGCTGGCAACGCTGACAGGGCCGCTCCGTGGGTGGTAATCGGGGAGGCGGTGATTTTTTCCTTCTCGAGGAAGAGACCGGCGATGAGACCGCACCCGATGATGGCGGCGCGAACGGGGGGAGCGGTAGCAGGGCGAGGCGATTGTGTCATGATTATTGCCGTTGTCCCGACCCCTATTGGATGGCCTCACCGTCGCGCAGGGCCTTCCAACGCCTGTGGACATGGCGGTTGATGGCGGAGAGTTCGGAGTGGGCCTCCATGTAGGCGATGATCTCGGCCAGGGAGGTGTGGGGTCTGTCGGAGAAGTGGTTCAGGATCTGGGAGATGACCTGAAAATCCTCCTCCGTGTCGACCTCGAGTTCCATTTCGGGTCGGTGCAGCTCAGCCGGCGCCTCCAGATTTTTCAGGCGGTAGAGGCCGGGATTGCGTCGAATCTGGAAGGTGCCGTGTTCGCGGATGGCGGGGTCGTCCGTTTCGCGGTCGGCCCGCTCCAGGGCCGCCATGGAAAAGACCTCGACCTCCATGCCGGGCGGATAGGTGGTGGCCAGGTCATTGCCCACGAAATCGAAGGCCTCCCGGTGGTCCAGGAAGTATCTGATCGTTGTTTCGACGAGGGCGGGATCGATGATGGGGCAATCCCCGAAGATCTCGACGCCGACGTCTGCCCTTTGCTCACGCAAGGCCCCGAGCATGCGTCCCAGGACGTCGTCCTCACTGCCGCGGAAGCAGGGCAATCGACGTTCGCGGCAATAGCGCTCGATGGGGTCGTTTTCGGGTCTGACCGAAGTGGCGACCACCACACCAGTGAGGTTGCGGACGAGGGCGAGACGGTCCAGGAGGTGCCCGAGGAGGGGCTTTCCGGCCACTTCCCGCATGACCTTTCCCGGCAGGCGACTTGATCCCATGCGGACCTGGATGGTGGCGACAATGCGCATTCCGGAGAACCACTTATTGACGGAGGAGGGCAACAGGGACCGGAGGGGGCCACCGGGCCATCGCTGGGCCGGGCTGACCGGCTCGAGAGGCTCCGGAGAGGCGACCTCTCCAGCCGACCTGCGGAGGATACTCCGATTTGGTCGATGCGGCGAGGGAGAAGAAGCCTCTTCTGGTGTGTCTGCCCCTGGGTGGGTGTGCAGGGGCGACCGGTTTGATACCGTGAGGAAGAGGGATGCAACTTTTCGTTTTCCTTCAAGTGGAATGGCCATTCATGGCCGCTCCACGACAGGCCCTGGTGGTGAGCAACTCGGCCTCGACAAGCGCTAGAACGTTGGCGGCGGCCTCATCTGTGGCGAAAGGATGAGAGGAGGGTGGAGTTGAACGGTGGTGATCTGGTGTGCCTTGGGAGATGCGTGTGATCCAATTGTGGAGGTCCTTTTGGTTGAGCAGGATTTCGGCCAGCCCGAGACGGACGGCGGTACACTGGTTGGGTTGGCACAGACCGGGCTGGTAGGAAGCTGGTTGTTTCCCGAGGAGTGCCGCTTCCAGAATGGCCATGGATTGCATGCCCAGGATACCGTCACAATGCCAGATCAGTTGCCACAGAGGCCACTCCCAGGTAAAGGTGAGCCACCGTTGCGCCAGTTCCGGGG
>JADGCL010000044.1 GCA_015229005.1 Magnetococcales bacterium
CCGTTGAATCTGGCCGGCCATCCTTGGCCGGCGCAGCCCGTTTATCAACGGGCTGCTAACATAACAGCCCGTTTATCAACGGGCTGCCGACTCGCTTCACGGCCCGGGGAGACCGAACTCCAGCGATGGAGTGATATATTTTTTCATCTTGTACCCGGCGAGAAACACCCCACCCTGGAACACGATTCCCTTCCCCGGCTCGAAGAGGACATCCTCCGGGTCGCCTGTGGAGAAATCCCGCCCCATTTCCAGGCTCCAATAGCCGTCCCGCCAGCTTCCCTTGGCGACGACGTCCGCACGACTCCCCTGCGGCGGCACCCGGGTCTCCGTTCCGGGCACGACGCCTCCCTGACTCCCCTCCGGTCGGGCCGTCATCTGCCAGCCGCCTGTTCCGGAATCCATCGCCTTCAGAAAGTAGACCATCCCACGGAGCCCTTCGTATTCGACCGAAGGCTGGTCGAAAGGCTTGTCGGAAAACCGGTGGATCATGTCGTCGGCGATCCCGGTGAGGTCGCTGCGACCCGCGCTCCATCGCCAGAGATCGGTCACGTAGGGGCGATTGGCCAGCATGCAGCTGCTGAAGCTCTCCCCGGTTTGAAAACGCAGGACGAACATGTCATCCACCAGCCTCTGCTGCTGGAACCGGCCCCCCTGGCGTCTCCAGGGTTTGTATTCCTGGCTTGGGGTCGGGTCTGCCCAGCGGGCGCCGACATAGAGCCGTCGACCATGAATCCCGAGCTGTATTTCGAGGGCCGGCGGCTTCTCTTCCCCCGGCGGCGGGGTCTCCTCCTCCTCCAAGGTCTCGGAAAGCTGGAGGGGGATTGGCTCCGCCGCAGCGGACCCCAGCGCCGACCACTCTCCCAGGTCACCATCCACGACCACCGGCGCCGACAGGGGGGTCACCCCGAGCCGCCGGACCGGCTCCGCCCAGGCCCCCTCCGGCGACAGGAGAATCCCCAGCAAGGCGGCAAACCGAAGAGAACTTCCCCGGTCGATCGATGACCTCCTCATGGGCCGCCCCATTCTCCCGGGCCACCGATCGGGTCCAGATGCCCCAGGGTCCAGGGCAATCCGGGAACCGGCTGGTAGACCAGGACATAGTCCCGCCCACCCAGGGTCAACTGCGCCTCGCCCGATTCTCCGGCCTTCATCCGTGTCGCCTCGGCCAGAAAGGCGGGATCGGCGTAGAGGGAATTCGCCTGGGGGAAGTATTCCCGCATCCGTTCCGGGCGGACGTAATCCGGCAGTTCGGGGCTTCTCTCGGGGTGTCGTGAGGCGACCAGCTCCGTGGAGATCTGCCGGCGGCTGTCAGCGATCACCAACCCCTTGCGATCCAGGAGGAAGTAGCGTCCCTCTTCCTCGACATCGAAGTCCGGCCCCCCTTCCCGACGGACGTAGCCGTAGAGACGCGTCCGCAGTAAGGTTTGGAAGACATCCAGGGGCACCTCGAAATGAAAGAATCCAGGGATATCCCCGTCAGCCATGACCACCGGCGAAGAGAAGGCCAGCACCCAATGGAAGGAATCGGGGGACATGTACGGCTTGGAGACGACCACCTCCCCGGGCGCGGCGCTCATCGCCCTGCGGAAAAACGGCGAATCGGACTCTTCGGCGGAAAAATGGCTGCTCTCCTCTGCCTCTCCCCCAACCACCCGGAAGTGTTCCCGACCCGTGCGGTCGACCAGGCAGCTCTCGCCGATGGTGAACCGCTGGTGGAGGTGCAACACCCACTCCTCCATCTCCCGGCGCAACAGCCGCTGCGCTTCCGAAAACACGACCTCGCCCTTCTCGTCACGCTTGAGGACCCGGCTTTCCGGGAGGGCGAAATAGTCGCGAAAGAGGGGCAACTCCAGGGAGGAGAGCATGCTGCTCATCGCCTCGTGGTGAAACATCTTGAGGCGAAACATCATGACATCAAGCTGTTGCCAGGCCTGATGCCGGGCCTTCTCCGGCGTCTCCTGTGGCGCTGCGGAGAGCTTTCCCGGGGTGAGAGACGGCACGAGGAGAGCGCCGCCGAAGAGCAGCAGGTGTACGACCGCTGCAACCATGGCCCCGTGCCGGGGGAGGGGATTCACTTGTCCAGTCGGTTCGCCCATGCTCTCCTCGGATAAAGATGTGCCATTGTCGGAAGGTATGCGTTTACGCAGGCACGAAACAAGGAATCCTCACCGGATTGACTGATATCAAAACAAAAATTGGAAATAATAAAACATTGAGAGTTGTTTGGGGAATCCAAGGGGGAGGTTCTGCCTGCCCCCTCGGTGTGGGTTCGGGGGCAGAGCCCCCGAAATGGGCAGCTCAGATCCCCAGTTCGCGGAAAAAGTCATTGCCCTTGTCGTCGACGATGATGAAGGCCGGGAAATCCTTCACCTCGATCCGGTAGACGGCCTCCATCCCGAGTTCCGGGAAGTCGATCACCTCCGATTTGGTGATGCAATCCTGCGCCAGCCGCGCCGCGGCGCCGCCGATGGAACCCAGATAGAAGCCGCCGTTGGCCTTGCACGCCGCCGTCACCTCGGGGCTGCGATTGCCCTTGGCCAGCATGACCTGGGATCCGCCCGCCTTCTGGAAGAGATCCACATAGCTGTCCATCCGCCCTGCCGTGGTGGGACCGAACGAGCCGGAGGCGTACCCCGCCGGGGTCTTGGCCGGACCCGCGTAATAGACTATGTGATCCCGGAAATAGGCCGGCATTCCCTCGCCGCGATCCAGCTTCTCCTTGATCCGTGCGTGTGCCATGTCGCGGGCGACGACGATCGGTCCCGTGAGCATCACCCGTGTCCGGATCGGGTAGCGGCTCAGCTCCTGACGGATCTCGGCCATGGGCCGGTTGAGATCCAGACGCACCGGCGCCGCCGACAGGGTCGACTCTTCCACCTCCGGCAGGTATTGCGCCGGGTTCCGCTCCAGGGCCTCGACCCACACCCCGTCCCGGGTGATCTTGCCGAGGATGTTGCGGTCCGCCGAGCAGGAGAGACCGATCCCCACCGGACAGGAGGCCCCGTGGCGGGGAAGACGGATCACCCGCGCATCGTGGGCGAAATACTTGCCCCCGAACTGCGCCCCCAGGCCGGTCTCCTGGGCGATCTCCATCACCAGCCGTTCCGTTTCCCGGTCGCGGAAGCCGCCTCCCAGGCCGTCACCCCGCTCCGGCAGGTCGTCCAGATAGTGGGCCGATGCCAGCTTCACTGCCTTCATTACCAGATCCGCCGAGGTCCCGCCGATCACGATCGCCAGGTGGTAGGGCGGACAGGCCGTGGTCCCCAGACCCTTGAGCTTCTCCACGAGGAACTTGCGCAGGTTCGCCGGGGTCAGGAGGGTCTTGGTCATCTGAAACAACTGCGTCTTGTTGGCCGAGCCCCCGCCCTTCGCCATGAACAGGAACTTGTAGGCATCCCCCTCCACCGCCTCGATGTCGATCTGCGCCGGCAGATTGGTACCGGTGTTCTTTTCGTCGAACATCGTCAGCGGCGCCACCTGCGAGTAGCGTAGGTTGCCCTCGGTAAAGGTCTTGAACACCCCCTTCGACAGCGCTTCGCGGTCACCGCCGCCGGTCCACACCTGCTGGCCCTTCTTGGCCACGATGGTCGCCGTCCCCGTGTCCTGACAGCTCGGCAGGATCATGCCGGCGGCGATGTTGGCATTTTTCAGGAGTTCGAAGGCAACGTACCGATCGTTGTCCGAGGCCTCCCGATCGTCCAGGATTGCCCTGAGCTGCCGGAGGTGGTCGGCACGCAGGAGATGCGACACGTCCATCATTGCTGTTGCCGCCAGCTCCGTCAGCGCCGCCACCTCCACCTGCAAAATGTCCCGACCGGCGAAACTCCCGATCGAGACGTGATCCCGACTCAGCAAGCGATATTCGACAGTCGGCATGGTTGGCGGCAAAACTTCGACAGGCTTGAATTCAGGCATGGGTCTCGCTCCGTGGGCCTCGGGTGGGTCGTGATCGGTTAGCTCCGCATTCTTACCATGGGGCACGGCCCGTGGCAATCGGGGGCTGCGGGACCGGGAGCCGGTCGGGCGGGGGAATCGTCCGACCCGAGGTCGCCACCGCCGCAGAGATCTGCGGGAGCGTTTTACCGGTCACGCCGTCTTGAGCGCCGTGATCTCGGCGTTGGCGTAGCGCATGCGCAGGGTCAGGGTCTTGCAGAGGCGGATGAAGAGCTTCTTGGCGACCTCGGGATACCCCTGACTCACCGCGTCGAAGCGGCTGCGCGAGAGGAGAAAGACCTCGACCTCAGTGATCGCGATTGCGTCGGTGGAGCGCGGCGCCCTGTCGATGAAGGCCATGTCCCCGAGGAAGTTGCCGCGACCGAAAATGGTCAGGGTATGGCCTCTGCCGTCCGTGGTGGGCAATACCACCCGGATCGCCCCCCGGCGGATGAGGACCATCTCGTCGCCCGTATCCCCCTGTTGGAACAGGACCTCGCCGGCGGCGAAGGTGCGCTCCTCGATCACCCCCGCCAGGAGTTCCATCACTCCCGCTGTCTCCTCTTCGAGTCCCCGGAAGAGGGCGATCTCGGAGAGGAGCAGGGGTCGTTCGACGACCTCCCCCGTGCGGTACTCGTCGAGGATCCGGTCCTCGATCCACTCCAGGGCATCGTTGATGTCGCCGAAGATCTTGAGATGCGCCGAGGGGCGGAGACCGAGACTCTCCAGATAGGTGTTGAGGTCGCGCCCCGAGGCCAGGGCGGTCGGCAGGCTGCTGAAAATGAGACAACCCCCGTTTTCGGCCATCGTCGTCTCGATCTGGCCGAGCAGGTGCCCCGCCGTGAAGTCCAGGGAGTGGACCCGGTTCATGTCGAGGAGGAGATACCGGCAGGAGCCCAGGTCCGTTTCCAGGTTGCTGAACAGCTGATCGGTGGTCCCGAAGAAGAGGTTGCCCTGCAATTCGCAGATGACCACCTTGCGGCTCTCCGCCTCCAGGACCTCCCGCTCCTCCGGCAGATGGCTGCGCTTGGAGGTGAGCTGGCCGCCATGAAGCTTGCGGCGGATCACCGAACTCTTGACCTGCTCGCGCAGGAAGAGCATCACCGAGAGGGCCACCCCCGCCCCGGCGGCGGCGATGAGATTGAAGGCGACCGCCGTCACCACGACCGTCGCCACCACCGCGAAATCGAGCAGGGTCTCTTGCCGCCTGAGGAGGGTGAAGCTGTGCCAGTCGACCATCCGGTAGGCCACGACGATCAGGATTCCCGCCAGGGCCGCGATCGGCACCCAGCCGATGAGGGCGCTGAAGAAAAGGAGGACCAGGAGCGAGAAGAAGCCTTCCAGCATCCCCGCCAGGCGGCTCCGGCCACCGCTGTTGATACTGACGAGGGTGGCGCCCATCGTTCCCGCCCCCGGCATGCCGCCTGCCAGGGTCGTCGCCAGATTGCCCACTCCCTGGGCCATCAGCTCGCGGTTGGAGTTGTGTCGGGAGCGGGTCAGGGCATCGACCACCACGCAGGTCTTGAGGGTATCCACCGAGAGGAGGACCGACAGGGTGAGCGCCGGCACCAGGAGTTCGAAGAGATCACCAAGACGAAATTCCCCCAGGGCCAGCCAGCGCCTCTGGAAGGAGTCGGCGAGGGAGCCGGCATCGACGTGGATCGCCCCGATCAGGAGGGGGTTGTCGGCCAGTTGCCGGAGCGCCGGGTCGTGCAGGGAGGCGAGGAAATAGCTCCCCAAGCCCGCCACCAGGCCGAAGACGGGGGCGGGGAGCTTGCGGGTGATCCGGGGGGCCGCCACCACCGCGACGATCGTCACCAGGCCGACGAGGATCCCTGTTCCCTGCCAGTGGTCGGGGTGGAGCAGCCCCTCCTGGAGGGGGATTCCGCTGGGGAGCCCGAGCAGTTTCGGCAGTTGGCCGAGGAAGATCAGGAAGCCGACGCCGCTGAGGTAGCCCGTGACCACCGTGTAGGGGATGAACTTGATGATCCGACCGCCGCCGATTCCCCCGTAGAGGAGCTGCAGGAGCCCGGACATCAGTCCCACCATGGTGAGGAAGAGGAGTCCCTCTTCCGGGGATACCGCCCCGCTGGCCAGGCGTTCGGCGCCCAGGGAAGCGAGGACGGCGGCGGCGGGGGCGCAGGGGGCGGTGATGAGGCGGGGGGCGCCGCCGAGGGCGGGGGTGATCAACCCCAGGACGACCACTCCCACCACCCCGGCCATCGCCCCGAGGGGGAGATAGGGCTGGCCCAGGGGGGTGAAGGCGACCACCCCGAAGGCGATGGCCGAGGGCAGGGCCACCAGCATCGCCGCCATTCCCCCCCAGGCATCGCCGATCCAGGAAGAGAGTCGGGGGATCATCGCGGGGTCTCTGTTTCCGTCGCTGTCGTTCCGGCGGCAGGGGGCGTTTGGACGAACCGGGCGAAGGCCTCCGGTGGCAGGGGTCGACTGATCAGGTATCCCTGGACCAGATCGCAATGCCGCTCCCTGAGGAAGGCCAGTTGCGCCGCGTTTTCGACCCCTTCGGCCACGACCTTCAATCCCAGGCTTCGGGCCAGGGTGATGATGGCCGTGACGATGGCCGCATCCTGGGAGTGTTCGGTCAGCTCGCGAATGAAGGACTGGTCGACCTTCAGCGAGTGGATGGGGAACCTCTTGAGGTAGCTCAGGGACGAATAGCCCGTTCCGAAGTCGTCCATCGACAGGGTGAGGCCCATGTCGCGGAATTGTTCCAGGGTTCGGATCGCCTTGACCATGTCGTCGATCAGCATGCTCTCGGTGATTTCGAGTTCGAGCTGTTCGGGGAGCAGTCCGGTTTCCCGGAGGATGTCGTCCACCTGTCGACAGATATTGGCCTCGCGGAACTGCCGCGCCGAGAGGTTGACCGCGACCCGGAGAGTGGGCAGCCCGGAGGTATGCCACGCCTGGGTCTGAAGGCAGGCGGTGCGGAGGATCCACTGCCCCAGGGGTTCGATCAGTCCGGTTTCCTCGGCGAGGGGGATGAAGTCGGAGGGAGGCACCATCCGTCCGTCGGGGTGCTGCCAGCGCACCAGCGCCTCCATGCCGGTGATCCGCCCCGCGACGAGATCGAGTTTGGGCTGGTAATGGAGGCGGAATTCGCCATTCTCCAGGGCGCGGCGCAGCCCGCTCTCCAGGGCCATGCGTTTGCCGGACTGGAGATCCATCTCCGGGGAGAAGAAGACGGAGATTCCCCGACCGTTCTCCTTGGCCCGATACATGGCCAGGTCCGCATTCTTCGTGAGGGTGGCGAAGTCCTGCCCGTCCTGGGGGTAGAGGGCGATGCCGATGCTGGCGCCGATATAGGCCTCGTGCCCCTCCAGGATGACCGGTTTCTGCAGGGATTCGATGATCCCCGAGGCGATGAGGTCGACCCGTTGGCCATCGGTGATTTCGGAGAGGATGACGGTGAACTCGTCGCCGCCCAGGCGCGCCACGGTATCGATCTTGCGGACGCAGCCGCCGATCCGCCGCGAGACCTCGATCAGGAGCTGATCCCCGGCAGCGTGGCCGAGGGTGTCATTGACGTGCTTGAAGCGGTCCAGATCGATGAAGAAGATCGCCACCTGCCGACCGTTCCGCGTGGCGACGTCGAATTCGTGGACCAGACGATCCTTGAAGAGGGTCCGATTGGGCAGCCCGGTCAGGGGATCGTAGAAGGCCAGTTGTTCGAGCCTCTCCTCGGTGGCCTTGACGTGACTGATATCGGAAAAGATACCGACGAAATTGGAGAGTCCTCCCGCCTGATTGCGGACGGCGTTGATGGTCAGCCACTTGGGATAGATCTCGCCGTTCTTGCGCCGGTCCCAGATCTCGCCGCTCCACTGTCCGGAGCCCAGGATCGACTCCCACATGTCGAGATAGAATTCCTTGGGGTGGCGTCCTGACTTGGTGATCCGCGGGTTCTTGCCGATGATCTCTTCGCGGGCGAAGCCGGTGATGTCGCTGAAGGCGCGGTTGACCTCCAGGATCAGACCGTTGGGGTCGGTGACGAGGATCGCCTCGCTCGCGTGTTCGAAGACCTTGGCCGCCAGTTGCAGCCCTTTTTCCGCCCGCTGGTGATCGGCGACCTCCTGGAGCAGGCGGGTATTGAGGCGGAAGAGCTCCTCGGTCCGTGTCTGGACCCGTTTTTCCAGTTCGTCGTAGGCCTCTTCCAGGGCGGCCTTGGCCTGCTTGCGGTCGGTGATGTCGTGGAGGACCCCGGTGAAGAAATCCCGCTCCTCCACCCGGAAATGGCTGACCGAAAGCTCCAACGGGAAGCGGTGCCCGTCCCGCCCCATCCCCTCGACCTCGCGGATGGTGCCGACGATCTTCCGTTCGCGGGAATCCAGGAAACGGCGGATGTAATCGTCGTGATGTTCCCGATGCGGGGGGGGGATGAGCAGGGAGATGTTCTGTCCTCTCAACTCCCTGGGGGAGTAGCCGAAGATGGCCTCCATCGCCGGATTGGCCTCCTGAACGATACCGCAGGCGTCGATGGTGACGATGGCATCGACGGCGCTATCCATGATGGCCCGGAACCGACTTTCGCGACTGGCCAGTTCCCGGGTCTGGGCGGCGCTGAGGTGGAGGATATGGGCGATGATGCCGACTGCGAGGAGGAGTTCCGCTGCCAGGTAGAAGAGGACACGGAGACGACCGTCTTCCCACGGGTCCACCGGTGCGACCATGGGGGGGACCAGTTGGAACCAGACGAGGACGTCGAAGACGAGGACGACGACGAGATAGAAGAGGAGGAGCCGCCAGCGGATGGCGGCGGCGCGGACACCGGAGCGACTTTCTGGAGAGGAGCCTCTCCCACCGGGTGCTGTTCCTGCCATGACCGCCACCCGATTATAGGCGATTTCCGACCTTGCGAACGAAAGAATGGTCGGGGCGAGAGGATTCGAACCTCCGACCCCTAGCACCCCATGCTAGTGCGCTACCAGACTGCGCCACGCCCCGCAAACCACCGACCATGATCTTTTACGACCTTCCGGGGGCAACCCCGGAGGGGGCGATCCGACCTGACCCACCCCGATTCCCCTTCCCTGCCCTCTTCGCCCGAACCATCTTCCAGGACAGGAGCCGACGAGGCTACCCCGATCCTTTCCGGATGTCCAGAATTCGCGAACACGCCCCCGGGGATTTCTTCCGGGGTTCCCCCCCGGTCGGGGCGCCGGTCCGGAGGGAGCCGATTGACATCGACGGTGGGATACACTAAGAAACCCGGCCATGAGCGCCTTGGACTCCTTTCCCAATCCCTGCCCGGAACGCCACTATCGGATCGAGATGGAGTGTCCGGAGTTTACTTGCCTTTGTCCGAAGACGGGGCAGCCGGACTTCGCCGTGATCCGCATCTCCTATGTCCCGGACCGCCTTTGCGTCGAGTTGAAATCCTTGAAGCTCTACCTCTGGGGGTTTCGCGATCACGGGGGATTCCACGAGGCGGTGACCAACCGGATCCTGGATGACCTGGTGGCGGCGATCGCGCCGCGCTCGCTGCGGGTGGTGGGGGATTTCAACGTCCGCGGGGGGATTCGCACCCAGGTCATCGTCCAATATCCGAACCCGGAGGGGGGGCCGGAGGTGGCGGGGGGTTGACTCCCCCTTCCTCCCGATCTCCCCCCTCCCGACCCTCTTCCGATCCGGCCTATTTCACGAAAAACTCGTTGGTTGTGTAGACGTGGCGGATGTGGGCCAGCTCTTCGGCGGTGAAGGGGCCTTGACGACTCGCCTCGGTGTTTTCGGCGACGTGTTCCGGCAACATCATCCCCGGGATCACGGTGGAGGTTCCGGGGAAGGAGAGGCAATAGCGCAGGGAGAGCTGCGCCGGGGTCTGACTGGCGCCGTCGCGGAGGCCTCCGAAGAAGAGATCCGGGGCCTGGGTCCAGCACTCCGCCTGGGCCGGGGACCACTTCTTGCGCCGATCCCGGTCGTGGAACTCGAACCCCTTGAGCCCTTTGGAGAGGAAGCCGAAGCAGAGGGGGGTCCGGAGGATGGTCCCGGCGCCCAGTTCGACGCAGGTCTCGAAGAGCCCGATGTCCACTGCCCGCTGGTCCACCAGGTTGAAATTGAACTGAACCGCCCGCACCCCGTGATCCTTGACGGCGGCGAGGGCATCCTGGGGTGAGCGGGCGGAGATTCCGAAGGCGCGGATCGATCCTTCCCGTTGCAGGGATTCGAGGATCGGCAGGGCGCCGGGGACGGCGGCCAGCGGCGGATCGTGGAGGAGGTAGAGATCGATGTGGCCGCTCCTGAGTCGTTCCAGGGAGTTTTCCAGGGAGCGACGAATGTGGTCGGAGGAGAAGTCCTGGGCGCCTTCGGGGGAGGTGTAGCCCACTTTGGAGGCGATCACCACCCGGTCGCGGTGGCCGGCGAAGGCCTCTCCGAGGAGTTTCTCGCTGTGACCCCAGCCGTAGAGATCGGCGGTGTCGTAGAAGGTGACCCCGGCCTCCAGGGCGGATCTGAGGGTCTGGATGGAGGTTTCGTCCGTGGTCGGGCCGTAGGCGAAATTGTCGTTGGTGGTACCGGACAACCCCCAGGTCCCGCAGCCGATCTCCGACACTTCCAAACCGGTACTGCCCAGTTTTCTGTTTTTCATAGTGACCTCGCAGCGCTGTCCGATGCCCGGGGTCCCGTGACCCCGGTGCCTTGGCTACCCGTTGTTTCCGACCGCCGGTCCCTGGAGCGGCCCCGCCAGCCAATCCCGGAGGGGGGCCATGGGCGGTTGATATTCGAGCTCCAGGGTGTGCGCCCCTGCCGGCGCCGAAACGCCGGTGAAGGTGTGATAGACCGGAAACGACCGGGAGGCGACCCCGTCGATCCGCGCCTGCCAGTTGCGATTGAAACTGTTGGTGGCCACGACGATGGCGGCGACCGGCAGGGTGACCTCCAGGCGGATATGGTCGGGGGTATACCGGGCGACGCGCACCCTGTCAACACGCATCTTGTCCCGATCCGACCGGATGGTCCCGGCGATTTTCTCGATCCCGGTCGAGGTGGCCGCCGGGGCCGACCCCTCTTCCGGTGTTGTATCGCCGGTGGTGGTGGGGAGGGGGATTCCCTGCGCGTCCGCCGAGGTCAGCAGGGCCGTTTGTGCGAGCCGCCCGACGGGGGTCTCGGCGAGGGCCTTGAGGAGGCTGGCATCGTCGTCGAAGAGACGATGGGCGTAGACCGGGAAGAAGCGTGGCAGGGTGGTTTCGAGCCGGTAGAGATGGATCATCGGAAAGCGGTCGCAATCGGCGGGGAGGAGGCGATCCCGGAGCCATCGTTCCGGGCCGTCCGCCTTTTCCGGGAGGAGGAAGGGGAGGGTGTGCAGATGGGTGAGGCCGTCGCCCGTGATCGGGGTGCGGGAGAAGAGATAGCGGACGTTGGCGAGGGCGAGGAGGTCGGGGTCGGCGAAGTCCGCGAGCCGATAGGGGGGGCGTTCGGGATTCCAGGAGGTGCTGCCGGCGACGTTCCGGAAATAGGAGACCTGGGTGTCGAGGAAGAGGTCGGGGTGGCCGTGACCGCACATTGCGGTCGCGGTCGGTTCCGGGACGGTGGCGGGGTCGGGTTGGATGAAGAACTTGTGCCGACCGGCGGGGAAGGCGCCTCTTCCCAGGGGGCGGATGAGGGTCCGAAAATAGGCGGCGTAGCGCTTGGGCATGATGCCGCTGTAGGTATCGAAGCTCTCCAGGCCGTGGCGGTTGACGGTGTTGGGGTTGAGGAAGCGGGCGACGGAGGCGACGCGGAAGGGTTCGCTTTCCTGTTGCCGGATCCGGTGGGCGAGTTCTTCGAGGGCGGGGTTTTCGAGGGTCTCTTCCTGATTGCCCCAGGTGAGGGTGCGCCGCCAGTAGTGATCGAGCGAGAAATGAACGTAACCTGCGGCGGTCAGGAGGGCGCCGAGGAGGCAGACACCCCCGACCAGGCGGGGGAAAAAGGGCGAGAAGAGGGGGTCGGGACGGGTTACGAGATCGGCATATTTGGTGAGGATCACCACCTGCACCAGGGGGAAGAGGAGCAGGAAGCGGTAGAGTTTGAAGCCCCCCAGGGCCCAGGCATCGTAATTGAGAAAAAATTCCAGGAATGGCAGGGAGAAGGCGATCACGGGCAGCGAGACGAAGAAGAGGGCGTCGAAGATCAGGGAAGAGGTCGGGATTTCCGCCAGACGCCGGCTGCGCCAGAGGGCGAGGCCCCAGAAGAGGGGGGTGGCCCAGTAGAGGGGATGGATCACCAGCTCGGCGTGGGTCACTCCCGGCCAGAGGCGGCGCCAGAGGAGATAGGGCACGTCCGGGGAGGAGGCGAGGAGGGACCAGTAGAAGCGTTTGAGGGCGAAGAGGCTTTCCTGGGCGAGGGTGGCCATCTCTCCCTGGAGGAGGAGGGCGAAGAAGTGGGGGGGCCGGGTGGCGGGGAGGGTGCCCAGGGTGTCCCGGTAGGAGGCGGTGTGGTTGGTCACGAGGGCGATGACGAGGGGTGAGGCCGCGAGGAGGGAGCCTAAGCCGAAGAGGGCGAAGGGGAGGAGGGTCGAGATCCGCAATCGGCGTTCGAAGAGGAGGAAGTAGAGGGTCACGAAGACCAGACTGTAGGGCCAGAGGGCAAAGATGCTGTTGGCCAGGGAGAAGCCGACCCCGAGGAGGAAGGCGAGGCCGAGGAGGGGGAGGCGGGCGGAGGCGGGGGGGATGGCGGTGAAGCGTGCGAAGAGGTGGGAGAGGGCGAGGATGAAGCCGGGGAGGAGTCCCATGTGGATCCCGAAGGAGGGGTCCTGCATCTGCCCGGAGTTGAGGATGGCGTAGAAAAAGGCGCCGAAGAGGGCGTAGGGGCGACGGCAGCCGAGCCGCCTGAGGAGGAGGAACGTCAGGAAGATGGCGCCGGCGAAGAAGAGGGCGACCCCGAGGCGGTAGGCCACGGTTGCCGGCAGGAGGAGGTGGAGGAGTTCGACGAGGCTGTAGTAGCCGTACATGGAGGCCATGCGATCGATGCCGCCGCCGTGGAGGGGCTGCCAGAGTTGCAGGCCATATTGGCGGAGTTCCTCGCCGGCCACCGAGATGAGAGGGAGATAGCCGTCGGCGCCGTCGAGGAGACGGATGGGCGAGTGGCTCCCCAGGAGGAGGAAGGGGAGCGAGAGAAAGAGGGCGGCGACGAGATTGACGCCCAGGGCGAGGCGGGGGGAGCGGTCACGGCCCGGGAACGGTGGCAGGCGGCAGCTTTCGGCACCCATGGGGGATCCCTTTTTCCGGAGGGAGCGGGGTGGTATGACCGGGGAGTCGGGGCGGACCCGCCACCGCCGGGATATCGCCGGGAGGGTACACCGAACGGCCTTTTCGGCGCGAGCGGATTCCCCGGACCAACGCACGTGAGGAGGAGCGACATGAAAACACCCGATCCTGACATCCTGAATGAGATGGTCAGACGCATTGTTGAGGTGGCGCATCCCTTGCGCATTATCCTGTTCGGATCCGCCGCACGGGGCGAGATGGGACCGGACAGCGATCTGGACCTGCTGGTGGTGATGCCCGACGGTATCCATCGTCGTCGCACCTCCCAGGCGTTGTTCATGGCCCTGAGAGCGGTAGACATTCCCAAGGATATTGTCGTCGTGACCCAGCGGGATGTCATTGAATATGGAGACAATCCGTCACTTGTGATCCGTCCGGCACTGGCCGATGGAAAGGAACTGTACCATGACGGATGTCGGTAGAGTTCATGGTTCTCCCAGGGAGTGGTTGGCAAGGGCGCAAGGAGATCTGGCTCTTGCCAAGGTTCCGTTGCCAACAGGGGGATTTTATGAGGATTTGTGCTTCCACACCCAGCAGGCGGCAGAGAAGGCGCTCAAGGCCGTCTACCTGTTTCATGGCCTGACCTTTCGTTATATCCACGATCTGAATGTCCTCATCAATGGATTGCTCAGGCAGGGGGTGGTTGTTCCCGGTGAGGTACAGGACTGTATATTCCTCTCCAGCTATGCGTGGGGGGGGCGCTATCCCGGACTGGACGAACCCATAACGGAGGAAGAACACGCGGTAGCCATTCGCAAGGCTGAGGTCGTGGTGACCTGGGCGGAACGGGAACTCCTGAACTGAACTCTTCTGGGATACTTTCTCGATTCGCGGGTCCGAGAGTTGGGATTGGGGGGACCTCAGGGATGAGTGACAGGGGGCGTGCCGCACCGGGTTCACCTGAATCCTGCCCGGAGTTGGGGAGCTGGCGGGTTTTCTCCTGATCGGTGGGTGTGATACCCTGGGACCCGGGTAGAGAGGAAGAAGGTGGTTTTCGGCCTCCTAGTGTCGTCGGCTGGCCTCCTGCGGTCTGGCGGACGGGTTCTCGCGGGGGGCGCCGGGGGTGGGGTCTGATTGCGGAGGTGCGGGTGTTGCGGGATCTGCGGCATAAACTGGTCGAACTGTGGGTCGCGTTTTATCTCGATCCGCCCTCTGTCATTGACCAGGAACGGGTGCGGGACCAGCAGAATGAGGTGGAACGGTCTTGGGACGTGGATCGTGATAGGCTGATTGGCATCATTTCCGAGTCGAAGCAGTTGCCCCCGGGGGGGGAGCCTCCCCTGATGCTGCTATCGGCCCTGGATGAGGCCTTGAAACGGCTGCAAGGCGCCGAGGATACGGCGTGGAAGGAACCGTCCTCCCGACACAAAGTCCACGAGATGGCGTGGCATCTGTTCCCGCGACCGATTCCCCTGGGACGGACGAAACATCTCGAACAGCCGTCTCATCTGCGCAACTGGTTGAGGAATCACCTGATCGTGCCGGGTTTCTTTCCCCCCTGCCATCCTCTCCCTGGGGCCGATCGGACCGGTATCGAGTTTCGTTTTGTTCCACTCGGGGGGAACGAGGGGGTGACCAGTGCCCTGAAAGAATTGTGCTCCGGTCAGGAGCCCTTGCGGGTCTGGCTGGGGAGCTTTGCCGACGGGGTCGATCCCTGTTGGCCGGAGCGGGGGCGGCATCGATGCACCGCCAAGGATTTGCGGGACCCGGGGAGGAGGCGCCTGGAGATAGTGCTCACCCTGGAGGCGGCCAGGCAGGCGGGGGCGCAGGTGGTGATTTTGCCAGAACTTGCGGTCACCCCCGAATTGCGGGACGAGACCATCATCCCGTGGTTGTACGAGAACGGCGAAGAGAGCGGTTTTCTGCTGGTGGTGGCGGGGAGTTTTCACGAACGGGGGGAGGGCCAATTGCCGGAGGCGTGGTCCTTCAATCGGACGACCCTTCTGAGTGGCGACGGACGGGAGATCCTGGTCCACGACAAGCTGATCCCGTTTGGCCGGGATACCGGGGGGAGGCAGTGGTCGGCACCGGGAGAAGAGTCTGGAGCCGAGGCAGCGACCCCGGTGGCGGGCGGGACCGGGATGGATGGGAAAGGGGGTGAGGTGGGGGTGCCCCCCGAGTGTGACGAACGGCGTTGCGAGTGTGACGAGCTGATCACCTCGGGCCGGACCGTCACCTTGTGGATGACGCCCATCGGTGTCATCTCTTTGGCCATCTGCCGCGATTTTTGTGAGGGCGAGGGGTGGGTGCGGAGTTTGTGGGAGACGGTCTCCCCGGACTGGTTGCTGGTGCCCTCCATGAGCTTTCAGGGGGGGATCAAGGCCCATCTTGCGCAGGCGAAACACTTGCACAACAATTGCAACACCCGAACCCTGCTCGCCAACCAGTGGCCGATCCAGCCTTATCCCGGGACGGGTGAGGCGGAACACGGCTTTGTCTATCCCGGTCCGAAGGGTGAGCCAACCTCTCAGCCGGTCGAGGATTCTTCCAAAGGGCGGCTGAAATACTTGAAGCTGCCCGGGCCCTGACCCGAAGAGTAAACTGTCCTGCAACTCACCATCGACCCCTCCCTCCGAACGGGTGTATACTGGCCCCATGAGTGACCCTCTCCTTTCCCGGGACCTGCGTTTCGCCGATCCCACCTGGCTCTCCAAGGATCCGGCCGCCCTGGCCTGGATCCTGGAGGTCGTCGACGAGTTGCCCGAGTGGGACGACCACGTCGCGGCCCTCCTCGATTTCGCCTTTCGCATGCGCCTGGCGCGGCTCCTGCGCACCCATGCCGGTGACGGGGAGTTCCGCAAGCTGAACCGGACGATCCGGCGGGTGGCCCATCCCATCCGTGAGAAGAAGCTGAACGCGCTGGATGTCCCCTACGCCGTGCGCTGGCAGGTCCTGGTCGACCTTCTGGAGGACCGCCTGGCGGTGATGAACCGGGAGATCCCCGAGCTGGTCAGGAGCCGTCGCTGGGTGCGCGAAATCCTGGAACGGATCCGCCACGGGCAGGAGGTGTCGCAGCGGGATTTATTGCGGTCTCTCCCGGAAGAAGTGGAGGAGGCCAACCTCTCCCGCATCCTCACCCTCATGGAGGGGTGGGAGCTGGTGATCCGCCATCGTCGCAAGAAGGAAAAGTTCGTCAGCCTCGGTCCCCGGGCCAACGAACTCCTGGAAGCATACGGTCTGCCCGAACTCCCCTCCCGGGCCGAGTTGGAGGCGAAAGTGACCGGGTTGGAGAACAAGGTCGCCGAGCTGGAGCGGAAGATCGCAGGGCTGGAGAAGGCCAACATTGGGGAGGTGATTCGGGTCAACCCGCCCCTGGATTCCGGGCAACAGTATAAGAAAACGGATTCCTGGCAACGGTATGGGGGTCTCCCTCCTGGGGTACAGAGTTGCCAGGTATCCTACCGTGTAGCTTCCGGGCATTCTTGATGAATGTCATCACTTTTTATTCCTTCAAGGGAGGTGTCGGGCGCACCGCGCTGATGTTGCACCTGGCGGTCCGCTGGGCGGACCAGGGCCGGGTGGTGGCGCTGGTCGATATGGATCTGCACGCGCCCGGGGTCAGTTTTCACCCCTGGCTTGCGCCTGTGGATGAAGGGAACGACTATCACAAGGTCGGCGTCAGCGATCTTCTGGCCTGTTATTATGCCACAAGGAATCTGGAGGATCGCTCCTACCAGTTCTTCTCTCCCAGCCATTGCCTGCGTGAGTTTTTGCCCGAGCAGGGCAAGAGGAAATGGGCGAACGATGGGCGCCTCTTCGTGTTGCCCGCCGGAAATGTGACGGTTCCGCAATACGGGACGGTTTCGGGGACGGAACGGCGGGGGATCCCTGCATCCCAGGCGGATCCCAAAGAGACCCCGGAGCAGCAGGCGATGCGGGCCTTTGCGGGGAGTTTCCGCCGGGATTTCGAGGGGTTTCGCGTCGAAGATCATCCCCGCAAGGCCGGGATCGATTATCTCCTGATCGATTGCCGCACCGGCCACCCCGAGCTGGCGGATCTGGCCATGGGCTATATGGCCGACCGTCTGGTCCTGGTCTCCGGGCTCAACCAGCAGAATCTCGAAGGTCTGAGGATCACCCTGGACAAACTCCGTCCCCGGAGGATTCCGCGGGGGTGTTACGCTGACCTGGTGGTACTCTTCTCGCCCGTTCCCGCCAACCTCTCCGAGGACTCCCTTGGCCGCCGGGCCATAGCGGAGGGGGTCGAAGCTCTGAAGTCTCGGCGGGTCCCACGGGAGGGAGAGGCCGACGAGGCGTTGCCGAAAGTTTTTTCCCTGCCCTATACCCCGCATCTTGCGGTTTCCGATGAGCCCATTCCCCGGCAGACGCTCTTTCATGCCGTTCACCCCTATTGGGAGGCGGTGGTCAGGGTCGCCGAGGCGCTGGAGGGGCCAGTCACGTTCGATTTTCAGGAGAGTTCGCGACAGACCCTGCGGCAGGCCCGGGAGGTTCTCGGAAAGGACGAGGTTCGGCCCTTGAGTCGGACGACGGCGACCCTCATGCAGCTTCCCAAGTGGCATTGGCCCTTCGCCGGAGATTCGGGGCGCATCGGGGAGTGGCTGCGGGAGTTCGGCCTGGATGAGGGGTGGAGCCCGCAGCAGGAGGAGCTGCTGGATGGCCTTTGTGGTTCGCTCTCCCTGCCCATCGAGGAAAAGCGGAAGACCCTCCGGAAGTGGCGGGACTTGAGCGGGTTCCAATGGGAGTCGCTGGTTGCCACCTTCCAAGAGGAGAAGACCCGGTTCTCCGGTCTGGTAATGGATCGTGGTGGGGAGTTGGTCTCGCAGTTTTTTCGCCAACAGGGGGATTGGGCGGAGTTCCTGCTTGGGAAGGCGGCGGGCAGGGAGGCCTTCCTGCTGAGATCACCGCAGGATCCCCGGCTTTTCGCCTCTTGGAAAACGACGCCGCACTATTGGCGTCACCTTGCGGAAGCCCTGGAGAAGGCGAACTTTCCCCAGTCGAGGGTCGACGAAGCCAGGAGGATGGCTGAAGAGGCTCTCCTGGAGAATCCCTGGGAGTCGTTGGGTTGGCAGAGTGAGGTTCCCGACTGGGTTTCCTCGGATCTGCTTGAGCGATTGTTGGAGCGCGTGGCGAGTCAGCCACTGCCGGATGATGCCGACCTTTGCGCCGTCCTTTGTCAAGCTGTTCTGCAGCGCGGGCAGCGGCAGGAAATCGCGAAGCTTTCCCCAGTCATCGACCATCTTCTCAAGCTGGCGCCCGATCGGATCACACCCCATTACGTTCGCGGCTGGTTTCTCTCGGAGATCGGTGGGTATGGCGAATCGGAGGCGGCCTACCGCCGGGCCATCGAACTGGATCCGAAGTTTGCCCCCCCCTGGAACAACCTGGGCAACCTGCTCCAGACTCATCTGGGGCGCTACGCAGAATCGGAGGCGGCCTACCGCCGGGCCATCGAGCTGGATCCGAAGTTTGCCCCCCCCTGGAACGGCCTGGGCAGCCTGCTCCAGGATCATCTGGGACGCTACGAGGAATCGGAGGCGGCCTACCGCCGGGCCATCGAGCTGGATCCGAAGTTAGCCTATCCCTGGAACGGCCTGGGCAACCTGCTCAAGAATCATCTGGAGCGCTACGAAGAATCGGAGGCGGCCTACCGCCGGGCCATCGAACTGAACCCAAAGGATGCCGACCCCTGGAACAACCTGGGCAACCTGCTCCAGGATCATCTGGGGCGCTACGAGGAATCGGAGGCGGCCTACCGCCGGGCCATCGAACTGAACCCGAAGGATGCCTACCCCTGGACCGGCCTGGGCCTGCTCTTCGGGGATCGATGGCGGCGGTGTCGGGAGGCGCTGAGATGTTTCGACCAGGGTCTGGCCCTCGATCCTGATTTCCCCTACCTGCATCTGAACCGTGGGCGCCTGCGGTTGTCGCTCGGGCAGGGGTGGCGGGAGGATCTGACACAGGCCCTTTCCGGATTCGAGAAGGAAAAGGATGCACTGGCGATCCAGGGGAGAAATTGGCTGGCCGTCGCCCTGGGGCTGAACGAGCGCCTGCCCGGCGAGGATGAGCTGGCGGATGCGCTGGCTCGCCGGCCTGATAGGGCTGGACCGCGCAATGTCGTGGTCATGCGCGAACTGGCCTTCGGAAGGGAGATCCAGACCCGGTTGGAGGAGGTGGCGGCGCGGCTCCGGAGCCATGAGGAGCATCTCGATTGCATCCAGGATTGGCACTTCCTTGCCGGGGCGCGGCCGGATCTTCGGGAGGGGGCGAGACAGGCGGCGGCCTTTTTGATGGATCTGCCGGAGGCGCAGCGCACCCGCTTCAAGGATGTGCCCCAGCCGGCGCTCTTGGAACGCTATCGCGACTTCGTCGAGGGGCGCACCGATGGCGCCGGCGACCCCCGCGACCGGCACTGTTTCTGCGATCCCGAGGAGAAGCCGGTCGGGCCGGAGCCGGCGACCGGGCCGGGGTGATCCGCCTCAGGCGGGGAAGAAGGCCTTGATGAGGAGGGCCAGGATCCCCGTCACCATGACGGTCGTCATCCACTTGAGGACGGCCAGGTCGGTGCGGATGGGGCCGATCGTTTTTTCGGTGGTTGCCTCCATACGGATCTCGAGTTCCTTGAGATCCCGTTTGGTGGACTCCTCCTGCCGCTTGAATTCCTTCTTGGTGGACTCTTCCAGCCGTTCGATGTCCTCCCTGAGTCCGGCGATCTCCCCCTTGAGTTCGGCGAAATCCTCTCTGGTCGCCAACTCTTCCAGTTGGGCATCCTGGACCTCCCGAAAGGCGTCGGAGAAGGCTTCGGCCTGCCTCTCTTCGACTCCGGCGTCCCGGAGGCGGCGAACGAACTTGAGCGTGTCGAAGGCGACGACCATGGTCATGCGAGTCCCTCCGGAGAGGATTCGATCCCTTTCACCCCTTCTCCCACTTTACCACAAACGGTTCGAGGAACCCAACTTTCCCAGGAGCTGTCAGGATGGGGGTGGGCCGGTGCCCCTCTTTCTTCCTCTGCTCTTTGGTGGCTTCGGCCAATTCCAATCAGGGCTGACCATCCGGGGTCTTTTCCCCGGCGAATTTCGATTTCAATGCTCACGGAGATATTGTATCCTGCTCCCATCGGCGGGGGTGCGAAACCGACTGGGCCTGGACCCGATAGTCGGCTGAACCGCCCGGGCGATGTCCAGGGGTCGTAGCCGGGCTTGACCCCCCGCCGGTTGTTTCCGCTTTCACCTTCCAAACAGAAGGGTCCCGGCTCTTCTGTTGTTCAGCCACTTCTCCCCCGATCTGATCAAGTTCCAGATCAGACTCCCGTCCTTGCCGATACGCACAACGGCCATCATGTCCCGGTAGTCCTGGTACAGGCCGATGTAGTGTGTCCGCAGACCGCTGTCCGAGTACTGGGCCAGCCACACTTCGTATGGATCTTCCAGGGTTGGCAGCAAGAAATTGGAATAGCGCTCGCGTTTGTCGGTCCGCTGCTGCACCACATGCTCGAGCAGCTCCCGTCGCAGGATCACCTTTTCAACCGGGGTGTTCACGATCCGTGTCGGATTGTCCCGGGAGATGCCGACCGCATTCGTCAATACATCCAGGGCCAGATCTTTCGACCTGGCGTCGGACAGCAACGCCGGCGCCGGGGTGCGCACGGAGTCGGGAACCTCCGCCAGATTCGGCCTCCCGTAGTCTTTCCAGCCCTTCTGCCCGGGCAGGAGGCTCAAGCATTTATTCTTCACGCGCCACCGCTCTCCAGGCAATCAGCCCCCCCAGCCCCCTTCGGGTAGTGGGATTGTTTCCGGTCAGGGGGACGTTGGCGGCAATTCCCAGAGGAGGCCCCCGTCACCGTCATCGACCCTCCCGACCGCGACCGTTCCCTGCACCGCGTTGCCGCAGAGGATCTCCCGGGCCCGGCGGAGATCGGCCAGCGTGATCGACCGCTCCCGGGCCGCAAGACTCTCCCGGATTCCTGCCCGCCAGAGGCTCGCCAACACCCCGGAGTCGATCGCCGGCACGAACCACCCTTCCTCCAGGCGCACGGCGACGGCGCGGATGGCCCCCTCGGTGATCTCGCCGCGCCCGTTCTGAAAGAACACCTCGTCGTAGCCCCCCCGACGCGCCCGGGCGAGTTCCGCATCGAAGAGCTGGCGGCGGTCCGTCTTGTGCCGCAACAGGCGATCCCGATGATCCACCGGATACCGGCTCAGCGAGACGCGAAGGTTTCCTTCGACCGGTGACGCCACGGGCCGGTCGGTGAAGCTCAACGCCCCGTCGGCGGCGAGCGCCAGGCGCAGCACCCGGGGAAACGCCCCCTGCCGGCGGAGGCGTTCCAGTGCTTCCCGAACCGCCGCGACGCACCCCTCCCAGGTGCAGGGAAATCCCAAGGCCCGCGCCGAATCTGCCAGCCGCCGCCAGTGACGCCCCCAAAGGGGGATCACCCCCGGGGCCTCGACCCGCATCGTCTCCAGGAGGTGCAGCGGCGGCGGCAGCCTGGTCACGAATCCCCCCTTGCAGGCCACCTCCCGCCACTCGGCCTCCGGTTCGGAATCGGCGACGATCCCCCCCCCCAATCCCAGGGTCGCCCGCCCTCCCGGCGTCTGCACCAGGGTGCGGATGGCGACGTTGAAGAGAAAATCCCCCCCGGGGCGGATCACCCCCAGGGAGCCGGTGTAGATCCCCCGGGGCCGCCCCTCGCGTTCGCGGATGATCGCCATCGTCCGCACGCGCGGCGCCCCGGTGATGGAGGCCGCCGGAAAGAGCGCCGCCATCACCTGCGCCAGGCTGCTGCCGGGATCGTGCCCGTGGACCCGGCTCTCCAGGTGACGGACGCTGGGAAAGAGACGCTCCTCGAAGAGCCGCTCGACCCGGATGCTTCCGGTCGCGCCTATCCGTCCCAGGTCGTTGCGGGCCATGTCGACGATCATGACGTGTTCGGCCCGCTCCTTGGCGGACTCCCGAAGTTCCCGCGAGAGGGCCGCATCCTCCTGGAGGTCCGGGGATCGGGGCCGGGTCCCCTTGATGGGGGCGCTGGTGAGGAGAGACCCCCGCCGGCTCAGGAAACACTCTGGGGAGAGAGAGGCCACCGTCACCTCCGGGGTGGAGAGATACATGGCGTAGGGGTGACGGTGCCGTCCCTGGAGGTGCAGGAAAAAGGCGAGGGGGTCTGGGTCGGCGGCGAAACGGGCGGGGAGGGTGTAATTGACCTGATAGCTCTCCCCGTCCAGGAGATGTTCGTGGATCCGGGCCAGGTCCGCCAGATAGCGGGACCGGGGAATCGCCGGGATCGGCGCCCCCCAGGGGGAAAGGGGAGGGCCGGGTGGGAAGAAGGCCGGTTGCGGGGCCTCGAAGATCCCGAACCAGGCGAGAGGGAGGAGGGGATCGGGGTCGGCGACGGGGAGGTCGAAGGCGGCGGCGGCCTCGTAGGTCAGGAAGCCCGCGACCCAGCGGTGATTCCGGGCGGCCTCCTCGCAGGCGGCGAGGAGTTCAGGGATCTCCCCGGCAATGCGGGTCGTGAGGATCCCCATGGGGTCGCGGAAACGGAGCGGGGCCCCCCACTCGGCGAAATCGACGAGGAGCTGAACGGGGTCCGGGTCAGGGGTCACGGGATCCACGGGGGTTCCGGGATGGAGGGGAGGCGAGGCGGGCAGCGGCTGGGAAAACTGGAGCGGGTGAGGGGAATCGAACCCCCGTCTTAAGCTTGGGAAGCTTAGGCCCTACCATTAGACGACACCCGCCCAGGCGCCCCATTCTAGAGAATTTTGTGCCGAGGTCAACTCCTTCGCCGCAATGACCGGTCGGGATTTCTCACTTTGTCGGGGTCGGCGTGCCGAGGGGGATTCACCCGGGCGGGGGTCAGGGGCTATGATGGCAGGTTGTTGCAGGTCGGATCCGTGCCGGTCCCGGTTGGCCGGTCAGGCGGGGGCCGTCGCCGCAGGTGTCGGCCCCCCGGGGTCTTTTCCCCCGTCGCGAGAGGAGTTTCCGTGGTCGACAGGTCGACGTCATCCCCTTCGCCGGTACCGCCGCCGGCCTCGGGCGGGTCTTCGGCGGCACGCCGTCACTGGACCGACCGTCTCCCCTGGTCGGGGCTCCTGGTGATGGCCCTCCTCCTGGGGGTGGCGCCGCTGGTCCCTGAACCGCACCTCCTGGAGAAGCTCCGGATGCTCGTCGGCGGCACGCTGCGGCGACCGCTGGACATATTCGATCTGCTTCTCCATTCGGCGCCGCTGTTTCTCCTCATCCTGAAGTTCGACCACTGGCGGCGCTCGCGGCAGGCATGAAGATCGTCCCGGAAGTTCGACCGCTCGCGGCAGGCATGAACATCGTCCTGATCGGTCCCCGGGGTTCGGGCAAGACGAGCGTTTCGCGACGCCTGGCGGCGGTGACCGGGCGCGGGCTCCTCTCCACCGACCTCCTGGTCTCCTATGAGTCCGAAGGGGCCTCCATTGCCGCGCTCGTCGAACGCCACGGCGGCGACTGGCGTCCCTTCCGCGAACTCGAATACCAGGTGGTGGTGAAGGCCGCCGCCCTGGAGGGGATCATCATTGACTGCGGCGGCGGGGTGGTGGTTGACCTCGACGCCGCCGGGGAGGAGATCTTCAGCGAGCGCAAGGTGGCCGCCCTCAAACGCCACGGGCAACTCGTCTGGCTCAAGGGCGATGCCGGGCGCCTGGCGGCCCGGATCCGGGGGGACGAGAGCCGCCCGTCGCTGAGCCGGACGAACGACGCCGAGACGATCATGCGGCGGCGGGAGCCCTTCTACCGGCTGGCGGCCGACCATGTGGTGGAAATCGACGGGTGCCGGATTCCCGAGATCGTGGAACGGGTTGGAACGGTTCTGGGACTCTAGCCCCGGCCTGTGGCCTCTTTTTGCCCTTATCCTCTTTGCCGCTTCGGCCGATCAATAATCCCAGGAAGGATTGGTCTTCCAAGCTTGGCGAAAGGGATGGAGCCATGGATACCTCGGTCTTGCTCAATACGGATCGGTTCGCAAACGTTGTCTCGCCTGCCGTGAGGGGCCTGGTGGCCCCGTCCGTCAGGGCCAGTGAAAAGGCCCCGGCGGAAGCGGTCTCCAGGGAGGAGACCCCGGTACACACCACTGCCCCGGAGAAGGTCGGACGGGCCATCGATCTTCTGGTCAGTCAGGTGTTGGAGCGCCTCATGCAGAATTCCCCGGAAGTCGAGGGGGCGCATAGGGTCGAGAGTGGTCTCGGCGCGCTCTATGCCTGACCGTCATTGACGACGGAGCCATCGGACGGATCTCCCCCCGGATCTGGGGGAGTCGAGGCAGGAAGCCTGAGCGGATACAGGAATACGGGCAGACCCCGTGGTTGAAAGGGGGGGAGGAGCAATCCTCTCCCCCTGTTTTGTTTTTTCCGGGGGCGTCGTCTCTCGGAGGTGTTTGCCGCCGGTCTGTGCCAACCGCTGGCCCGCCCGGTGATGCTGGCCTGCCCGGTGATGCTGGCCCGCCCGGTGATGCGCCGATCGGAGAGTCCGGCCAAAGGGGTGATCCTGGTATGGCGCCCCCGGTTGGAATAGACTGACGACTCTGTTGGGTTTGGGCGGAGTCGGTGAAGGCGGACGGCAGGGTGTCGATGAGGCGACTGCCCGCCGGGGGGGTGGTCTGGCCGGTTCGGGTCCGGAGAGGTCCGGACGGTCGTATCTTGGTGATCAGTCGGAGAGGGGCGTATGAGCCGATCGGAAATGTTGTACCGGCAGGCGTGCCAGGTCATTCCCGGTGGTGTCAACAGTCCTGTCCGGGCCTTCAAGTCGGTGGGGGGCGATCCGCTCTTCATCGAGCGGGCCCTGGGGGCGAGGATCACCGATGTGGATGGCAACTCCTATATCGATTACGTGGGGTCCTGGGGTCCCCTGATCGCCGGCCACGCCCATCCGCGGGTGGTCGAGGCGATCTGCGAAGCGGCGGCGCGGGGCTCCTCCTTCGGGGCGCCGACGGCGGCGGAGACGGATCTGGCGGAAGAGATCATCCAGTGGCTCCCCTCGGTCGAGATGGTGCGTCTGGTCAACTCCGGCACCGAGGCCACCATGAGCGCCCTGCGCCTGGCCCGGGCGGCGACCGGACGCGATGCCATCGTCAAGTTCAGCGGCTGCTATCACGGTCATGCCGACTCCCTGCTCGTCGCCGCCGGATCGGGGGCGGCGACCCTGGGAGTCCCCTCCTCTCCGGGGGTGACGGCGGCGACCGCCCGCGACACCCTGACGTTGCCCTACAACGATCTGGAGAGGGCCGAGGAGCTTTTCCGGCTGAAGGGTCGGGAGATTGCCGCCATCATCGTCGAGCCGGTTGCCGGCAACATGGGCTGCGTCCCGCCGCTCCCGGGTTTTCTGGAGGGGCTGCGGCGGCTGTGCGACCAGTTCGGCGCGATCCTGATCTTCGACGAGGTCATGACCGGTTTCCGGGTGGCGCTGGGCGGGGCCCAGTCGCTCTTCGGGGTCCATCCCGATCTGACCACTCTGGGGAAGGTGATCGGCGGCGGTCTTCCCCTGGGGGCCTACGGGGGACGCACCGATCTCATGAACCGGATCTCCCCGGCGGGGCCGGTTTACCAGGCGGGGACCCTCTCCGGCAATCCCCTGGCCACGGCCGCCGGTCTGGCGACGCTGGAATTGATCTCCGCGCCGGGGGTCTTCGAGGCCCTGGAGGCGGCGACCGCCAGGCTGGTCGACGGTATCTCGGGGCACCTCCGGGCGGCAGGTATCCCGCATCTGGGGACCCGGGTCGGCTCCATGTTCGGATTGTTCTTCACCGCCCGGGAGTCGGTCAGGGATTTTCAGGAGGTGAGCGCCTGCGACATGACGCGCTTCAACCGCTGGTTCCATGGGATGTTGTCCCATGGCATCTATCTCGCCCCAAGCGGTTACGAGGCTGGGTTCGTCTCCACGGCCCACGACGACGAGATCATCGATCGGACCCTGGAGGCTGCGGCCAAGGTGGCGGCGGAGTTGCGCTGAGGAGGTGGGCGGGGGTGGTCTGCCGAGGGGTCAGGTATCCGCCGCCTTCGGCCCGCCCGCCCTCTTCTGGCGGAAGTAGGCGAGAATCCCGTGGACCGTGACGAAGCCGCGCAGGACCCCCTTGCTGCTGATCACCGGTAAGGCCCGGAGGCCGTACTCCCCGATAAGGTCCGCTGCCTGGTTGATCGTGCCGGCGACGGAGATCTGGACCAGCCGCTGGCTTTCGTTGATCTTGCCCAAGGGAATCGTGCAGATCGCCTTGTCGCGGGCGCTCATGGCCTTGGTGCCGTAGAACGGTCCCATGATCTGTCTGAGGTCACTCTGGGTGACCATGCGGAGCAGTTTGCCGTTGCGCTCGACGCCGATATACCGGTACCCCTCCTTTTCCATGGCATTGATGGCGCGAATGACCCTCTCTTCGTCCTTGAGGCTGAAGGGGGGCTCGGTCATCACGGCGCGGACGCTCCCCCTCTCGTCGGGATCGGGCAGGCCGTCCTTCTCGTTGAATTTCGGGGTCCTGGAAGCGCCTCCGGGGCGGCTGGAGGTGGTTGGCGTCTCCTCCTCCCCGCCGCCGATATCCTCCTCGGCGACCATGGCGGCCAGGGATTCGAGGACGCCCGGGTCCGTCGCCTCCGGGGCGGAGGTTCCCTCGGGTGGCGGTGGTGGCGGTGGTGGGG
>JADGCL010000045.1 GCA_015229005.1 Magnetococcales bacterium
TCGCACGTCCAGCACATACTGCCTGAACTGCGGTACCCAACCTATTTCCATGTCGCTCATCAGCACATTTGAATAGCCCAGCTATCGGTATGAAATCTGGCAGGACAGGAGGGACTCGAACCCACAACCGCCGGTTTTGGAGACCGATGCTCTGCCAATTGAGCTACTGTCCTGTGCCCGGGTCCCGCCGGCTCGTAAGACTACCCTCACGAGCCGCCCGGCAATCCGTCGAGATAATCCAAACGGGGGATTCTACTTGATCTTCCCCTCCTTGTGAAGGGTATGCTTCCGGCAAGAGGGACAATATTTACTGAACTTCAGCTTGTCGGGCGTGTTGCGCTTGTTCTTGTCCGTGGTGTAGTTCCGCCGCTTGCACTCTTCACAGCAGAGGCTGATCAGGTCACGCATAGAAATCGCTCCGTCCCACTCATGACAACGAGGCGGGACTCACTGTCCCGCCTCGATTCCAACCCGGGTCTCAGACCCCTACTCGACGACTTCCGCCACGACCCCGGCACCGACCGTCCGACCACCCTCGCGGATGGCAAACCGCAATCCCTGCTCCATCGCGATCGGCGACTGCAACTCAACCAAAAGCGACACGTTGTCGCCAGGCATCACCATCTCCGTCCCCTCGGGCAGGGTCAACTGCCCGGTCACATCCGTTGTCCGAAAATAAAACTGCGGACGGTAATTCGAGAAAAACGGCGTGTGCCGCCCACCCTCTTCCTTCGTCAGGATGTAGCACTCGGCCTTGAACTTCGTGTGCGGGGTGATCGAGCCGGGCTTCGCCAGAACCTGCCCCCGCTCCACCTCCTCGCGCTTCGTCCCGCGCAACAGAACCCCGATATTATCACCGGCCTGCCCCTGGTCGAGCAGCTTGCGGAACATCTCGACCCCGGTGCAGGTCGTCGTCTGCGTCGTCCGCAACCCGACGATCTCAACCGACTCACCGACCTTGACGATCCCGCGCTCGACCCGGCCTGTCACCACCGTCCCGCGACCGCTGATCGTGAACACATCCTCGATCGGCATCAGGAACGGGCCATCCAAAGGACGGTCCGGCTGCGGGATGTAGGAGTCCACGGCCGCCATCAGCTTCTCGATGGAACCGGCAGCCATCTCCCCTTCCTTCCCCTCCAACGCCTGCAATGCCGACCCCACCACCACCGGGATGTCGTCGCCTGGAAAATCGTACTGGCTCAGAAGCTCCCGGACCTCCAATTCCACCAGCTCCAACAGCTCGGGATCGTCAACCTGATCCGCCTTGTTCATGTACACCACGAGCGACGGCACACCGACCTGACGCGCCAGAAGAATGTGCTCGCGGGTCTGCGGCATCGGCCCGTCCGCAGCGCTCACCACCAGGATCGCACCATCCATCTGCGCCGCCCCGGTGATCATGTTCTTGATGTAGTCGGCATGTCCGGGGCAGTCCACGTGGGCATAGTGGCGATTCGCCGTCTCGTACTCCACATGCGCCGTTGCGATCGTGATCCCCCGCTCCCGCTCTTCCGGGGCGGCATCGATCTGGTCGTAGGCCATGAATTGCGCCATCCCCTTCGACGCCAATATCTTGGTAATGGCCGCAGTCAGCGTTGTCTTGCCATGATCCACATGACCGATGGTGCCGATGTTGACATGCGGTTTGGTCCGCTCGAATTTCGCCTTGGCCATCCCCATTCCTCCCCGATTAACTTCTATCCGTTACCGACCGCCACAACCCGCCACCAATCACCAAAACCAAGTGGAGCCCATGACCGGGATTGAACCGGTGACCTCTTCCTTACCAAGGAAGTGCTCTACCGCCTGAGCTACATGGGCACGTCCTGCCGAATCCGTCTCCGCCCTCACGAAATCTTCCGAAACCGCCCGATCTTCCGTTTGTCGCCCGTTCTTTTGGAGCGGGTGGGGGGAATCGAACCCCCATGATCAGCTTGGAAGGCTGACGTTCTACCACTGAACTACACCCGCAACCCCGCATAACACCAACCACAAGAGCAGCGCCCCATGGCGGTGCCGGACTCCCTGGTGGAGGGGGAAGGATTCGAACCTTCGAAGGCTGAGCCGGCAGATTTACAGTCTGCTCCCTTTGGCCGCTCGGGAACCCCTCCGCGTAAACCACAAAGGAGTACATCCCACGCGGCCCATTGTCAAGAAACTTCCTGACCCCCTCCACCAGGAACTCCGCCCAGCCTCCCCTCGAGGATGGTCACCATCCCTCGCGCCGGCTCCTCCAAAGGGTTGAGATAACTGTGCCGAACGTTCCCGTGAAAACAGGCGCTGTCCCCTCTCTCCAGCCGCGAGGTCTCCCCCTCGACCTCCAACAGAACCACTCCCGAAATGATGTAGAGATACTCCTCGCTCCCGGGTGGGTGCGGTCGACCCTGATAAATCGCCCCCGGACGAATCTCGAATGCCTGCTGCAAAAAATGAAACGCCCCTGCCGGCGATACCGTGACCGCCCGATAGTTGCCGTCTCCCGACTCGGTCGTCAGCATTCCCGCCGCTGGCAGCTTCTGGATTTTGTGCCGCTCCTCCTCCACCAGGTCGTCGATCGCCACCCCCAAGGCCCGAGCAATCCGCCAGGCGACAGCAAGACTCGGATTGGCCCCGTCCTTCTCCACCGTCGCCAGCGTCGCCCGTGGAATCCCCGCCAGCTCCGCCAACGTCTGCTGAGTCATCTTCCCGCGGCTGCGCAAGGCCCTTATCCGCGTTCCGATCAGGTTCGTGATCACGAGTTGCCACTCCCCACCCGGGTGTTTGCAAACCAACAATTTTGTCGGTATATCACTTTTTCCGCTTGACCTTCAACCCCAATTCGCTAAGATCTCTCCTGCCATGGCGGCACGGGCAGATGCGGAGATCCCAAAGCACCGATTCTTCCCCGTCCGGCTTTTGCCCCGGCAATACCGATCCGTTCGCCTCGATCCGCTCCTTCCCGGGCCCATCGCCGCAATGAAGCGGTCGGCGACGACGTATGGAATGAATGATGTGTCCGTTCTGCCCGCCTGGTTTCGGATTCGCCATTGCGGGCCCAACTCTTCAGCAACAGGGAGTCACTATCATGAGCGTACTGGTCGCCAAACCGGCCCCCGATTTCACCGCCACCGCAGTCATGCCTGACAACAGTTTCAAAAATGATTTCAAGCTCTCCGATCTGAAGGGCAAATACGTCGTCCTCTTTTTCTACCCCCTCGATTTCACCTTCGTCTGCCCTTCCGAACTCATCGCCTTCGACCATCGCCTCGATGAATTCAAAAAGCGCGGCGTCGAGGTTGTCGGCGTCTCCATCGACTCCCATTTCGTCCACCTTGCCTGGAAGAACACCCCAGTCAACAAAGGCGGCATCGGCAACGTCCGTTATCCGCTCGTGGCTGACATCAACAAGGCCATCGGACGGGCTTATGACATGTTGACCGGACCCGATATCGCCCTGAGAGGCTCCTTCCTGATCGACCGTAACGGCATCGTTCAGCACCAGGTGGTCAACAACCTCCCCTTGGGTCGGAATATCGACGAGATGCTGCGCATGGTCGATGCCCTGAAGTTCACCGAGGAACATGGCGAGGTCTGCCCCGCTGGCTGGCAACATGGCAAGCCCGGCATGAAGGCCTCCACCGAGGGGGTCGCCGAGTACCTGGCCGCCCACGCCGGCAAACTCTGATTCACCAAACCCGGCAGGTCCCGGCGGGATCTCCCCGTTTCCGGGACCTGCCCCTACAGACACCCAATGACGGAGTGAACCATGCCCAAGATCAATACCTATGTCGATATCAGCAGCGTCGACAAAGAGGCCAAAAAGGACTACATCGACCGCCACTCCCCTTTCCTCCAGTGCGCCGCCTCGGCCACCGCCGGACAGAAGTTTCCGGTAACGGTGCGGATGGGTCAGGAATACTCTCACCCGGACGACCCGGACCACTACATCAAGTCGATCCAACTCTACAGCGGCGAAACCCTCCTGGCCGAGGCAAACTTTACCGCCGGGGCCCTCGGCGGCGCTGGTCAGAAAGGACAGGCGGAGGTGACCTTCAACGTCGTCCCCAGCGCCGGCAAGCTGCGCCTCACCGCTATGTCCTACTGTACCAAGCATGGTCTCTGGGCCTGTGAGCCGGTCGAGGTCACGGTCTCCTGACGTCCCGTCGTAACAGCCCGTTAATCAACGGGCTGTTACGATTGGTTTACGCCGTTGGTCATTCGCCCCGCCATCTCTTGTCCACTGGTTGCCCATACGCGGCTGTTCTCCTTGACAGAAGAGCTACAGCAGGCTTTTACATCCTCATAGAATCAATCTATTACACAACATTGATTCCGGCGTTTCATGCCTGCGCTGCAATGTCCGCCGCACTTTGCGACAGACACTCGGTCCCCCCAGTGAGAGACGCTGACCGGAAGTGTGGAATGCCAAACCAAGCCTCCGTCGAGACCGCCAGCAAGCTTCAGAAGCGCATCCCCGTTTGCGTTGATACCTTCCAGGCCATTGACAAGGTTTTTGATTGCGCTACCCTAGGCGGGCGGGCTTGAGGTATTGGGGAGAGATGGCCGAGTGGTCGAAGGCGGCACCCTGCTAAGGTGTTATACTCGAAAGGGTATCGAGGGTTCGAATCCCTCTCTCTCCGCCACTACTTTTTTGCCCTGTTCTCTCCGATTCCTTCGCTCTTGCAGTATCCTTGTTGATTCTCTGAAATTCTCCAATGTTTCCAATGGGTAACAAGACCGGTTTCGGTGGTTTAGAAAGTCGACTCCACCCACCGGTGGCGACTTTCGGCCCCTGACTCTTGCCATAACGGACGCCAAGGGTGCGGTGCAATTGGCGCGGGAAGAAGGACGACAGGAAGGACGGCAGGAAGGACGGCAGGAAGGACGGCAGGAGGGACGGCAGGAAGGCGAACAAAAGGGCAAGGCGGCCTTGCTGCTGAAACTTCTCCGGCGGCGTTTTGGATCACTGCCCGGATGGGCGTCTGAAAGAGCCCTCCCAGCCGATCAAGAATCGGTAGAAAAGTGGTTTGACCAGGCGCTCGATGCCAGTTCCCTGGAGGAAGCCTTTGCGAAGCGCTCGTAGGCGGCATGCTTTTGCCTGGCGCACAGGAGCCCCGGAGGTGCCGAACGCTTCACTGCCAAAAACGAAGAAAGTTCGACGTGATCTGAATTTTTACTGATCGATCAATACGATAGGCCTATTTGGCGCCCCCTTCGCCCACCAAAATCAGCCAAAACCTTCTCCATGCTGCACCGCAATACGAACAGAAAATTTTCCGAAGTGGGTCTCCTTTGCTCCGCCAGTATAACGCCCGCCTGACCCGCAGTGCGCAAGAGGAGCAACGCCGGTCCGAAACGACCTACGCCGTCCGCGTTGGCGAGAGGGCTCCCCCCGTTGATGAACGGGTCCGCTTTTCCCGGTGTGATCGCAATCCTTGTTGGCGTCCCCGAGAGGATTTGAACCTCCGGCCTACGGATTAGGAATCCGTTGCTCTATCCGGCTGAGCTACGGGGACAGGCCTCCACGTCGGTCGAAGAGGCGCGGGCCTCCGACTTCTCCAGAACGAGGGCATGTTCGTTCACAAACGGACATCGCGTGAAGCGGCACGAACAGCCACCCACCCCGCCCACAGAACGGCTGATCCTGCCGCCAACAAAAATACCCTACCCCAACCTTTCCGCAAAGGGTTTTCGTCCTCCTTTCCCGGCCCCGGGCATGATGGTTCCCCAGAGTCCCGTCTTTCTCTCGTAACAGGCTGTTATCTGAATCAATGGCAAAAATTATTTATATATTTCAACTTTTTTATAAACTCGATCAAGAAAATCACCACAATAATCCGTACTCCGAAAAGGGGCCGGGCAAATGAGCGAAGAGTCAACGACAAAGCAGGATGACTGAAGCTGCAAGATCAGTAACCGTTCACCGAAGTACAGAACCAGGATTTTCAATCGGACCGACCGAATATCAAAACGAGAATCGACAAATAAAGATAATATTGAGAGTGGTTGGGGGGGCCCGAGGGGGAGGCTCCGCCTGCCCCCTCGGTTGGGGTTCAGGGGAGAAGCCCCTGAAATAACAGGATGATACCCTTGCCCATGCCCCCCCTTAACGGTTACAAAAGAAGGAACTTGAAAATCAAAAAGAGGCTCATCTTCTTAAGATAAAAAGTGACAGGGAGATGAAAGAAAAGGAAGCTGAAAACGAGCAAGAGATGGGACTTTTCCAAATCAGAAACCAGCGAAAACTTCGCGATCTGGAAATTGCCAACGCCGAGGAAACCAAACTCCTGGAGATTGCCTTCGCCTCCCTAGTCAAAATTCGGGAGCTGAAGGCGACCGAAGATATCCGGCGGGCGGAGCAACAAAACCAGATTCAGGATCTGGAATTGGAGACCGCGCTAAAAATCCAAAAGATCCGCAAGGAGCAGGAAGGAGAGATGGCTTCCCATCAGATCCTCGAGGAGACCGATATACACGGCGTCAACCTCAAGAGACTGCTCTCTCTCCGCGAACCCCCAGATAGCGGAGAGGGAATCACCACCGAATCAAAACCGACCCCCAAGTGAACCCCCCGCCAAAGGCGACAAGGAGAACCTTGTCTCCCCTCTTGATCCGACCATCCCGAACCGCCTCATCCAGGGCAAGAGGCACACTCGCCGCCGAGGTATTGCCATGCCGATCCACCGTGACCACAACCTGTTCCATGCCCACTTCCAAACGCTTGGCGATGCTCTCGATGATGCGGATATTGGCCTGATGCGGCACCAACCAGTCGATATGATGCCGCTCCAGACCGTTCATGATCAGGGTGTCATCAATGGCCGCGCTCATCGACTTGACGGCCTGCTTGTAAACCTCGTTGCCCCGCATCTGCACAAAACCAACCCCGGAAACCCGCGGATCCTCGCCAGGCTGCAACCCCGTCGAAATCCCCCCGGAAACCCGCAAGAGGTCGCGATAGGAACCGTCAGCGTAGATATGGGTCGAGAGAATGCCGCTGCTCCCCTCCTCCCCCTGCGCCGCCGTCAAAACCGCCGCTCCAGCCCCGTCTCCGAAAAGTATGCAGGTACTCCGGTCCTTCCAGTCCACAATCCGGGAAAAAGTCTCCGCGCCAATCACCAGCACCCGCGAACACGACCCCGAAAGGATGAACTTCTCGGCGATGGTCACCGCGTAAACAAAACCCGCGCACACCGCCTGAATATCGAAGGCCGGCGCCTGACGGTAGTGCGCCCCCAGCTTCCGCTGCACCATCGTCGCCGTCGCAGGGAATACCAGATCTGGAGTGGTCGTCGCCACCAGAATCAGATCCAGATCGTTGGGCTCAACTCCCGCCGCCTCCAGAGCAACCTGCCCTGCCCGAACCGCCAGATCCGAGGTGAACTCACCCGCAGCGGCAATGCGCCGCTCGCGGATCCCGGTCCGCATCAGGATCCAATCCTCGGTGGTATCCACCATCTGGGCCAGCTCGGCATTGGTCAGCCGCCTCTCCGGCAAACATGAGCCGGTCCCCGCCACCCTTACCAGAGGATTGGCCATCACCCCTCCCCCGAACCCTGGATTTCCGCAAGATGCCGCTGAATCCGGTCATTCACCCGGTTGACCGCAAGCCCGACCGCCACCCGAATCGCATTGGCGAACGCAAACGCATCCGCCGACCCATGACTCTTGACCACAACCCCGTTGAGCCCCATCAACTTGGCTCCATTATAGGCCCGGGCATCCACCCGCGTCCGAAACCGCCGCAGGGCAGGACCTGCCAGCAAATACCCAAGCTTCGCCATCAATGACTCGTTGAAGGCCTCCCGCAAAAACCGGGAAAACATCTTCGCCACCCCCTCAGAGGTCTTGAGGCTGACGTTGCCTACAAAACCATCACAAACCACCACATCCACATCACCAACGAAAATATCCGTCGCCTCGACATTGCCGATGAAATTCAACGTAGTCCGCCGCAAACGATCCCCCGCCTCCTTGACCACCTCATTGCCCTTCACCTCCTCCTCGCCAATATTGAGCAGGCCGATCCGCGGCCTCTCGATGCCCATCACCGCCGAGGCATAGACGCTCCCCATCAAAGCGAACTGGCACAAATGCTCGGCAGTACAATCGACGTTGGCCCCAAGATCCAGCATCAGCGTCCGCCCGCGTATCGAAGGCAGCGCCGAAGCAATGGCAGGCCGGTCTATCCCCGGCAAGGTCTTGAGAACATACCGCGCCGTCGCCATCAACGCCCCGGTATTGCCCGCAGAGACAAAGGCATCCGCCTCCCCGGTCTTGACCAGCGTTGCCCCGACCCGCATCGAAGAATCCTTGAGGGTGCGCAGCGCCACGGAGGGCTTCTCCCCCATGCCAACCACCTGGCTCGCGAGCTTCACCTCGAAGCGGGACGCCACCTCTCCAACTCGGGCAAGCTCCCGACCGATGACCTCTTCCTGACCAACCAGAATGAAAACGGCATCCGGATGACTCGCAAGCGCCTCAACCGCCCCATCGATGACAGCCGTCGGCGCATGATCCCCGCCCATGGCGTCCAAGGCCACGCGGACGGTCACGAACGGCACCCATGGCGCAGGGAAGAACAGGCCACCAGGCAGGACCCCGGAAGCCGGAACCAACCCGGTTGCGGTCGCAAAAGGACGACAGAAAAGATGCCAACCATTTCCGCAGGGAACCGCCTGTCGATCAACAGGCCGTTACGACTCAATCTCGATCACCTCACGCCCCCGGTAAAAACCACACTTCGGGCACACACGGTGGGGAATCCGGGGCTCCTGGCAGTTCGGACACACCGAATGGCTGGGCGTCCTCAGGGCACTATGGGCCGACCGGCCACGCCCACGCGACCGGGATTGTCTCTTCTTGGGTACCGCCATCTCTCTCGCTCCTCGAAATCAATACAATCGACAGTAAACGTTCAGCGACCTTCGGGCCCCCGCCCCAGCAGGACTCCCAGAGAGGCAAAGGGGGTTTCCTTCTCCCCTCCCGAACAGTCGCACCCGCCGCGGTTGCGATCGGCGCCGCAAGCAGGACAGAGCCCCAGACAGCCCTCGCGACACAAGGGCACCATCGGCGCCGCCAGAATCACCTCCTCCACGACCAGGGGCCCCACCTCCAGAAGCCCCGCCTCCACATGCACCACATCGTCGTCCATCCGCCACTCGCGGGCGGCCAACGCCGGATCAGCACCCTGGGAAAAAATGCGATCCACGGCAATCTCCAGTTGCCCGGAAAAAGGCTCCAGGCAGCGAGAACAGGTGAACCCCGCCACCCCGGAGATCGATCCCCGAACCCGAACCTTGTTCTTGTCGCGGGTGAAGGTCAACTCGACCGCAAGGCCACCTTCCACCCGCCCCTCTTCCCACCGGTCGACCAGGGCCGACCCCGAAAGCACGCCCAGGACCCGGGTCCCAGGCTCTGCAAGGACCAGATCCAGAGGAATCTTCACCGCCCCGATGTCACGCAAACCCCGAACTCCACCCCCGTGTCGGACAAGAGACCAGGCAGAAGGTCATCCCCGCACAAGGTAGACCACCAGCAGCCCCAAAAGCATCAGCACTAACCCGGTCTGCCTGAGCGCCCGCTCCGGCAAATCGGCGATCCGAACCACCCACACCCGCATCCGCCCAGGCGCCAGAAAATAGGGCACCCCTTCCAGGATCAGGACCAGCCCCAGAGCTGTCAGAAAATCCCGCAACGAAAATCCCCCAGCCTACAGCGAAGGGTCAACTGGGCAATCGCCAGCCGCTACTGGTCCATCTCCGGATTCTGCCCGAAGAGACGGAAAAACCCGGAGGGCTCCACAACCAGGGTCGTATCCTTGGAAAAGGCCCTTTGATAAGCCTCCAGGGTGCGACGGAACCGGAAAAACTGGGGATCGACCTGATAGGCCTCGGCGTAAATCCTCGCCGCCTCGGCATCCCCTTCACCACGCAATCTCTGCGATTCCTGGTAGGAATCGGCCAGGATCACCGCGCGCTCCCGATCGGCCTTGGCCCTGACCTTGACCGCCTCCTCCTCGCCCTGGGCCCGATACTGCTTGGCCTGGCGCTCGCGTTCGGTCTGCATCCGTCGGAAGACGGCCTTGGAGTTCTCCGGGGGCAGGTCCGTGCGCTTGATGCGAACATCGACAATCTCGATACCGTACTGCCTGGCCCGCTCGTTGGCCCCGTCGCGCATCTTTTGCATGAGGTCTTCACGGGCCCCGGAGACGATCTCCATCATCTTGTACTGTCCGAAAACCTCGCGCAGATTCGAATAGATGATGTCGTTGAGCCTCTGGACGGCCCCTTCCTCGCTGCGGACCGTGCGGAAAAAGACCAGCGGGTCGACGATCCGCCAACTGGTATAATTGTCGACCTTGAGGTTCTTCTTGTCGGCGGAGAGGACCTCCTGGGACTCCTGATCCATGATCAGAACCCGCTTCTCGAAGGTGTACAGCCGTTCGACGAAAGGCACCTTGAAGTGGATGCCGGGGGCGGTGATCGGTCGCGACGGCTTGCCCAAAAAGATCACCAGTCCCTGCTCCACCTGGTGCATGACGAACACCGACTGGGAGAGGACGAGAAGCAGAGCCCCCACCAGAAAAACGACCACGCCCTTGGGCAGAGGCTTTTTCATCGGCCACCTCCCACCGCTTCCGCTTCGCCCAGGGATGGGGCGACGGGAGGCGGCGGAAACGGTCGCCTCTCGAGGGGGAGGTAGGGCAGCACTCCCTGTCCGGCCCCGGGCTGGATGACAACCTTGTTGGCCCCTTCGAGGACCTCTTCCATCGTCTCCAGGTAGAGGCGGGCCCGGGTCACATCCCTCGCCTTGCTGTACTCTTCCAGGAGAGAGGCAAAGCGCTTGATATCGCCGATGGCACGGGTGGCCCTGGCCGCCTTGTAGCCCTCGGCCTCCTGGATCTGCCGGGCGGCTTCGCCCCTGGCCTTGGGAATGATGTCGTTGACATAGCCCTCCGCCTCGTTGATCGCCCGCTCCCGATCCTCCCGGGCACTGGCGACATCCTTGAAGGCATGGACCACCTCCTCGGGAGCGGCCACCTGCTGCAACTGCACCGTCAGGACGGCGATCCCGCTCTGATAACTGTCGAGGATCTTCTGCATCGTCTCTCGGGTTTCGTCCTGGATCTTCTGCTTGCCGCCGGTCAGGGCGTCGTCGATCAGGTTGCGACCGATCACCTGGCGGATGGCCGACTCGGCGACGTTACGCACCACGGAGAGCGCATCGGCCTGGGGACTTCTGACATTGAAAAGAAAATCCGCCCCGTTCTTGATCTTGAACTGGACGATGAGATCGATGTCGATGATGTTCTCGTCGCCGGTCAGCATGAGGGACTCGGCCTGGACATCGACGCTGGCCTGCCCGCGGGTGCGGAAACCAACCTCGATCCGCTGGACCTTGGTGACCTGCGGCTTGTAGACCGTCTCGATCGGATAGGGGTACTTCCAGTGCGGCCCGGGCTCCTGCATGGGGGGAATGTACTCGCCGAAGCGGACCACGACCCCGACCTCATCCGGCCCGACCACATAGAAGCCGCCGACGACCATCCAGAGGGTGAAAAGCACAAGAGCGACGGCGGGCCAGACCTGCCTGCCCCCCCCGGGGAGCTTGCCCGCGAACCTCTCCTGGAGAAGACGGAACACCTTCTCCATGTCGGGAGGCTGAGGAGCCCCTGGTTGCGGCCCCCAAGGCCCCCCCCGACCACCGCCGTTGTCATTCCAGGTCATCCCGGGATTCTCCTCATCGTGACACCGCCAACACGCCCCGCACCCGGCCTCGGGCGCCAAATCGAGGCAAATCCACCCACACCGCCCCCTTTCGAGGCCGCAACTTCGAGGTCGCAACTTCGAGGTCGCAACTTCGAGGTCGCAACTTCGAGGTCGCAACTTCGAGGTCGCAACCAGGCGCAGTAAATAACCGCACCCCCCCGGACCGCCCATTTTCCCCTAGACCGGCACGGGAGTAAAGGCTTCATCCACCGATGCGAAAAGTGCCAGTGCCGCCGGACCGGCGGTCTCAGTGCGCAGAACTCTTGCGCCAAGGGTGGCTGGGATGGCCCCGACCGCTGCCATGGCCTCCCGTTCCTCCGGGTCCCACCCCCCCTCCGGCCCCACCACGAGGGTCAGGGGAGTCGACCATAACCTGGGCGCCAATCGCCAGAGTGGTGCGCCGATGCCGGGAAGATCGAGGAAAAGCAGAGTCTCCCGGGATTCCGGAAGGTCCAGAAAATCACTCAAGGTCATCGGCGGCAGCACCTGGGGCAGCGTCGCCCGGCGGCACTGCCGCGCCGCCCTCCGGGCGATACGACTCCAGGTCGCGGACTTGTCCTGCCGGGGCTGAAAGGCCCCCCAGCCAAAGGAGCGCCGGGTCATCAGCGGTCGGATCCCGGTCGCCCCCAGTTCCACTCCCTTCTCGATGACCCAGGCCATCCGTTCCTTGTCGGGGATGGCCTGGGCCAGGGTTCGCCGGCATGGCGGTTCGAGGTGCGGCGGCAGGGCGCCGATGAGGGTGACCGCCTCTCCTCCGCCCAGGAGGCGGCCCCGATGGAACCCGCCGGCAGGGTCGGTCACCGTGAGAAGCTCCCCCGGGCGCACCTCCCAGGCCGCCAGGATCGTCTTCGCCCCGGAGGCCAGGGGGAGCGTCGTCTCTCCTCCCTCCGGCAGACGAGAGAGCGGTATCCGCATCCACGCCGGGTCGGCGGTCGGAACCATCGGCGCGACCGGCTCGCCGCCTTCGGGCGAACCAGGGCCGGAACCGAAAGGAAAAAAGGGGTTCGCATCAACCATGACCGATTCCCCCGGCATTCCCGAAAAGCGCCAACCCCCTCACCCCGGGCCGACCTCCCCGCTCGCGGATCTCATCAGGGAGGCGACGAGCCGCCCGCGGGAGGCGATCACCTCGCTGAAAATACCCCGCAGGATGGCGACCTCCCGCCGGTCCAGAGCGGCCCGATGAAAGATGGCCCGCAGGCTCCCCATCATGTGCCGGCTCTGCTTCGGCTTGAGAAAATCGATCTCCCGCAAGACCGACTCCAACTGTTCGAAGAAACGCTCCAGATCCTCTGTCCCGGCCAGGGGACCCGCGCCGGTCGGATCGAAGGCGATCCCCTTTCCCCGCCCCTCCGCCAGCATGAGTTCGTAGGCCACGAGCAGAACCGCCTGGGAGAGATTGAGAGAGCCATAGTCGCCATCAGTGGGGATATTGAGAATGAGATCGGCGCGATCCAGGTCCCTGGTCTCCAGACCCGACCGTTCGGTGCCAAAGAGGATCCCCATCCGCGTCGCCGGGCGGGCCCGCAGCCCCTCCATCCGTTCCCCCAACTGGCGCGGGGTCACCACTTCGTGACGCTGACCGCGATAGCGGTTCGTGGTCGCGACCAGAAAATTGAGGTCGGCCACCGCCTCGGGAAGGGTCGAAAAGAGTTCGACCGTCTCCAGGATATCAACCGCCCCCACCGCAAAATCGACCGCCTCGGGGTGGGGAAACTGCCGGGGTCGAACCAGGCGCAGCCCCTTGATCCCCATGTTCTTCATCGCCCGTGCGACCGAACCGATATTCCCCGCATGCGCCGGTCGGTCCAGGATCACCACCGGACCGAAAAATGCCGCCTCCTCCATGATCCGCCCTCACCCCCGAACACGTTGCAAAATTCATCCTGAACAGAGAACATCACCAAAACCGGAGAGATGGACATCCCGACCACCGGATGGTAGCATTTTCCGGCTGGAGGGGAACCGCCGGACGAGCGTCACGGCAGCGGCCATCCCCACCCCGGGAGTTGCTCCGGAGTCGTTACCGGGCACCCGCCCACGGCAGTATTCGCGGGGGAATGAGGGACGTTGGAGAAACCATTTCAAGGGTCCAACCGCAACAAGAGGGGATGGCGCAACGCCTCCGGGCCGCGTCGCAATACCTGGGCCCGGGAGGAGCGTCGTGCCTCCACGAGCGTTTTTCGTTCCCTTCCCCGCCCCTCCCGGCGGGTCGTGGCGATCTCCTTGGTCGTTCTCGGCCTGCTCATCGTGTCCGGCCTCCTCTTCCGGTCAGGACCAAAATCCCCGGTCGCCTGGCGCGCCTGCCTCCTGGATAACGGTGAAGGCGGTCTTTTCCCGGAGTTGATCGAAATCCCCGCCGGCGAATACGCCCTGCCTGGGGAGAATCCTGATCTCGCCCCCTTCTTCAAAGCCCCGGGCCTGAATCCGGTCCGCGTCGAAAAACCTTTCCTTCTCCAGACCGGAGAGGTCACCGTTCGCGAATTCCAGCGCTATGTCGACGCCATCGAGCGCATGCAGGACAAGGATGAGAGGAGCCGCCTCCTCGACCGCATCGGCCTTCTGTGGAAAAAACAAAGTACCCAGGAGGGGGCAGGCATCCGCGGGGTCTCCTGGGAGGCGGCCGAGGACTTCGCCGCCTGGCTGGCTCAGCAAACCGGCTGCAACTATCGATTGCCCCTCCAGACCGAGTGGGCCGCCGCCGTGCTTCACCTGGAGACCCTCGATCCGGTGGTCCCGAGCCGCTCGGAACCAATCCCCCACGGCCCCCTGGGAATCCTCCTCTGGGGAGCCCGCGAGTGGACCGGAACCCCCTGCCCCGAAGGCTATCTCCTGGTCGGCGAGGACGACTGGGTGCAGCCCGCAAGCGTCACCGGCGAGAGTTGCATGCCGGCGCCGTTGTCGGTCGGAGGATTCCGTGTCATCCTGGAGCCGGAAAACCGTGGGGGGTAGCGGCTGAAGGGATGAGCCGGCAGCCGGTCACCCGCCCGGCCCGCCGGATGGAGAGGGCCCGGTCCACCCAGATCGGGCCGACAGCCGCCCTTCCGCCACCTCCGGAAGGGGAACGCTTGGGAGACGCGCTCTACCGTGAAGATTCGCCATCATCTCAGAACCGGCCTGCTGGCCCTGCCCATCCTCCTCGGCTCCTGCCTCACGGCCATCACCGCCGGGGCCGCCGCCGGTGGCCCCGGCAGCTGCGCCCAGTTCGACTTCTCCACCTCATACTGGAACAAGACCCTGAAATGGTCCGGGGTCGCTCGCGTCCTCCGCGAGGATGCCCCCCTCTACGACGACGCCAAAGGCAACAAGACCACCGGTTCCCTGGTATTCAACCAACAGGCGGAAATCCTCGCCGAAGAGGGGGACCGCATCGAAATCCGTGCCGCCCGCTTTCAGGATCGCGATGAAGCCAAGGGCTGGGCCAGAAAGGCCGATCTCCTCTGTCGCAACCTGCCGCTGAAGGGCGACTCCGGCCTGGAAAACAAGTTCTTCATCCGCACCTCCACTGTCGCCCGCGGCCCCGAAAGCCCCCCACCGACCGTCCAGGTCTTCCAGGATCCCGAACTCAAGGAATGCACCGGCGGCAGCGGTCATTGTCGCGAAGGGGCCTCCCGTTTCCATATGTATTTCATCTTCGACGAGAACGAGGAGGCCGTCCTTCTCGCCGATCGTTTCCGCCTCGAGGACGATGACCTCCTCCTCGGCTGGGTCAAGAAAGAGAACGGCTTCCTCTGGAACAATGCCTTCAGCCTCCGCCCGGAAGAGGACCTGAAGTCCCCCGACAAGAGCGGCCCCGGAACCGTCTGCTCCTACGAACAGTTGGGCGATGCCGTGGCCCGAAATCCCGATAGCTGTCAACCGGTGGAGGGTGGCGTCGAGTGGTTCAAGTCCCCCTTGCGCATCCCCGTCCTCGATCTCGTCGATGCCAACAACCGCCACGTCGCCCCGGACAACCTCTCCTCGGACTTCGGCCAACGTCGATTCTACAAGGTCGCCCTGGCGCGCCCGGGTCTCGTCGGTCGCCCCCTGGGGGGCGGTCGCTTTGCCGTCTCCGCCGGACTCGCCAAGCAGATCATGCCGGAGGCCAAGTCGCTCTCCTCCAAGAAAAACGTCGACGTCTTCTTCCTCCTTGACGCCACCGCCAGCATGGAAGGGGTCATCGACGCCGTTCGCGGCACCGCCACCTCCCGCGGCGTCATCCAGGAGATCATCCATACCCTGAAAAACGCCCAGGGATTCAAGGGAACCCAGTTCCGTTTCGGCTTCCGCGTCTACCGCGACCCTTACGCCGACAAGGCCATGCCCGGTATCAGTCAGGACGGCATCGGCGAGGGGCTTCCCCTCACCGGCGAATGTTCGCCTTCGCCGGAGGCCCAGGCCGAGGGGTTCGCCGCCTTCCAGAAGGCCATCGCCGGGGTCGGTGTCACCAGCGAGGACCAGGACGACTACCAGGAAAACCTCTTCGGCGGTCTCGGCCAAGTATTGGAAAAGGACATTACCCCTTGCCCGGATAACGTCAAAATCCTCTTCGCCATCGGTGACAACGGCTATCGCAGCTCCCTGACCTCGGTCTCGGCCAAGGGTAAAGCGCGGACCAACTCGAAGTATGCCCGTCCCTGGACCATGGAGGCCCTCGCTCCCCTCCTCCGCGGATCACAGCAGGCCGGCAACAAAAGCAATACCGTCATCGCCTTCTTCGTGCAAACTCCCAACCGCGCCGACGATTCCAAGCACCCCGCCGCCTACAACATCGCCTATCGCCAGTTCGAGGAACAGGCCCGCGATCTCCTCAAGGCAACTCTCCCCACCGATACCCCGGTCGACGACTACTTCCTCCGCCTGGGCGAGGAAAAACTCCTGGCCAACATCGTCACTACCGTGGAAAAACTGGGATCGAGCGCCCTGATCGACGAGATCATCCTCGATATCCGTGGCGGCGCCGCCCTGAACTCGGTCATCGACCGCCTCCGCCAGGAACGGGTCGACATTCCCGGGATCTACTGGCACATCCTCAAGAAGGGGGCCTGCGGCGAGTTGGGAGAGCAGTGTCAGAGCCGGGTCTACGATACCACCTCGGTCGGCTTCATCGAGGCAGGACCGGAGGTGGTGGAAGAACTCTGGGTCACCAGCTCCGAGCTCAGTTCCTGGATCCGCATCCTCCGCGGTTTCGAGGGCTATTTCGACCTGCCCGAGGCGCAACTGCGCAAGGCCCTGATCAGCGCCCTCATCCTCGGCCTGCAACAGGAGATCCGGCGACCGCCCATCAACGTCTCCGGAGAAACCCCCGCCGAATATGCCCAGCGTCGAGGCGGCCTCCCGGTCAGACGTCACAGCCCCCTCCTGAGCTACAACGTCCAGTCGCTATCGGCGGAGAATACCGTCCGCGACAAGGATGGCCATTCCATCGTCGCCGATCGGGAAAACAAACCGATCCTCGACAAGAGCGGTCACTCCATCCCTGCCGTCCCGACCTGCGAGCTGCGGCGCCTCGCCCTCTGGGCAATCAAGTCGAAAGAGATGCTGGAGGCCGTGGAACGGGATTTCAACCGCCCCGTCTACAAAACCGACAGTTATCAGCCCTATCGCTGCCCGGATGCCACCCCGACAGGGCGCAAGCTCCTGAAAATCGCCGGGACCATCGAGCAGGTTCCCCTCGGCCCCAGCAAGGAGTACCGCTTCGGTCACACCTTCGGCGGGCGTCGGGGCTACTGGATCCCGCAAGAATATCTGCCATGACCTGGGGAGTTCAGGTCCAGGGGGCCACGGTTGGGTGGGGGCGCGCCTTCAATCTCAAGGTCGGGGGCCTGCGCCTCGATGCCGACGCGATGTCCGGACGACTGCCCGTTCTGGGACGCAGCGGCAGCGGCAAGAGTACCCTGCTCTATCTCCTCACCTTCCTCAAGCGCCCCAAGGAGGGCACGGTCCGCTGGACCTTCCCCGATGGCAATGTCGCCGTCTGGGGAGCCAAGGGGCTGATCCGCAAGGAGTCGACCGTCTCGCTCATGCGGATCCGACGACGCTATTTCGGTTTCGCCTACCAGAACAGCACCCTGACCCCCTATCTCAAGGTCCGGGAAAATCTGCGCTACCCCCTGGCCCTGATGGGAGGGCTCTCCAACGAGGAGATGGATCGAAAGGTCCACGCAATGATGGATCGCGTCCTCCTGCGCGACAGCGACGGTACCAAGATCGAGACCACCAGCGCCGAAGAGTTTCTCGAACGTTTTCCCAACGAACTCTCCGGGGGACAATTCCAGCGGATCGCCCTCGCCCAGGCGATGATCCACGACCCCCATATCCTCTTCGCCGATGAACCGACCGGTAACCTCGACACCGACACCAGACAGGAGGTCATGTCGCTCGTCGACCGCTGGTTGCAACTGGGTGAACGCATGGTGATCTGGGTCACCCATCACCAATCGGACGCCTCCGATCCCCGCGTCAGCCACCGCCTGGTGATCGCCAACGGCATGTGCCATCTCCAGCAACGCAACGCCAAGAACCCGGTCGGAGGCGGCGACGGGGATGGCTGAGATCGGCAAGGCGGGAATCAACAAAAGCGGGGCCGGCAGGGGGAGCTTCCGCCTGACCCCGGTATGGCTCTCCCTCGGGCATGCCGCCTATTGGCGTTCGTTCGCCTGCGGTCGCTTCGGCTGCATCGCCGGGGGGCGGGACTTCGCCTGGCTTACCCTCCTCCTCGCCCTGGTCGTCAGTATGGCCCTGCTCCTGGTCGGCAGCCGCGCCGGTCTCCTGGAACGTTTCACCGATGCCCTGCTCGGAACCCTGCGCCCCCACGGGGTCCCTATCTGGGTGACCGCCCACTGGGAAAATCAGGATGGAATCGAGAGCAGCCTGCTGCGCCAACTCCGGGAGTTGGAAGGCCCCTCCTCCGGGACCAGAAGCGGCATCACCGTCCACCCCTACCGCCGCCTGGAGGGGAGTCGTCCCCGCGTGCTATTGCCCGACGACAACATCTGGAAGGCCGGTCCCCCCTTCGTCGGCTGGGCGGTCTATTCCAAGGACCCCCTGTGGCAACTGGAGACTCCGACCGACTGGCAGGACGATTCCTGGAAAACCCCCGACGAATGGCTCGGTCTGCCGCTCACAGTGGTCCTGAGCGAGAGCCTCTTCCGCTCCCAGTTCAACTATCCGCTCTACCGGGATTCGCTCCGGCAGGCCCTGAAGGAACGAGCCCCCGAACTGCCGGCGGAGCTGAGCCGGGAATCCTTTCGGCAAACCTTCAAAACCCTCTGGCTCAAGGTCACCGTCGCCGACGAGGAGCGTCTCCTTCCCTTCCAGGTTCGCTGGGTCCACCACATCCCGGCCATGGAAAAGGTGGCCTTCCTCTTTCCTCTGAGTACCTTCCACGCCCTCCTCGCCGCCCATCACTTCCCGGAACTGAAGTTCGAGCCGACCAACCACGGCGAGGGCGATACCAAAATCCAGCAACACCTGCTGAGCAAGAACTACCCCCGGGCCGAGATTTCCTCTTTCGTCCAGTGCGTCCAGGAGGAACTCGCCGCCTCCGGCCTCACCGGGCTCGCCTCGCTCAAGGCCAACCGCTGCCTCAAACCGCGATTGCCGGAGAAGGAGCGGCTCGCAGGCCTCGGCAACGCGACCTCCGAATGGGATACCCTGAACCACGACAATCGCAACCAGCTCTGGATACCCTGTCCGCGCCTGCCCACCAACGACCCGGTCCACGGGGCCCTCTGCCCGGGCATGGACGACGACCCGGCCATGAGGGCCCTCCTCGTCCCCTGGGACGTCACCAGTTACGGAACCTCGTTTTCGGCAGTCCACGTCTACGTGCCCAGCCCCTCGACCCTGAACCAGGCCATCGGCAAATTGTTGGCCATGAAGAGCGCGGACGGCAAGCCGGCCCTGAACATCCACCCCATGTATCAGGACGCCCTCAACCGCTTCAATCTCCTGAGCGACATGCTGGCAACCATGGTTCCCGCCTTCTCCCTGACCTTCGGGCTCTTCCTGGCCTTTCTCCTCCTCGCCCAGATCGGCACCCTGATCGGGCATCGGCGCCTCCACTACGGCATCCTCCTGAGCCGCGGCTTCTCTGCCTCCGGAATCTATGCCAAGATCACCTTCCAGATGCTCCTCGCCACCCTCGTGGGAGGGGCCTTCTCCATCGCGGTCATGGTGCCGGCCCTGCGTCACCTCCTGGAACGGGGTTTCCACAAGATCGTCCAGGATTACGAGAGCCTGCTGCCCCCCGGGTACGACTATCAGGTGCTGCCCCTGACCCTAGAAATGATCGGCCTGACGGTGGCGGCGGTCTTTCTGGCGGTAGTGGTCGTCACCCACTTTCTCGTCTTCCGCCTCCCCTTGCGGGGAAACACGGCGCCCTCGGACCTCCTGCACGGGGACATGACCGCCCCACAGCGCCAGGAGATCCGCCGTTCCAACCCCTGATGCCCTCGAACCATGATCACCCCCGTGGAGCCCCCGGGGTGTGTATTGGGGAGTGAAACGTGACCCTTGCCCCCACCCTTCTCCTGGATCGCGACGGCGTGATCAACCATGACCGCCCCGATTACATCCGCTCGATCGAGCAGTTCCGCTTCCTGCCGGGCGTCCTCGAAGCCCTGGCCCGCCTGGAACAGGCGAAGGTTGCGGTCGTCATCATCACCAACCAGGCCTGCGTCGGCAAGGGCCTCATCTCGCCTGCGGAACTCCAGGCCATCCACGACCACCTGCGGCAGCGGGTGGCCGAAGCGGGAGGACGAATCCACGCCATCTTTCATTGCCCCCACACCAACGAGGACCACTGCCCCTGTCGCAAACCCAAACCGGGACTGATCCTCGCCGCCCAGAGGGAGTTGGGCTTTCCTTTCGCCTCCACCTGGATGGTGGGTGACGCAGTGCGCGATGTCACGGCCGCCCTCGCCGCCGGCTGCCGCCCGGCCATCGTCAGGACCGGCAAGGGAGCCGCCACTGCCGCCGAATTGCCGGAAGTGACGTCCTTTGCTACACTCACCGGTTTCGTCGACCACTTCCTGGAGAACCTCTCCCCATCATGATCGCCATCCTCGACCAATTGCGAGAACATCAGGAGATCATCGCCACCCTGGAGGGGCAGGTCGGCCTCATGGAGACGGTCGCCCGCAAGATGACCGACTCCCTGCTCCAGGGGGGCAAGATCCTCTGGCTGGGCAATGGCGGCAGCGCCGCCGACAGTCAACACCTCTGTGCCGAGCTGGTGAGCCGTCTCACCCGTGAGCGACGGGCCCTCGCCTCCATCGCCCTCACCACCGATACCTCGATCCTCACCGCCGTCGGCAACGACTACAGCTTCGAGCGGATCTTCGCCCGTCAGGTCGAGGCCCTGGCCCGTCCCGGCGACGTGGTGGTCGGCATCTCCACCTCCGGTCAGAGCCCGAACGTCATCGCGGCCATGCGCACCGCCCGGGCAATCGGCGCCATCACCATCGGCTTTGCCGGCAGGAACGGCGGGGCGCTGCTTCATGAAGTGGATCATTGCCTCGTCGTCTCCACCCCCTCCCCGGCCCGGGCCCAGGAAGGACACATCCTGATCGGCCACATACTCTGCGACTGGATCGAGGCGGCGGTCATGGCGAGCCCGGGGCATGTTTGACGATCGGCGTCAGGTCCTGGCCGCCCTCGCTTCCGGTTTCTCCGCCCGTCCGGTCCTGGTGGTTGGCGACCTCATGCTCGACCAGTACCATTGGGGCAGCGTCGGACGCATCTCTCCGGAAGCCCCGGTGCCGGTGGTCCTTCTCGAAAAGAGTACCGAAAGCGCCGGCGGCGCCGCCAACGTCGCCTTCAATCTGGCCAATCTCGGTTTGAAGGTCGAACTGGCCGGTCTCGTCGGCGACGATGTCGAAGGAAGGCGCCTCGGCGGCATCCTCACCACCGCCGGCGTCGGCAGCGAGGCCCTGGTCAAGAGCCGCCTGCGTCCGACCATCACCAAGACCCGGGTCATCGGTGGCCACCAGCAGATGCTCCGCCTCGACCGCGAGAGCCTGCTGACCCTCTCCCCCGGCGAAGAGGATTCCCTCCTCCAGGCCATCGCCCGGCTCCTGGAACGGCGCCCTCCGGCAGTGATCGTCCTCTCCGATTATGCCAAAGGGGTGCTGAGCGAGCGGGTCTGCCAGCGGCTCATTGCCCTGGGACGGCAGCTGCGGATCCCGGTTTTGGTCGACCCCAAGGGTCGCGACTTCGAAAAATATCGCCACGCCACCGCCCTCTCGCCCAATCGTCAGGAATTGCTTGCGGCGCTGCCCGGGGCAGGCGAGACGCCTCTCTCCCTGGAACGACTGGTCGCCGCCGGCGACGCCCTGCGTGACCGCCTGGGCCTCGATTTCCTCGCCGTCACCCTCAGCGAGCAGGGGATCGCCCTGATAGAGGCCAACGGCAGCCGTCACCTCCCGGCCATGGCCCGCGAGGTCTTCGATGTCTCCGGCGCCGGCGATACCGTCATCGCCACCCTCGCCGCCGGACTCGCGGCAGGGCTTTCGCGCATGGATGCCCTGCACCTGGCCAACCTGGCCGCCGGGATCGTCGTCGGCAAGGTCGGCACCACCCCGATCACCCTTGGCGAGCTTGCCCTCCTCACCGCTGACGGCGAGAGTCGGGAACCGGGCGGCAAGGTCGTGGAGCGCGACCTTGCCCGGAACCGCGTAGAGGAGTGGAAGGGATTGGGACAGCGGGTCGTCTTCACCAACGGCTGCTTCGATCTCCTCCACCTCGGCCACGTCACCTGCCTGGAGGCCGCCAGGAATCTCGGAGATCGTCTCGTGGTCGGGCTCAATAGCGACACCTCGGTCAAGACCCTCAAGGGCCCGACCCGCCCCATCCAGGGCGAGGCGGATCGGGCCCGGATCCTCGCCGCCCTCGCCGCCGTCGATCTGGTGGTGCTCTTTTCCGAATCGACCCCGCTCACCCTGATCGAGGAGCTCAGGCCCGATATCCTGGTCAAGGGCAACGACTACACCGAAGATCAGGTGGTAGGAGGCGACCGGGTCAAAAGCTGGGGGGGCCGGGTCGTCCTCGTCCCCTTGCTGGCCGGTCGCAGCACCACCATGCTCGTCGATGCCGCCGCCGTCGACTCTCCCACAGGTAGTGGTTCACAAATCACTTGACTTGGTTTATTGGTTGACTTGATCTAATGAACACAATACCGAAAACGGTTTGGGAAACTCGATAGGGAAGCTCCTCTCCGCCCATCGAGGGGTTCTGGAGCGAAGCCCCGGAAGTAAGCGAATGAAGCCCTTGCCCGAACTTCCATGAACAGCTACCAATCAAGACCTGAAGACCGGCAGCGCATCGCCCTCACTCTCCCGTCGTCTCACGACGTCGTAAGCTGAGGTTTAAGGATAAACCAAGGTCGATCATTCCCATGGAAAGGACCCTTCATGTCACAAATGTTCGATAACATATCCGTCAAGAAAAAAATTCATGCCATCATCGTCATTTCTCTTTTGGGAATGATTGTCATCGGAGGCCAATCCCTTCTCGCCACAAAGGGAATTCTTCTGGAAGATCGAAAGCAGAAAACGAAGAATCTCGTCGAGTCCGCCCATTCAATTTTGGAATATTACCATGCCAAAGAAAAGGATGGCACCCTCAAACCTGATGAAGCCAGAAAACTGGCCCTGGCGATCATTGAAAAGCTGCGGTACGATGGGAAAAATTATTTCTGGATCAACGACATGCATCCCAATATGGTCATGCATCCCTTCAAACCACAACTGAATGGCACGGATATTTCGCAATCAGCCGACCCCGCCGGAGTCAAGCTGTTCATTAAAATGGTCGAGGTTGTCAAGGAATCCGGGGCCGGCTATGTCGAATACCAATGGGAAATGCCCGGACATGATAAACCCGTTCCCAAAATATCCTACGTCCAGGGTTTCGAGCCATGGGGGTGGATCATCGGATCGGGAATCTACCTTGACGACATCGAGACGATCTTCCTACAGAAAAGCAAAGTTGCCGGTTCCGTCCTGTTGGTAAGCGGCATCTTCCTGGCCCTCTTCGCCTTTTCCATGGCCGGCAACATCGTCAAACCCCTGGTCCGCTGTCAGTCCCTTTTCTCCCGACTGGCCAAGGGCGACCTGGGGATCAGTTGCGCCATGGATCGCCGGGACGAAATCGGACTGTTGTTCCAATCGGTGGCAAGCATGTCGGGAACGATCCGGGGTATCGTCCTCAAGGTCAAGGATGCCGCCGACTCGGTTCATACCGCCAGTGGACGTCTCTCGGAGGGAGCCGTCTCGGTCTCCCGCAACGCCTCGGAGCAGGCCACTTCGATTGCAGACACCTCTTCGGTCGTGGAGCAGATGGTCGCGAGCATCCACAACAATACCGACAATGCCCTGCAAACGGAAAAGATCGCAACCGCCGCCGCCCGTGACGCCGGTCGGGGAGGTGAAGCCGTGGGCAAGGCCGTAGTCGCCATGAAGCAAATCGCCGCCAAGATCGGCATCATCGAGGAAATTGCCCGACAGACCAACCTCCTGGCCTTGAACGCCGCCATCGAGGCAGCCAGAGCGGGTGAACACGGCAAGGGCTTTGCCGTCGTCGCCGCCGAGGTCCGGAAACTGGCCGAGAGAAGTCAAATTTCAGCAGGAGAAATCAGCTCACTTTCGGCAACCAGCGTCGAGGTGGCCGAGTTGGCAGGCAGCATCGTCGGGCAGCTTGTTCCCGACATTCAACGCACGGCCGACCTGATCCAGGAAATATCCGCCTCCAGCCGCGAACAGGACCAGAAGGCCAGTCAGATCAATCAGGCCTTCCAGATGTTGGATCAGCGCGTCCGAGAGAGCGTTGCCGCCATCGAGGACATGTCCGAGGCCAGTGCATCCCTGTTCCAATCCTCGGAGGAACTGATCAACGTCATCGGCTTCTTCCAGCTGGGAGAGGATCACCAGCTCGTCTCCGGCGCCTGACCGAGTCGCAGATGCCATCCCGGAACCAGGAGAGGTGAAGGCAATGCCGGTTATTCAAACTACCGAGGAGTTCCCCAGCCCATGATCATCGTCACCGGCGGCGCCGGCTTCATCGGCGCCAATCTCGTGGAGACCCTCAATCGGGAAGGTGAGAGTTCCATCCTTGTCGTGGACAATCTCACCAATGCCCCGAAATTCCTGAACCTCCGGGAACTCGATTTCGCCGATTTCATGGACAAAATCGAGTTCCGCGAGGGACTCCGGCGGGGGCGTTTCGACCATCTGGGGGTGAGGGCCATCTTCCACCAAGGGGCCTGCTCCGACACCATGGAGTACGATGGTCGCTACATGATGGACAACAACTTCACCTATTCCAAGGAGTTGTTCCACTTCGCCGCCGAGCGACGAATCCCCTTCGTCTATGCCTCCAGCGCCGCCACCTACGGCAACAGCCCCGCCTTCGCCGAAAGCCGCGACAACGAAAAACCGCTCAACGTCTACGGCTATTCCAAGCTCCTCTTCGACCGCTATGTGGCCCGCCATCGAGAGAGTCTCGCCAGCACCGCCGTGGGCCTGCGTTATTTCAACGTCTACGGCCCGCGGGAGGCTCACAAGGGACGGATGGCCTCCATGGTCCATCAACTCTGGCAGCAGGTCGAAAACAGTGGCACGGCCCGCCTCTTCGAAGGAACGGGCGGCTACGGCCACGGGGAACAGCGGCGCGATTTCGTCTTTGTCGGCGACGCCTGCCGGGTCAATCTCCATTTTTCCCGGGGGGCGCCAGTCTGCGGTGTCTTCAACGTCGGGACCGGTCGGAGCCGGAGCTTCAACGACATCGTTCACATCCTCTTCAGGTTGCTCGGTCGGGGAGAGTTGATCTATACCCCCATGCCGGAGACCTTGAGAGACAAATACCAGAATTTCACCGAGGCCGAGCTCACCCGGCTTCGGGATGCCGGTTATCGGCAACCATTCACTTCCCTGGAAGAGGGAATCGCCGCCACCTTGGCTGCCGTGACCAGGTAACCGGTCCGACGGCCAGAGGCCTGCCAACAAACGGGCAGAGCCCTCCGGGAACAGCCTCACCCCCGTTCATGGCAATATCGGAACCGCCATCCATGACCACAACACCAGCACCCGTTCTGATCGTCGGCCCCGCCTGGGTGGGGGATATGGTCATGACCCAAAGCCTGGTCGCCCTCCTTGCGGCAACCAGACCCGGGGTCGCGATCGATATCCTCGCCCCGGAGTGGACCGCGCCGTTGATCGTGCGCATGCCCCAGGTGCGTCAGGCCATCCCCCTCCCCCTGACCCATGGCCAACTGGGGTTGTGGGTCCGCTGGCGTCTGGCCCGGGCCCTGCGGCGGGAAGGGTACGGGGAGGCCATCATCATCCCGAACTCCTTCAAGGCAGCGCTCATCCCATTCTGGGCGGGAATCCCCCAACGCACCGGCTATCGGGGCGAGTGGCGCCAGCCCCTCCTCACCGACTGCCGCCCCCTCAACCCCAAGACCCTGCCCCGCACCGTCGACCGCATGGCGGCCCTGAGTCGACCGCTCCAGGCCACCCTCCCAATCCCCATCCCCGAACCTCGCCTCATCTCCTCGCCAGAGGCCGGAATGGCCACCCTCGCCCGTCTGGGACACCCCGCGACAGAGGGTCGACCGGTCGCCGTCTTCTGCCCAGGCGCCGAATATGGCCCCGCCAAGCAATGGCCGGCAGC
>JADGCL010000046.1 GCA_015229005.1 Magnetococcales bacterium
GGAGGCCGAGGACGGCGTGACCTGGATTTCCCTGGAGACCGTGGAGGCCATTCGCGCCATGGCCGCCCAGGCAGGAGCCGTTTTCCAACTGGAGTGGGACGGCGAGACCCACACTGTCCTGTTCCGCCATCACGATCCCCCGGCGGTCAGCTTCAAACCCATCTGGCCGCATCACGACCTGTTCACCGGCACCGTCCGGCTCATGACCGTATAGAGGAGGCCCCATGCCCATCGACGCGACGCACCTCAAGTTCTACCGTTCCCAGACCGTTTCCGACACCGCCGCCAACGGCGGGCGACTTTCCATCGTGGAGATCGCCAGCGGCGTGAAGAACAACCTCTGGCCCGACGTGCCCCAGAGCGAACGCACGGCGGGGTCCACCAAGTACCGCAAGTCCTTCCTCAAGGTGGCCCACCCGGACGGGCTGGCCCTCATCGACACCCTGCTGTTCGTGGAGACGCCCACCCCCGGCGGCGACCGGGTGGTGATCTTCCCGGCGACCCAGACCGACACCCAGAACGATCTCACCGGCAGCGAGCGGGTCTACGGCGGCGGCTGGCTGGACGCCAACGCCGGGCTGGGGGCCACCTCCGTCAGCGTCAACGTGGAGGCCGCCGCCGACGCCGTCTTCCGCAACGGCGACCTGATTCGCATCTCCGACAAGACCACGGTGGACGACCCCGCCGGGGCGGCGGAATTCGTCCGGCTGGCCCCCGCCGGGGCGGTGGTGTGGAACGGCGCCAAGGCCACCCTGACCTTCGCCTCGGGCCAGTCCCTGGCCAACGCTTATGTAGCAGCCAACACCCGGGTCGCCTCGGTGATCGAGGCCGGAACTCTCCGCTCCAGCGCCGACACCTGGGGGATCTCCTCGGCCAACGGCAGCTACAACGGCTGGAACGGCTCCGGCAATCCGCCCTCCATCCTGATTCCCGATGCCCTCGGCGGTATCGAACAGACCTGGACCGTCACCTTCACCGGCGCGGGAACCTTCACCTGCGTCGGCGATACCGTGGGGTCCGTGGGCGGCGGGACCATCACCAGCGATTTTTCTCCCAACAACGCCGCCTTCGGACGCCCGTACTTCACCTTGCCTTTCTCCGGCTGGGGCGGAACCTGGACCTCCGGCGAGGTTCTCTCCTTCAAGACCCACCCGGCGGCGGTGGCGGTGTGGCAGAAGCGCATCATTCCGCCCAACACCGGCTCCCTCTCCGGCGACCGGGTGGTGATCGCCGTCTCCGGCGAGTCCGAGTGATGAGCGAACTGGCGACCAGCCTCCAGGTCCAGTTTGCCTCGCCGGAGGCCGACACCCCCTTCGAGCTGGTCACCGGCGACAACGACCAGGGAGGTTCGGCCCCGGTGCAGGTGGCTTTCTCCCGCCTGACGGTCACGGTGGGGTCCTGGGGCGTCATCTTCCGCATGAGCCAGATCACCCCGTTGCAGGTGACCGTTCCTGGCAGGAAGCGGGTCAAGCTCCATTGCTCGGAAGCTGCGGCCCAGGGGGTGACCCTGTTCGTGGACAACGGTCCCGCCGTCATCAACACCACGGAATGGGTGCGAGGCTTCGAGGTTCCGAGAACCGTGGCTGTCAACACCGCCGTCTCTCTGGGCCGCCGCAGCGAGCCGGTGGTGGAGGCTCTGACCTGGTCCGGAGAGGTGCGCAAGCGCCTGCGCTGGTTTTACGACGAGCCGGAGGTTGAGATTATTCAGCAAACCATCTTCCGGGATCGTCAGGGCAACATGGTCGATCCTCCGCGCTACGATCCCCAGCGGGGCGAGTTCTTCACCCGGGGGGAAACCTTCGGGGCGCTGGTGGTGCGCTACGCCGCCGGGTTCTCCCTCTACGAGGTGCTCTACGACAACGGCCAGGGAGTGGCCACCCCGGACCACTTCGCCGAGATGCAGCGGGCGTGGTCCTCCGGCAACATCACCTCCACCGAAATCCCGCCGGTGCGGATCATCGCCCTCTCCGGGAGCAAGGCGGCCACCGGCTCCTTCGAGCGGGTCTTTTGGCCGATAGGCGCGCCCATCATCACCTTCCGCTTCGGCCCGGACGACGGGGAGGACGAAGAACAAGACCGGGAGGAATACGCCTTCGCGGAGATCCCCGGCACCCGCCAGACCGTCACCCGCCGGGTCTACAACCCCCAGGACAACAGCCAGTTCGTCGAGGTCCGCCAGACCGTCTACCTGGAGGCCCAGGACACAGTCACGGGCCGCATCTTCAAACTGAGGCTGCTCAATGCCGCCGATTGATCTCGGCCCCTTCGACACCCTGGAGGGATTCGACTTCGGCGCGCTCTCCGGCATCGTCGAGGTGGAGGAGTGGCAGCACAAGACCTACCGCGCCCGCTATCCCTTCTTCATCGCCAACAGCGGCAACATCCCCATGGCGTGGCGCTCCCGCAGCGTGTTGGTGGTCGGCCTCGCCTCCGGCAGGAGCGTCACCGTGCCGGTGGAAGACCCCGCCATGCAGTTTTCCCCGTCCCCCGACACGGCGGGACGGATCTACCTGGGCGGCTCCGGTTTCATCGACGGCGAAACCGCCCGCGCCACCCTGATCTGACCCCCTGGAGAACCATCATGTCCGCACCCTTCTGCCTCGATCCGGAAGAACTCGGGGCCTTCGCCGTCAACACCCCCTTCCTGCTGGAGCACGAGGGGGTGGTCAAGATGCTCTTCATCGCCTCCCTGGACGGCGACGACCACGAGCGCAACTACGACCTCTTCCTCATGCCGGGCAAGAACCAAAAGCCCTTCCCGGTGCTGAAATTCCACGACTGCGTCCACAACCCCTGGGTGGTGCGGGAGAACGGTTTCTGGCGGCTCTACATCACGGTGATGGAGAACGCCAGCGATCCCGCCAGCTACCGCAGCACCATCCAGGCCTTTCGCTCGGTGGATCTGGTTCACTGGGAGCACGAGGCCGAGGTGCTGGCGGGCAACGAGGTTTTCCCGGAGGTGGAGGGCGTCTCGGTGATCAAGACCGACGAGGGGCGCTATCTCGGCTACTTCACCGTGGCCGCCGCCGGGGACCAGGGCCACCCCCGCTTCAGCGAGAACTACACCGTCTTTTACGCCGAGTCGGAGGACGGTATCCGTTTCGGCGAATGGCAATGGCCCGACGGCCTGGAGCCGGTACCCGGCGAGTCCGACCGGGGTCTCTACAATCCCAAAATCTACCGGGTGGGGCCGTCGGACTATGCCTGCTTCATCTCCATCGTCCCCTGGTTCCACCGCTTCCACCAGATGATCTACCGCAGCCGCGACCTGATCCGTTGGACCAAGGTGGGCCGCTGGTTTCCGCCCGATCCGGAGCCGGGGGTGGTCCACACCCTCAAGGCCACCCTGTTTCGCGGCCACCTCACCTATGCCCTGCGGGACCGCAAGTTCCGCACCTGGATTCGCACCACCCCGGTCAATCTCGCCGAACTCTGCCCGGAGTGGACCCCGTACCACCGTCCGTTCCAACTCTGATCCGGAGGCCCCATGTACGCCAAATACGTTTACAACGCCGGTTCCACCGTGGCCAACGTCCTCTCCGACGTGACCGCCCTGCTCACCGGCGAGAGTGATCTCAACAACCTCTCCACCAGTTGCAACAAGGGCCAGTCCGCCCTCGTCGCCGACGTGGCCGCCGGGTGGCTGCTGCACGACGCCACCGCCGGGACCAACGCCCGCGCCCTCAAGGCCCCCCTGGCGGACAATCCCAACGCCTTCAAGTTTGTGGTGGTGGATTTCAACACTTCCGGCTATGTCCTCACCAAGGTCTACGAGAACTGGAACAACACCACCCACACCGGAACCAACCTCTGCGCCAACTCGGACCAGACTCCCTACAGCCAGCGTCTGGATCTGACCAACGGCGGCACGCTGCATCTGTGCGCCAGCGAGAGATTCCTGTTGATCGCCGGGTTCTATGGCGGCGCCTGGGGCAGCAGCAGCTACAACGGTCCCTCCGGCTGCTTCGAGCGCACCCGGGTCTGCCCCTGGGACACGGTGGCCGCCGGTTGGCCCCCCTTCATCTTCGCCAACCTGGGCTACTGGGCTTACAACGACAGCAGCGCCAGCATGCCCAGAAAGTTTTCCCGCACCGGCGCGACCCTCACCGGCGGTTCGGCCAACCTCGGTTCCAACGTCGTCCCCTTCGGCAGCCTGAGCTGGTTCATGAACAACTGCAACGGGGTGGACCAGAAGGCGCCCGACGATGCCGGTGGTTCCTTCATCCCCTTCCTGCCGATCCTGCTGTCGGACAACGGCAACATGCCCATGCACTACGGCGAGATCACCAGCCTGTGCGACCTCTGGGCGCTGCCCCAGGGTGTGGCCGCCAACCTGGACGTGATCCAGAAGAGCGGCGTCAACTACCTCTGCCTCCAGGCCCAGACCTCGGGGAAGATGTTCGCGGTGAGAAAGGGGTGAGACCATGGCCAACGCCTTTCCCGTCCCCTGGACGCCCCCCGTCGGCTGCGGGGGATTCACCGCCACCGCGCCCCGCTTCGGCAAATCCGCGCCCAATCCCCCTCCGGTGACCACCGGCGTCCAGATCGCCACCCGGCAGGGTGTCGCGGCCAACGCCGTGGCTTCCTCCACCCCTTCCCAATACTGGAGCAGCTGACATGCTCACCTTCGCGGATCGCGTCAAGGAGTCCGCCGCCGTCTCCGGGGCGGGGGCCTACATCCTGAACGGGGCCGTGCCCGGCCACCAGGGTTTTGTAGAGGCCCTGGGCGGTGACCGGCGTTGCGCCTGGTGCGCTGAGCGGGGCAGCCTGTGGGAGGTCGGCGAGGGCATCGTGGATGCCGCCGGGGGAACGCTCTCCCGCGAACGCATCCTCTCCTCGTCCAACGCCGGGGCAGCGGTGGACTGGCCCGCCGGGAGCGTGGTCGCCCTGTTCTGCGTCGCCCCGGCGGAAGTGATCCAGCGCGGCGTGCGCAGCGGCGTCACAGTCACCACCCCCGGCATGCTGCGGGTGCAGCCCGGCTCGGCCCGCTGGTATCCGCCCATGGCGGTGACCTTCACCGCCTGGGAAGCCTGGGTCGGACAGGCCCCCGGCGGTGTTGCCGCCCAGTTCACCCTGCGCAAAAACGGTCTCTCCGTGGCCTTCGGCAGCATCGTTGCCGGGAGCCAACGCATGTCCCACGATGCAATCTCCCTCTCCCTGACCCCCGACGACTGGCTCACCCTGGATATCACCCAGACCGGCGTCAGTCCTCCGGGGTCCGATCTCACCGTGCGGTTGATCCCCTGATCCCGTGACCATCGCCGACCGCGCCCTCGCCGCCGCTCCCATCGCCAGAACGGCGGTCCCCCGCATCGAACGCCGCTGCGCCCTGCCCTGGGGCGGAACCGGCGTCGTCGAACGGGGATGGCGGCTGCCCTACGACTCGCCGCTGCATGCCAGCCAGACGGTGCTGCCCTGGCGTTTGGCGGTGGAACAGGCGGTCGCTTGCGGCTGGGATCTGGAGATTGCCATCGGGCTGGCCTGCCCCTATTCCGTGGAGCGGGTGGCCGCCGGGATCGCCTTGCCCTATGGCCCCTTGCCCTTCTGGCTGGATGGGAGCTGGGTTCATGCCGGGCTGATGCTGCCCTGGGGGAACGCCTCCGGCGTGGCGGCAGCCTGGGCCTTTCCCCATGACGATGCAGCGGGGGTAGCCCGGTCGCTGGAGATCCCCTTCGGGGACAGGGAGGATGTTCCCCGGCCCATTGCTTCCGGCTTGGCCGCTCTCTCCGGCGCACCGGTGGCCGGAACTGCGGCGGGACGCATCGAGGCCCGTTGCGCCCTGGGCTGGGGTGTCGAGGGGCTGGTCGAACGGGTATGGAGATTTCCATACGGCCAGATCCACGCCGGACGCCAAGTCGAACTGCCCTGGCGCATACCGGTGGAAAGCGGATGGGGGCTGTCCTGGGACATCGAACTCGCCCTGGCCACAGCCTTTCCCTATTCCGGCAGGCGCATCGAAGTTGTCTCGGAGGCGGCCTACGGCGATCTGGCCTTCTACCTGGACGGAACCTGGGTCCATACCGGAAGGGCCTTGCCGTGGGACGATGCGGCATGGGTGGGGGCGGAATGTTCCTGGCCCTGGGACGATGCAGCGGCGGTGAGGACGGCCCAGGTCTTCCCCTGGGAAGACGAATCCGCCGACGCCTGGATCCTGCGCGCCTCCACCGGGGCGGCGCTGGCGAGTGCGCCCGTTGCGGGAACAGCGTCCGGGCGAATCGAAACCGCCTGGGAAATCCCCTGGGACCAGCCCTGGGTCAATCGGGTGTTGGAGTTTCCCTACGCCCTAAGGGCGGAAGCCCAAGCCGGATTGTCCTGGGACAACGCCCAGGCGCAGGCCGAGGTGGCTCATCCCTACGGCGACTTGCTGGCCAATGCCCAACTGGAATACCCCTGGGAACCGGCGCTCTGGATCTCGGCAGAATCGGACGAGGCCTACGGCTCCAGCATCGCCATCAGTCGCCTGGAGCTGCCCTTCGGCAACGGCCCAGTGCTGGCTGCGTGGAGTCTTCCCACCCACTTCACCGTCACCGCCCGGCTGGAGGCCTCCTGGTCCCTGCGGGAGCTGACCGGGCGGCAGGTGGAAACAGGCTGGGGATTCACCACCCCAGTGGCCGGACAGGAGACATTTTCCTATACCCTGTTGGCCCGCACCCCCGTGAACCGCGCCCTCACCGGTTCCTGGGATCTGGCCAGCGAACGTCCGCCGCTGCGGGCCGGGAGTGGGGTTCGGGCCATTCATCAAGGAGCTTTGTTGTGATTTTCCTCTTCCCGCTCACCTCTGACCTCTCGCCTGTCCCATGATCCTGTCCGCATCCCTCTCCCTCGCCGAGGGCGATTTCGCCTGGAGCGGCACAATGGAACTGGACGATCCCGCCAGCTTTCAGCGGGTGAAGGTAGATGATCCCATCACCCTGGAACTGGGCGGCGAGGTCTTCAACCTGGTGGTGGACAACAAGACCCTGGAGCGCAACGGCGTCGGCCTGCCCCGCTTCAGCGTCTCGGTGATCAGCCCGACGGTGCGCTGGACCTCGCCACGGACCACGCCCCTGGAACGGACCTGGAATGATCCGGTCCAGGCCCGCACCGCCGCCGAGGAGGCTGTCGGCGAGGAGATCGTTTGGGAGTTGGTGGACTGGCTGATCCCCGGCGGCAGGCTGGCGGTCCACAACGCCACCCCCGCCGATGTAGTCCGGACCATCGCCGAGGCCGCAGGAGGCGTAGTGGAGACCCTGCCCGGGGGAACGCTGCGGGTGCGGCCTCGTTTCCCGGTGTCGGTTCCCGACTGGACCACGGCCCCCCCGGATCACATCCTCACCGACGCCGCTGACAACCTGTCGTGCCGCGAATCCCATATGCTGCGCCGCCGGGTCAACCGTGTGCTGGTGCGGGGCTATCTGCCGCAGTCCGGCCATCTCGCCGCCGAGGTGGACAATCGCCCGGACGGGCTAAACGAAGGTCGGAACGGTTTCTTCGCGGGCGAGACCGCCCATCTGCTGGTCCACACCGGGCCGGAGGTGACCGGGGTGGAGTTGGCCTCGTCCGCCGGGTTGTTGCTCCAGGGCCCGGAACAGACCCTGCAACTGGCGCAGGACATCGTCTTCGATGGCGTCGCCTCGGCCACCCTGGACCAACCAGCAGCTTCCATCGATTCGGTGATCTGGCTGGGCAACGACCTGGGCACGCTCGCCCTGGAGGCCGACCGCCGCACCCTGTCCGCCGAACGCGCTGGGGTGGCCATCGCCCGCATCGGCTATACCGCTGTCGCCCGCTCCTGGGGCCTGACCGCGCCAGAGACCGTGGCCGGACTGGACGCCTTTCCGGTGCAGGTGCAAGCCGTGGCCCAGAACGGCGCGACGCCACTGGACGGGGAGATCATCTGCCAGCGCGGCGCAGGCGATCATCCCGGCGAGGAGATCTCCGATCCGCTCCTGGCCGATACCCTGGCCAAGCTTTCCCGTGGCCGGGCCGAGATCGACAGCGGCGAGATCCTGCAGGAGATCTCCCTGACCTGCCTCCATCGATCGGGCCTCCTGCCGGGCCAACTGGTCGAGGTCCACGACGCCCTGATGGGCCAGACCTGGCGCGGCAAAGTGACCAGCGTCACCCACGCTGCCGCTGGACCAAGGCTCACCACCACCCTGGAGATCCTGCGCCATGTCCCAGCCCCTGATTGACCTGCAACACCTGCTGGCCGGGCGTCAGTCCATGACCGGGCGCGTGGTGGCCCTCAACGGGGGGATGGTCCGGGTGGCCACGGCCCAGGGGGTGGTGGAAGTGACCGCCGAAACTGGGCTGGCGGTGGGCGACAGGGTGATGGTGCGCGACGGGCGGGCAATCAAAAACCATGGATCAACGGACGCGCCGGTGTTTTTCGTGTGACGAGCAGCGCGCCGGACTCGACCCGTCACCGGGGAATCCGGCGCGCACTTCTCGATCAGCAGGCCCCGATGGGATCGCCATCCTTCCTGCCCGTTCATCGATCCATCTCCCACGATGGCTTCTCCGAACGTCCCGGCGCTCGACGGGTCCCGGTCCCCGGAAGACCCCGGAAGTGGTCAGACGCCTCCGAGGCCGAACATGTCCATCTTCACGATCCGGTCGAGTTCGGTCAGCACATCTGGGTGATGTTTGACGAGGTGCCGACGGACCTGCTCGTTGTTCAACAAGGTTTTGATGTAACGCTTGGTGATGGAGAGGGTCAGGGTGTCGAGGCCCAGGGTCCGTTCCACCAGTCGGGAACGCTGGTCCAGATTGGCCATTTCTTTTTCCATCGCCGCCAGATGATCGACCGCCATGGTTCGCGCAGCCTTGTTCTTGGGGGATGCTTGCAGCATCTCCGGTGGAGTTGCGACCAGCAGGGCCTTGGCGAAGGTCTCCGTGAAGGTATTGGCCGCCACCATCCGCTCCACCACGTCGATCTGCCGTACCGGTTTCATCTGGCGCAGGGAATGGAACACTCCCTGACCGATCTGCAGATCCTTCAACCGCTCCACGACCTCGGGGTGAATGCCGTCCAACAGATTGCTCCGGTTCCGGATGGTCCGGACATCGATGCCGAGGGCGCGGGACAGCCGTTCCTCGGACACACCGCGTTCCAGAGCCCGCCGGATCATGAGATGCTCCTGCACCGTGGCAAGCCGGTTGACCCGTCGGTTGTAGGTGAACGCCTCGTCATCCCTGGCGATCAGGCAGAAGACCGACGTTTCCCCCATCTGCCGCAGGATATCAAGGCGCACATGGCCGTCCAGCAGCAGGTACCATCCCTCCCTCTCTCCATGGGGAAAGACGATGGGCGGTTCGATGATCCCCACTTCCCGGACAGAGGTCGCCATCTGGCGGTACTTGGGGGAATCCCGCACCGTTTTCGGCAGCTGGCGGGTGAGTTCGATCCGCTCCAGGAGGATCGTCACCCCTTCGGGATGAAAGCCATGTTCGATCATGCGTCAGCGCTCGCTCCTCCCATGCTCCCGCATCCACTCCGACAGGACGTTCGGCATGGAATCCAATCCTTCGGCGCGCAGCAGGGTCACGAAGTGGTCGCTTCTGGTCAGGATGTCGAACATGGACGTGATCATGAGCAACAGGTTCCGGATCGTTTCCCCGCGTCGGACGGTCAGTTTCAGGCGTTCGGCCTCTTCCTGGAATACCCTCATCAGGGACTCCGGCGTGTATTGGCGGGTGGGGCCGCTCTTCTTGTCGATGCCGGTCATGGCTTTGCCCCAGCGGACCCGCCGTTCGAGCACCCGCTTGACCTTGGCCAGATCGATCTCCTTGCATTCTCCCGCCTCGTAGAGCTGTTGCAGGGCGTTCATCGTCTCCTGTTCACCGACGGCGGCGATCTTCACCGCGATGCCGATGGGGATCTTTCCCAGGGAAACCGCTCCAACCAGCCCGTCCTCTCCGCGTTCCAACAGCCTGACCACGCCCCCGACGAAGGTGGGATCCAGATCCGTCTTCCGGGCGATCTCGGCGTTGGCGTACCCCCGCTCCTTGAGCGCGCCGATCTCCCGCATCAGCTCCACGGGCCGAACCTGGCGGCGGTGCAGATTTTCCACCAGGCTCATGATCAGGCAGTCTTCTTCGGACGCCTCCAGGACGATGGCGGGAATCTCCTTTTCCCCCAGGGCGATGCAGGCCTCCAGCCGCCCCTGGCCGCAGACGAGGTTGTAGGGCTTTCCGGTTGTTCCCCCGTTCTCCCGGCGGCTGACCGTGATCGGCTTCTTCAAGCCGATGTGGGCGATGTTCTCGACGATATCCCGTTGAAATACGGCCCGGTTGCGTTCCCGGCTGTTCAGGATCTCGATCTGCTCCACCGGGATCATGTGGACGGCGAGAGCGGCGTTCATGCCGCCTCCCGCAACCGCACCCGGCGCGCCAGGGCGAACAGGAAGGAGAGGTCATCGAAGCGGAAGGCATCCAAAAATGCGCCATTGATATCCTCCAGACGCAGCGGCTTCCGGTCGAAAAGCAGGGCGGGCAGCAGGTAGTAGTCCCGGATCGCCGCGTTGCCGGGAGCCATGCGGGCGACGACGGAGATGTCCGGACACAGGCCGGTGTCGAAGCGGATGAACCAACGTGACGAACCGGTCAGGGTTTCCCGGTGGCGGGCGATCACCAGGGAGACGGTGAACTCCCGGTTGACGGTGAGCAGGTCGGTGACCGGGTCGTGTTTCACCACGCCGCCGATGCCCTCGATTCCGGCGATCATTTGGGCCACCGCTTCCGGATGGAGCCGCCGCAGTTGACGGTTGATCTCGATGTAGCGGTAGTCCCTGCCGGGATCGTATCCCACCAGCCGGTAGGCCCGGAGCAGACTGCCGAACCGATGCCGAAAGGCCCCGCTGGAGGGCAGTGCTTCAGCCTCGTCGATGATCATGCCGGACAGCAGGCCCAGTTCCCGCAGCAGCCCTGCCAGGAGGTCCAGCATCTCCTGGTCGGTGAATCGCCGGTCACGCTCCGCGATGATGGTCTGAGCGGAGTGGAACAGCTCCGGATCGACGATGGCCTGGAACGCCCCTTCGGCCCGAATCCACAGCTCCGGAGGATTTCTCGTCCGCTGCTGCTTGAGCTTGAAGGAGGTGCGGTTGAAGACGTTGTTGCCGATGTACTTCTCGTTGGTCAACACCTGATGCACGGTTCCACGAGACCAGGGCACGTTCAGATCCGTCTTTACCCCCTCCCGGTTCAACCAGGCGGCAATCTCCGACTCGCTCCTGCCGTCCAGGACGAAGAGCCGGTACATCTGTTGCACAACGGCGACCTCCTCCTCGGGACCGGGGACGAGGATGACCCGTTCGGTCTGGAGGCTTTTGCGGTCTCCGATTTTCAATTCCCGTTGAGGTTCGCCATGCTGATCCAATAGCATTCTGCGCAGTCCGTAACCAGCCATCCCCCCCTGCCGGAAACCCAGTCCGATGAGCCGACACTGTCCCTGGAAGACCTTGATGGACAGAACCCGGCTGTAGTCTCCGGCGTTGAATCGCATGAGATGTTTCACGATGTTGGAGGTCATGCTGCCATCGTTGTTGAACTGTTCGGCGCAGTATTCGACACGAATCCCGGTCTTGCGGATGAGAAATTCATGGTAGGCGCTTTCATCCGTGTCCTGGTATCTGCCCCAACGGCTGACGTCGTAGACCAGCAGCACCTCGTAGCCCGGATTGCCGTTGGAGATATCTCGGAGCAGCTCCTGGAATCCCTCGCGCCCCTCCAGGTTCAGGCCGCTCCTGCCGTGGTCGGCGTAGGTACGAACTATCTCCATTCCCCGCCGGGCGGCGTACTGGACAATGACGTCCTTCTGGTTCTCGGTGGAGTACTGCTGGTGCTCCGTGGACATGCGCACGTACTGGGCAGCGCGCACGGGCGGGGTGTCGTCGGAGGACAAACCGGGAAGGGTGGGTTGGTTACGGCGTTTGTCGGGCACGGCGGATTCTCCTCGGCGGAATGATCAGCCGAGGATAGTTTGCTATTCGGAGATTATCAACCATATAATTTCCTAAATGGCAACTTCTCCCGCGAACACGTCAGTCAACGCTGGGGTGACGCGGTTTCAGGATCACGATGCGGCCTTGAGCGCCTTCCCCGCAATGCGGTGGGGAAGCCCCGCCGGATCACCGAGGAAAATCCAGTCCAGCGTGACACGGAATCGCCTGGCCATGCGGGACATGGCGTGGAGGTTGGGCGAGTCTTCTCCGGTTTCCCAGCGGACCAGGGCCGGAAGCTCGACTTCGATGGCAGCGGCGAAGTCCTCCAGCGACATCTCCAAAGCGTGCCGAACGGCACCCAGGCGATGGCCGATGGCGGCACGCTGTTCGGGTGTGTACTGGGCATCCGGAGGCTCCCCGCTCAGAATCCAATCCGTGGAGATGCCATACGTCTTCGAGAAGCGGATGAGGGTCATCAGATCGGGAGAGCGTCGTCCCATCTCCCAATGGTTCCAGGCGCTGGTTCCCACACCCAGGGCGGCGCACACGTCCCTCTGGCTGAGGCCTACCGATTGACGGGCCGCCTTCAGACGCTGGCCGATGGCCTTCAGGGGGTTGGGATCGTTGATGTCGTCGCTCATGGTCCAACTTCATCCTCAGAAAGGGACACCAGCCAAGCGGGCTGTGGAACCTTTTCATGATAACCCGAATTCCCTACCCGTGCGACCGCATCCGCAACGTGGTAGGATAGTGATGGATGTCCAAAGTGGACATGCTTGATTCTCGTTTTCCGATGGAAGAGGATAATATGGCCACGACATTTCAGGACGATGAACGCGAGAATGAGGCCATCAAGCTATTTGGGCTTGTTAGAGATGACGACGCTGGAAGAAGTGGAACAGATGCGTATCTCGATATAAATGGCATGTTGGTGCCATTCGAACTAAAAAGCGCATCGAGAGGAAGCGTTACTACAGTCAGGGATTTCGGTCCTGATCATATTGCGAAATGGAAAGAGAAGCACTGGCTGATAGGATTCTATAATAATGGGGTAGTCAGCCATTACGTCTATGGAAACCCTCAGGAGATGGATAGTTGGATTCAAGAGAAATGGAGATATGTCAAACCTGATTTCGATCTGGCAGAAATGGTTCCACCTCTTGTCACGATGAAGCAGCTCGTTACAATACTTGGCCATAAAACAGCGTATTCCCTCAGGGATGCACAAAACATCCAGAAGATGCAATACAAAAAGGAAGAGTATCTCGCCATGATGGATATTCCAGATGGTTATTCCCAACAGAGAATGCTTGAGATCCTTCAAGACAGGGCTGGATATCTGATGCGAAGAGGGAGTACACTCAATAATCCTCACATTCCCGGTGCATACTTCGATGGGTTGTGCAGGATCACATCCGACCATGCTGCAACCCTGAGATCAAAGGTCAGCTCATACTTGAATGAGTGCATCAAGAAGTCATAAGATTGATGCCACCACTGCACGCGCTATTGCATATCCCACGGGTGGCGCGACGCTGTTGCCGATTTGACCGATAATCTGATACACAGCTCCCGAAAAGGCCCACTCCTCTGGGAATCCTTGAATTAATCCGCAATCCTGGACTGACAGCCTGAACGTTCCGTTGTTTGCAACGAACCTATGGGCAGCCTCTCGGTTGGCCTGAACACCGCTCCCCCATATCCCTAATTCTTCCCATGCCTTTTCGCTGGCCTTGCTGTTCAGAACCGATGTGGTGTTTCGTTTTCCAGTAAATCCGCTCCTCAACGTTGGGGCTAAACCATCAAACCCAATATTGGGCAAGCCAAGAGCCTTCCTTACTCCCATTGTTTCCGGAAGAATATCATTATCGTCTTCGAACAGATCCAACTGATTGCAGCATTCAGCTCTGTTTACTTTGATGTTTTTCCATCTATGAGTAGGAGTCGGCTTCTTGAATCGGTTGTAGTGGTCCTTATTTGCAAACCCAACAAAAAAGACCCTCGTCCTTGCCTGGGGCACTCCAAAATCAGGTGCGCTCAATTCAAACATGTGAATATGATAATGGCGAAGAGGAAACAATATTTCAGATTCGACAAACTGGCTAAACTTGGAATCAAGAATCCCCGTAACATTTTCTCCAACAAAGCAGATTGGATTGATTCCATGAATCGCTCTAATGAACTCGCTCCACATGTTTCTATCGTCAAGCTTTCCCTTTTGCTGTCCAGCAATCGAGAATGGCTGACATGGTGGACCGCCATGAATTACATCGATTTTTCCAGAATAAGAGGACCAATCAACCTTCCGAACATCGCCATAAGCAGGCCCAGAACAAACTTCCCATTCTGGACGATTCAGAGTTATGGTGCTTCCACAAATAGGAATGATATCAAATGAAGCGACATGCAGGAAACCTGCTCTATCAAAGGCCAGATCCAATCCACCACCTCCGCTGAACAGTGACAGCGATCTCAGATGATGCCGATCAATGATCGGCATCAATGAGTTCGGATCGAGATTTGGATGGTTGACCGGGTGTATTGGTATCGGACCTTTTCCTTCCAACGCAAGCCGCCTTGCTTCTCTAGATTCTTCAGAGGAACGACGATATTCTTCGCGTCTCGCTTCCGAAATATCATATTCCATCCTGCTTCTGTTCCCATATACAAAGCGCTGAGTAGGCATTTTATCCGCATCTCGCTATGAAGAAATTCACCGCTCACCATTTCCAGTACAGTAACACAAGTTGCGCTCAATCATCCAGCCAAATCATTCAACGCCACACGGTCGAAATGCGTTGCTCATAAAAACGCCGACAACAATTAAACGACGATCTCCCGCCTGCTTGCGATTCACTTCATCAAGCAACTCCATGGGATCGCAAGGAATATGCTGATATGTACGATAGCACGAGAAGAATAGCTCATTGTATAGGTGGACGGAACGGTGTCCGATCATGTGAGTCCATTTCCTCACGGAATACATCATCCGGGTTGAGTAGAACGATCTGCTGGTGCACTGGTCGGCGCAGGTCGGGGTCGATGTCCAGTCCGAGTCTCTTCAGGAAATAGAAGAGTAACCCACGGCGGACCGACAACACCACCTCGCCGTTCTCCATTCCGTAATCCAGTTCGATGGCCTTGCGCTGGTGCTCGGTAAGTCCGGGATGGGGACCAATCCGCACGTCGACGACTTCGTGCCATTCGAGATCGTCCGCAAGGTTCTGGGTATGTTCCCTGATTCCACGGACATCGACGATTCGGGCCATGACGAAGTCCTTGAATGCGCCGCTCCGATGGCAGAACGCCCGCACATGCCCGCGATATCCATCGAAAGCCAGGGCGTGAGGCGCGATCCAACGCCATTCCGGTTTCGGAGCATTCATGGACTGGTAGCGGACCTGAACGGCGACGCCTTCCCGAATGGCCGTAACCACGCGGCGCAACCGATCCGGATCGATGGCTCGGCGTGGTTGCGGAAGGACATCGTAGGTGGGAATGGCATCCAGCCAGCTTTCCTCGACGGTTAGGATGCCGGACGACATGGACTGGAGATTGGCCAGATAGCGGTCCGAGTCTGGTTTCAGCAGGCGGGGTTTGAATCTGCCGGACGGGTAGTAGTGTTTGGCCCGGGTATCGTATACCAGATTCCCGGGCACCATCTCCTGGTATTGATTGAAATCCGCCGATGCTTGCGGCAGCGAGACTCCGAATTGTTCGATCAAATCCCGACGGTTGATCCTTCCCTCCCAATAGAGCCGGAATTCGATGAACTCCATACGGCGTTCCACGCCCCACTTGAGATACCTGCTCGGTTTGGAGATTTTTTCCGACGCATCCATGAGCATGGCATGTCCGAAGGGGATTTTGGATTGACTGCGACGCCGTATCAGTATATTTTCTATGCTAACAGGATCCGGTAGAATGGTCAACAATCGGCGAGGGAGGGGCCGTCATGGGACCGGGATGCGAATCGACTCTGGAGATACAGGTCGATCCGCAGGGCAATCGCACAAGGATTTGTGAATTAAAATATATCAATGAGTTAACATTGAGCGGGTGCAGCTTTGCATAATGTCAACTCATTAGATATTCCAGACATGCCAATTTCAAATGCGATTGCCCTGGGTCGATCCGTACCCCTCCTTTCTGTTTCGCTTCAGGGGTGGTAAAATAGAAAATTTTCCGTCCAATCGGGAGATCATAAACTACGGGACTGTCCTCGATGAACATGGATTTCTACGATTTCTTCAGTGGCTGCGGAGGCACTAGTTGCGGCATGAGGGCTGCCGGGCTGGACGTTCGCCTCGGGCTGGACATCGACCGGGATGCGGCTGCGACGTTTCAGTCCAATTTTCCGGATGCCGTTTTTCTGCACCAGGATATTCGGGAAATCGAAGTCGGGATCCTACGCCCGTTCATCGCACAGAACCCTCGCCCCCCCCTGCTCTTCGGTGCGTGCGCTCCCTGCCAGCCGTTTTCGAAGCAGAATCGCCGCAGGTCCGACGATGATGGCCGACGCACCCTGCTGGCCGAGTTCCGGAGATTCGTGAAGGCATTCATGCCCGAATATGTCTTCATCGAGAACGTTCCCGGCATACAGACGGTCGACGAAGAGGTCGGGCCCTTCGCCGATTTTCTTCGATCCCTGGATCACTCAGGTTACCACTACGATCATCGGGTCGTCATGGCCTATCATTATGGCGTGCCGCAGAGCCGTCCACGCATGGTGCTGATGGCGAGTCGCCTGGGTCCCATCAGCCTCCCCGAACGAACCCATGGTCCCGGCACCGACAATCCCGGATTGCCGACCGTAAGGGAATGGATCGGGAATCTGCCTGAAATTACGGCTGGAGAGACTCATCCCTCCATTCCGAACCACCGGGCATCCCTGCTTTCCGACCTCAACATGCAACGCATCCAGGCGACACCGGAGGAGGGAGAACGTTTGCATTGGCCTCCCGAACTTCGACTGGCTTGCCACAAACATCATTCGGGGCATACGGATGTCTACGGACGCATGCACTGGGACAAACCCGCCACGGCGCTCACCACCCGGTGCATCAGTCTTTCCAATGGTCGTTTCGGTCACCCGAAGCAGGACAGGGCTATCAGCGTTCGAGAAGCGTCGTGCCTGCAGACCTTCCCTATGGATTTCATCTTTCAAGGCAGCATGACTTCGATGGCCCGACAGATCGGCAATGCCGTTCCGGTAAGGATGGCCGAGGTTTTCGGCAGGGCCTTCTTGGCGCATTATGATATCTGGGCAAAGCGCGAGGCAGCCTGATGGCCAAATTTCGGGTACGCGCTCGCACCGTCGACATGTTGGGACGACAACAGATAGCCGGGATTCCCACTGCGGTTTCGGAACTCTTCAAGAACGCCCACGATGCCTACGCCCGCCGCGCTGAAGTCGATTATTTCCGGGAAGAGCGCCTATTCGTCCTGAGGGACGACGGTCTCGGAATGACCTTGGAGGATTTCGAACAACGTTGGCTGACGTTGGGGACGGATAGTAAGGTCTCCGGAAGCGGAATGGCCCTGCCACCGAACGACCCAGATCAGAATGTCCGCCCGATCCTGGGTGAAAAAGGGATCGGGCGGCTTGCCATCGCCGTACTCGGTCCGCAGGTATTGGTCGTTTCCCGAGCAAAGCGCAATGGGCGGGCCGATCCTGCAACCGTCGTCGCCTATCTCCACTGGGGGTTATTCGCTCTGCCCGGACTTGATCTTGAAGACATCGTGATTCCTCTCCGGGAAATTCAAGGCGGCTCTCTACCGACCCGATCCGATGTACACGACATGGTGATTGAAGCGGTAATGGCTCTCGAATCGTTGGAAAACCGCACCGATCCGAGCGCCCGCGCCGAACTCGTCGAAGAGATGAGAGCGTTCGACGTCGATCCGGCTGCCTTATCGGAAGTCCTCGGCGAACCCGCCTTGGTTGGAGATGCCTGCGGAACCCACTTCTACATCAGCCCGGCGGATCATCTCATCCAGGACGATATAGACCACCGAGAAGCGGACAACAAGGCGACACGGTTCGAGAAGAATCTGATCGGCTTTACGAATACCATGACGCCAGGATATACCCCTCCTCCTATCGTCACCCGTTTCCGGGACTATGTTGACGAAGGCGCACCCATCGAGCGTATCGGGGACAAGGCTTTCTTTACCCCGGAGGAGTTCGGAGAGGTCGATCACCATGTGATCGGACGATTCGACGAATACGGTCAGTTCAAGGGAACAGTAGGTATTTATCAAACCACTCCGGACCCTTACGTCCTGGGTTGGGATGAAGCCGACGGTCTGCCCACTGCTTGCGGTCCTTTCACTCTATCGTTCGCCTATCTCCAGGGTGTCGCCAAGGATTCCCTGGTCCCACCGGACGAACACGCTCGACTCAAGGTCAAGCTGGATCGCCATGGTGGCTTGTACATCTACCGCAATGGTGTCCGTGTCCAACCCTACGGGGACTCCGATTACGATTGGCTCGACATCGAGAGACGAAGGACGCTTGGGGCCGCTTATTACTTCTATTCCTATCGCCGGATGTTCGGTGTGATCGAACTGAACAACGAGGACAATGGGCGGTTGACGGAGAAGGCGGGGCGCGAAGGCTTCCGTGAAAACAAGGCGTACCGGCAGTTTCGTTCGATCCTCATGAACTTTTTCCTGCAAACCGCCAGTGATTTCTTCCGCGAGGAGGGTCGTTATGCCGACCAATGGCAGGAGCGAAAGGTCGAACTCAACCGCCTTGATGAAGTCCGCAAGAAGAAGGCCGCCCAGGTGACGGTGAAGAAAGGGAAATTCAAGAAGGAACTCGAAATCTTCTTCGAACGCATCGGGAACAAGGAGCCGGAACTCGCAATGGAACGGATCATCCGTGAGGCGAGAAATAATGCGGCAGCCATACTCGACGGCGACCAATCCCCGACCTACAAAGCTGCTGCCTTGTTGGCGGTTGAGCGTGACGCCCATGGGTCTGTACGAAAGCACCAGAAGGAGTTGACCATCACGAAACCTCGCGGCGTCGGCCTGCCAAGAACCCTATCCAACGAGTGGAGTGCATATCAGGTACAGAGTGAACGGTTGGAAGCGGAGGTTTTCCACCCTGCGGAACTCGAACTGGAACGTATCGTTTCCGAGGTTGCCAATAAGGGCGAGTTGCCTCTCGACAACGTGGCGCGACTCGACCGTGCCGTTCGTGACCGGACGGAGGAAGTGAAATCCGTCACGCGCCGCATCAAATCGGAGACGGACACGCTTCTCACGGATGTATCCGAGCAAGTACGGGATACGTCCAAGGCCAGTTTCAAGGCGGTCGAGCATGTGGTCGATGATGTGATGGCAGAGTTGGAAAGGCTGAAACGAGAATCGACCGATGCCGACGACCTGCTGGAATTGCGTGAGGAGCTGATTGCCAAGGTCGAAAACGTATTCGAACAGGAACGCCTCAAACTGGAGCGCATACGGGATCAGCTCTCAACCGTGGATGCCCTCTGGGAAGAAGGCGGCTACGATACGGCTGAATTGACCGAAGCACTGGAAGAAGAGCTGGTCGAACTCAGGAGCCGTCGCGATGCCGACTTCGAGTTGGCCCAGATTGGCATGGCGCTCAACACCGTGACCCACGAGTTCGACAAAACCGTAGGTGCTCTGCGCGAAGGATTCCGGCGCATGAGTACTTGGGCGCACGAATATCCGGTTCTCGAAGGACTGTACAATGATATGCGTGGGGCTTTCGATCACTTGGATGGCTACCTGACGCTGTTCACTCCTCTCGACCGCCGTTTGAACCGTAAGAAGATGCGGATTACGGGCAAGGATATCCACGACTTCCTCTCAAACCTGTTCGATTCAAGGTTCAAGCGCCACAGCATTTTGCTTGATGCTGAACAGGCATTCCTGGAAATGTCCGTGATCGGCTACACTTCTTCATTTTATCCTGTATTCGTCAATCTGGCGGACAATGCCGTATTCTGGTTACAGCGAACTCACGATAAACAACGCCGAATCATTCTGGCTGTTGACGGTACTGATCTGATCGTTCGTGACAACGGGCCTGGTGTCAGCCCTCGCGACAGAGAAAATATATTTCTCCTGAACTTCTCTCGACGTCCTGGAGGACGTGGCATGGGACTTTATCTTTCCAGGGAAACACTTTCCAAAGCGGGTTATTCAATCTCACTCGACGTGAACGATGATATTCCCGGTGCGTCATTCAGGATTTCACCGAATCAGGATGAAAAATATTCCAATTCTGAAGAGGAGGTCGAAGATGTGTGAGACCTTGTCTGATCACCGGCTGAGTGTGGCAAAAGATTTCGTCCACACGATGATCGTCGTGGATGACCAGGCCTCATACGAGGATGGAAGCGATGTAGCGGTCGCTGGTGCCGAAATAACAGCAAAGCCGTCAAGGCGTGCGGCCAAGGAAACGCGGAGCGACGATGAAAACCAGAAACGTATAGAACACAGGCTCAATGTCGAAGCTCTGACGAAGAGCGCTTTCGAGCATGGGCTGGTCTGCTCGGTTCTGCGTCCCACTAAGAATGAGGACGTTACTTCCAGTGTCGTTCGAGCGTCCGAGCGCGTTGATATCGTCAGCCTCGATTGGGAATTGTTCGACGATAAGGGTGATATAGCTCTCGGGTTGTTGAAAAGGATTATGATGAGGGATGCCGAAGTTAACGGTCGTCTGCGGCTAGTCTCCATCTACACAGGGGATACCGGACGCGCCGAAATCCTAAAGAAGATCCACGAGAGCTTTGACCAGACGGAAAGGGATGAGAGGAGGCTGACGCTTCGGGATGATGACATCATCAGTAACGATGGTCTGCGCATCATCTGCTTGACGAAAGCGCATGGACGCACTCTGACCGGTGAGGCCAAAAGATTCCAAGTCGCCGAAAAGGATCTGCCTGAAAGGTTGTTGCGAGAGTTTTCCGACTTCCCAAATGGTGGTCTGCTGTCCAACGTCGCTTTGGCTGCTGTGGCGTCGATTCGCCGAACGGCGCACCATGTGGTGAATAGGTTCAATCGGACAATGGATGGTCCATTCCTTCACCATCGGGCTACGATTGCCATGTCCGAAGATTCCGGAAGCTATGCCCTCGGAATTATCATGGGAGAATTGAAGAATGCCGTGATTCATGACAATGTCGTCCGTAGATACACAGGTGATGATGCCGTGCGCCGCAGAGTCGCAGAAGCCTTCGGTGGCAGCAACAAACGGTCGATCACATATGGGCAGAGCGAAAACCAGAAAAACATTGAATTCAACCAGAAGCAAGCGCAAGCCATGTTTGTCGATGGCTTGCGCAAGTTCGCAGAGGGCAATGACAAGCCTGGAGGCTTCCCCGGGAAAAACAATCTTCCCAGGCTATCCAGATGCCTCACTTCCTTTTTTGAGGATGGCACTACCGAATCTTCTCGTGCTCAACAGGAATTCGCTTTCTTGACGACGGTAAGGTCCCACCCCGCAAACCCATCCATAAAACGTGGAGACGTGATTCCTGAGCTTGGTCTTGGAACCATCGTATTCATCGAAGGAACCGATGAATACTTGCTCTGCATTCAGGCGAGTTGTGATAGCGTGCGGGTCGAGAGCAATTCCCCGTTCGTATTTGCACGCCTAACCGCTACCAGGGACGACAAGCCGGAATTCATTGTACCGATACAAGATGGAGATGCATACGCCGGATTGGACGTTGTTCAGAGAGCATACACGAAACTTCTGGCCCTCCATTTCATGCCCGACGCATCTACCGGGACAGTTCTGGCTGAAAAGTTGGAGGTGGATGGAGTCATCGTTGGATACCGTTTTCCGGCAATTGGTGAAGATGGGCAATGCGTGATGAAGAATCTGAGATGGGTCGCAGACATCAAGCGACGGCGAGTGTTGAGAACAGTGCAACGATTGGCGCAAGAGATGGGACGAATCGGTTTCGACGAATTCGAGCCTTTCAGGAAACAATCCTCTAATTGACAATGATCACTGGATGCGGCAGGCCCACGGTGTCATCCTCAGATTCACCGGTCACTCCCGAGCGAAGTCGACTGATGTCTCGCATCGGAAGTCGAAATACTGTTCCGGAACTCGTGGTCCGTCGTTTGCTGTGGTCCATGGGGTACCGCTATCGTCTCCACAGGAGGGATCTCCCTGGCACCCCGGATATCGTTTTCATTGGAAAACGCTTGGCAATCTTCGTACATGGTTGTTTCTGGCATAGGCATATCGATTGTCGCAAGAGCAGCATTCCGAAGACTCGGACCGAATTCTGGCGTGCGAAGCTCGAGGCAAACGTCAAGCGAGATCTGCGCAAATTCCAAGAACTGACCCAACTTGGATGGAAATGCCAAGTGATTTGGGAGTGCGAGACAAGCGATATCGGTCTGCTGCGCAATAAAGTTGAAGCGTTGATGAATCAGGCCAATCGCACCCGCGAGGTACCTGAAGAGGGCGCAAAATGAATGCCACCAAGCCATTCCACCTCGCCACCCTGTTGACCTCCGATGCTCTGCGCCGCTTGGCGGGTGCCCAGTCTCTTTCCCGGGGACAGTCCTATTTTGCTGGAGGACAGGTGCGCTCCCTGCTTGAAGACGGGGAGACCATCACCGCCAGGGTATCCGGAACCAGGGAATACCGGGTGTGGCTGACTGGCGGGAAAAGGCCCTGACCCTCGTCCAGAAACGGATTGCGGCAGCGGGCAAGGGCAAGTCGGCCAACCCCTGGGGATTTGCGAGGTTTTCCGACCGCTCGCTGCTGGTGGAGATCTTCCTGTGGGAAAAGGAGATGGAAGGCGCATGGCGTGAGGCCAAGGAGGGCGGCTGCTCCCACGACCTGTGGTTGCAACTGTCCTCCCGGAGGGAGAAGAATTATCCAGAGGACTCCCTGGCCATCTACAAATCCAGGATGGACCCCACCGTGGAGCAGACCAACGACCATGCCTACCAGACGGCGGTCACCTACCTGCGGAAGATCAGGGATCTGCTTGCGGCGGTCGGCAGGCCGGAGGGGTTCCCGCGCTACGTGGCGACGTTGCGAGCAAATTTCAAGCGGAAGCGCAACTTCATGAAAATGCTCGGCAAGGAAGGGTGGTGATTCCGCTTGCCTGCCGGGCGGGAATTGGACTATTCTCCAGCTTGGGAGTCGAACCGAGCGGAGAATTTTCCGTTTGGCGTATGGTTCGCTCCACCAGGATTCTCCAGAGAAGCAATTCTCTGATGTAAAGCCGCCCATCGAGGCGGCTTTTTCATGCCTGATTTCCTCAATGAAACCAATGGTTACGGCGACTGCCCGATTTCCTGATCCACCCGTATCATGGTCGGGCTCCGCGTCGGCGCGGCCTAAATTCGCCCCTATCCCTATCTCTCTATCACTCGCCGTGGACTTTTGGCCATCCGACCACGGCCAAAATCATCCCGACCACGCCCTGTAAAATCAATCACTTGAATGGCCTGCGTGTAAACGCGTAGTTTGACCTCCCGCCGGTCTGATGCGGGGGCAACGGGATCTGTGGTCAAAATCATTGATCCGACCAATTCAGTGATCAGTTTCCTCAACGGTTAGACCTCCTCCTGCGCAGGTTGCGGAGTGCAGGAGGAGGTCCATGTTCATTTACGAGTTTCGCAGTTCATACTCGCGTTCGGCGTAGTAATCCTCTTCCATTGCCTTGAGGAACTTTGGGTCAATCCATGGCTCGTCATCCATGACGGATGAAAGCACCTCTTCGATTTCTTCTTCAGTAGCTTGGGGAAAATTGTCGAAGAGAGCGTCCCTTATGTCGTCAAGATCAAGGGTTGGCCAGAGATAGCCACCCTCACGGCCATCATATGGAGACTCGTCGACAGCTCGGGTGAAGCCCCCAACCCAATCAATCATGCGCTCCGTAAGTGCATTGTCGGAATCGTTCTCATCGGAAGACAGCTCGGAAGACGGCTGATGTGGGGGCAGGTGATTTTTCATGAGGAGGGACCAGTTTTGGTATCCCTGCTCACGCGCCAGAATATCAAGAGCTTCGGAATGGGTAATCCCACGCTCCTTGCTGATCTTCTTGGCTTGTCTTTTGAGATGCTGGATAGACGGGTACAGCTGAGAGGTTTTCATATCGAATTCTCCACATCTCCCGATTGGAAGCTCGCCCACAAGCATCCAAACTCGAGAGTTTGGAAGAAAACGATATCGATGATCAGTAGGAGTGCAGCTGATACAGCTTCGCGTGTTGTGGGCGCGCAGGCGTACACTTAACGCCTCGGCCAGACTGTACCCCTAAATGCGCCAACTTGTCAAGATCGACACCTGCGTAGGGATTATCCCACCCCGAGAATCCAGCCTTCCAGTGCGGCTGTTTTCCGCTCGGGAAGCGTCAACGGCGCCTGGAAATAGTGCTCCATGGCCCCTCTACGGGCGGGTTTCCTCTAGCCACCGAGCGATGGCGTAGGCGTCCTGCTGATCGGGGATCCGGCCCGCTTTGGGGTATCGCCGTCGAAAGATCGAGGGGTAGGTTTCGAAATCCGGGGACAGTATATCCATTTCCTTTCCGGCTTGAATAAAGATAAAATGCCCCATGGCCAGGATCGCTCGTGTTGTTGCTCCTGGATTGCCGCATCACATCACCCAACGCGGCAATCGGAGGCAGCAGACCTTTTTTGAGGAACAGGATTATCAGGTCTATCTCGATCTGATGGCAGAGTGGTGCGAGCGTTTCGATGTGGAGATCTGGGCCTACTGTTTGATGCCCAACCATTTGCATCTGATCGCCGTCCCCAAAGTGACGGGTGGCTTGCGGTTAGGCCATCGGCGGGGCTCACCGGCTTTTTACCCGGCACATCAACTTTCGCATGAAATGGCGTGGACACCTCTGGCAGGAACGGTTTGCCTCTTTTCCTCTGGATGAAGAATACCTTTTGGCCGCTACCCGGTACGTCGAACTCAATCCGGTACGGGCACGTTTGACCGCCCTGCCTGAAGAATACCCATGGAGTAGCGCACGCGCTCATTTGTCCGGGCAAGACGACAGGCTGGTCAAAACCAACCTGCTTGTGTTTGCAGGCGCAGGCGTTGGCGGGCGCGCCGCAGTCGGGGCAAATGCGGCCCTGTTCGGTGGAGTAGACGACGCGGTCGGAAGTCATGAAGACCTGTCCTCGATGATCAGGGCTGCGCGAATAATGGCGTAATGGATGGGCTTCATTCCTGGTCCAACAGAGGCGGCAGATTTCGAACGCCGTGCAAAACGCGCATGATCACGATCCCGTCCGGATGGAGTTTGTAGAAGATGGCATGTCGTTCGTGATCCCAGCGCAGATACCCTTCCCGGAGGTCGTTCACACTCCGCCCCATGCCGGGTTGGCCGGCAAGATTCCTGAAACAGGCGTCCAGCCCCATGAGGTAGGCGTCGGCCTGCGCTTCGCCGAAATGCCGATGGGTGTGGAGGTAGATTTCTGACAGGTCGTCGTCCGCCTTGCCGGAAAGAATGTAGTCACCCGCCATGCATGCGCGCCTTGGCAACCTGGATGATATCCGAGACCTTGCGTCCGCTGATGCCGCTCTCCTCGGCCTCGGCCAACGCGAGTTTCAACATCTCCCGCTGGCGCTGGTCCTGCCGGATCAGATCGCGGACGTAGTCGCTGGCATTGGCGTAAGAGCCGCTTTCAACCTGGCTCTCCACCCACTTACGCATGGGATCGGGCAAAGAGACGTTCATCGTCGCCATGTTTTCTGCCTCCATCGTCACGGAAGGTTCTGTCTGTTCAATGCGGGGCATTATGGCATATCTTGGCAAACATTGCCATCAGTCGGCCGAAATCCGGAAATCCGGGAAATCCGGGGACAGTATATCCATTTCCTTTCCGGCTTGAAAAAGTTAAAATGCCCCATGGCCAGAATCGCTCGTGTTGTTGCTCCTGGATTGCCGCATCACATCAACCAACGCGGCAATCGGAGGCAGCAGACCTTTTTTGAGGAACAGGATTAGATCATGTCCCGTCAAGTGGTGTAAATCTTGTGGTCTCTCCATGGGCTGCTTAGGCTGCCTCCAGCATGGGCATTTCGTTACTGTTCCCGTTCATGGCTTCCTGGATAGCGTCCAGGCTCATGTAGCGCCTGGAGACGGACCAGTCGTCGTTGATCTCCATCAGGACGGCCCCGGCCAGGCGGATAATGGACTCCTCGTTGGGGAATATGCCTACCACGTTGGT
>JADGCL010000047.1 GCA_015229005.1 Magnetococcales bacterium
AAGGGGGGCGGGCGACCGGACATGGCTCAGGGGGGGGGGAGCGAACCCGGGAAACTCGATGAGGCCCTGGCCCAGGTCGCCCCATGGCTTGCCGGGCAGTTGCAGTGATCGGGGAGGTGGTGTGGTCTGTGGCCCGCGCTGGCGATGTAGGTGGGATCGCCGACGGGGTTCGGATCGGTTTTGCGAGCGATGCTGACGCTGGCGGGAGGAGATGATCATGACGGCACCGATGGTCGAAGGCAAGAATTGTCCGCATTGTGGCGAGGCGATGAAGAAATGGGCTGCCCCGGGATTCAACCATTCCGACGGGCTTGGATTCGGCGTACCCTACATGTATGTCTGTTTCAACGATGATTGTTCCCTGTTCGTGAACGGGTGGAACACGATGTACGACAACTATGGTCGGATTGGTTCCATGCGTCAGTTCTTCAATTCCTTCGATGGTGACGAAGGTGCGCTGCCCGTGGCACACCGGGATGCCATGCGCGGGGATATCATGGAAGCCTGATTTTCCGGCTCCGGCCGGCGCCGATCCCCCTTCATCGGTTTTCTTGGGGGTGGGGAGGGGGGTCGGCCAGGTACCGGCCATGTCCAGGAGGCGGCTATCTCGATCGTATATCTTACTGGGGCGACGGCCTCCTACTTTCTGCAGACGCTGCCTCTCCTGGCCTCGTTCGCCGAGTGGTGTCCCAGGCGTCTCCTGCTGGTCTGTGATTTTGGACTTCTTGCTTCGCAGCGGCTCTTTCTGGAGAGGCTTGGGGTGTTGCTGCCGAGGCCGGAGGGGTTTGCCGCCGACGCCCACCCCTACCTGCTCAAGGGTTCGATGGTGCGCTTCCTGGAGGGGAGGGCGTTTCGCGAACTGGTGTGGATCGACAGCGATTGTCTGGTGGTCGGTCCTCTGGCCGCCACCCTGGAGGCGATGGCGGAAGATCGGGCCAGCGGGGCCGATTATTTGGCCATCACCCAGGATTCGGCGGCGACTCTGGGGGAGCTGATCGGGCGCCTGGGAGAGGGGGTGGAACCTTTTCGGCGGTTGGTCACCGAAGCCGGCCTGGACCGGGGGCTTCCCTATCTCAATTGCGCTCTCTTCATGATCCGTTCGCGGGCGTTTCTGGAGCGGTGGGCGGCGGCTCTCCCTGGGTTGGAGCGGCATGCTCTGTTCGAACAGAATCTTTTGAATCTTCTGGCCCACGGGTCGCCCGGGTTGGTCGAGATCCTGGATCGGGAGTGTTGGAACGTCCACGATCAGGATCTGGATCGGTTGGAAGTCGGTGAGCCGGGGGCCATGGGGGGACCTGCCCGGGTCTTCCTCGATGGCAGGGGGGTCAACGTCATTCATGCCACGAGCTATCTGAACCGGTCGGTCTCTTTTCGTCCGCTGCGGGTCCCTCTGGCCGGGCGGTGCGTGGAGGGGTTGTTCCGCCTGGTTCACAACGAGTCGGTGCAGAAGCTGTTCCTTCGGCAACTGGCCTCGTTTCTGGTCGCCCACAAGGGGCTCCTCGACGAGTGCGGGGTTCTGGTCGAGCTTCCCGCCACTTCTCCAGCTTCGGTAGGGTGATCCTGGCATGAACCGGTCCCGGCCATGAAGGCCAAGAACGCGCTCGGCGAGTCGCTCCACCAATCGCTCCACTTTCTGACGCAGCATCAGCGCTATGGGGCGGCCCGGCACATGGCCGAGACCCTGTTGCAGCGGCGCCCGGAGGATGTGACGGCCCGGTATCATCTGGGGATTTTGAAGGTGTTGATGGGGGAGGGGATCGCCGGGATTGAGGATCTCGTCGTCCTGATTCGTGACCATCTCGGGATGTTCTTGACCTCTCCCGATCCCGAGATGAAACTGCTGTTGGGGCGGTGTGCGCTGCAGTTGGCGAGCATCGCCGAGTTGGCGCTGACGGATGAGCGGCGGGAGGAGCTTCTGCTGTATGTCGAGTTCGGCAGCCGGCTCGGGGCCGAGGTGGCGCGGATGGTGGGGGCGGCGGGGCTTCGGCTGGCGGCGGCGGAGCTGCAGCGGCGGGTGGTGCGGGTCGGGGGCGGAGAGGGTACGGCGGGGCTTTGTCACGTCCCGGACAGCCCGAAGCTCCTGCAGGTGGAGCCGACCAATCACTGCACGTTGGGGTGCGGCATGTGTCCGCGGCAGCGGATGGGGCGGTCGAAGGGGTATTTGACCCCGGAGCTTTGGGAGGGGATACTCGCCAGTTGGCAGGGGCGGCGTGTGGAGCTGGCCTTGCCGTTGCTGTTCCACCCGGAGCAGGTTGTCTTCAACCTGCACTCGCCGGGGACGGTGAAGTTCTTTTTTTTGGGGGAGCCGTTGTTGCACCGGGAGGCGCCGGCGATGATCGCCCGGGGGCGGGAGGCCGGTTGTCTGGTGTCGATCCAGACCAATGGGACCCCCCTTGCGGATCCCGGGATGCGCCGGCGCTTGCTGGCGTCGCGGCCCCATGAGATCGGTATTTCGATCGATGGTTGGGATGCGGCGGGATTTGAATCGTTGCGTCGGGGGCATGACTGGGCAACCCTGGTTGCCTCGGTCCGGGCCCTGTACGAGGAGCGGGCGGCCCTTGGCCTTGGAGCCGAGGTGGCGCTGGGGGTGTCGGCGATCATGGTCGACACGGTTCCCGACTGGCGGCGGCGGATCGGGGAGTTTCTTGAGCCGATTCTGCCGTGGGTGGATCGGGTGGGATTGATTCCTCTGGACCGGAGGCGTGAGCCGCTGTTCCTGGACGCCGAGGGACGCCTGGTTCCGCACGCCCGCGAGGCGTCGACCGGGGGGGGCACGGCGGTCGGCGGCCCGGTCGGGGGGGCGTTGTGTGCCGAGCCGCTGAACAAGTTGAACGTGCTGTGGGATGGGAGGGTGACCGCCTGTTGTCACGACATCGATGGCGAGGTACTCCTGGGTCGGGTCGAGGAGGCGGGGGGAATCGATGGCGTCTGGATGGGGGAGCGGGCCAGGGGGTTGAGGCAGGCCTTGATCGGCGGCGGGCTGGATGGGCATCCTCTCTGCCGGGCCTGCCTGGGGTTGTCGCCGTTGGGGTGATTCGCCGGGTCTCGGCTGGCGGATCCGCCGGGGTTGTTGCCGCCGATTGACAGGAGGGGGTGACGTGTACCGAAGCTTCCGGGAGTCGTCTGGGCGCCTTTGGCTTCCTGCGGTGGTTGCCGCCCTCCTTTGCCTGCTGATGTTGCCCACCGGGCTCCTTGCGGAACTCTCCGAGGGGGCCTCGCCGCATCTGTCGACCGCCGACCATGCCCGCATGCCTGCCCTTCAGGGACCCTTTGAATCCGGACCGGAGGTGACCCGGGCCTGTCTTTCCTGTCACAACAGGGCGGCGCGTCAGGTCCAGGAGAGTCTTCACTGGACCTGGGCCTATGATGCCCCCGATTCTGGTCGTGGCTACGGCAAGAGTCGGGTCTTCAACGCCTTCTGCGGCTCGCCGCAAGGCAACTGGAGCAAGTGTACCATCTGCCATGCGGGGTACGGGTGGAAGGACCCGGGGATCACCCAGACAAGCGAGGAGCAGGTGGATTGCCTGGTTTGCCACGAGCAGACCGGTGAATATCGGAAATTCGACTACGGTGATCCGGTCTTGAAACACCGGGGGCGGATCATTCGCAAACCGGATTTTGCCAAGCTGGCACAGAGCGTCGGTCGTCCCAGCCGCCAGAACTGCGGCAGTTGCCACTTCTTTGGTGGCGCCCACGACGGCGCCAAGCACGGTGATCTCGACTCCTCCCTGCTTGCCCCGGGTCGGCAGTTGGATGTCCACATGGATTCAGCAGGGCTCGATTTTTCCTGCGTCACCTGTCACACCGGCGAGGGGCATCGGATCACCGGCAGTCGCTACCGGATGAAGGCCTTCGATGCCCTTGGCATCGATCGCCCGGGCCACACCGATGCCACCCGGACCTCCTGCGAGTCCTGCCACGGGACCCGCCCCCACCCGCAGACCCCCAAGCTGGATTCCCATACCCGCCGCATTGCCTGTCAAACCTGTCACATTCCGCGTTTTGCCCGCGGTCGGGTCCCTACCAAGACCTATTGGGACTGGAGGAGCGCCGGCAAGGAGCCCCCGAAAGCCCAGGCGGAGGTTTCGGAAGGCCGGGCGGTTGTTCCAAAAGGGAATTCCGGGGATGACGAGGCAGTCTCCGGTCGCGCACCCCGGGTCACCCAGACCTTTCAGCATGGGACGATCACCTGGGAAGAACAGGTTGTCCCCGAGTATCGTTGGTTCGATGGTCGAATTGATTACATCCTTCCCGGGGAGTCGGTCGGGGATGGGACCTCGGTCGCGATCAACCGTCTCTCCGGCGCGGCCTCTGACCGTGACTCGCGCATCTGGCCCTTCAAGGTCATGCGCGCCCAGCTTCCCTTCGATCCGGTCAACCGGACCCTGGTCTTCAACCGCCTGGTGGCCGCATCCCCGGATGACAAGGATGCCCTCTACGAGTCCTATGACTGGCAACGTTCCGTTACCGCCGGGATGCAATTGCCGGGGGCCCCGCCCTTCAGCGGCAAGGTGGGTTTTATCGAGGCCGCCATGTTCTTTCCCATCACTCACATGGTGGCCCCCAAGGAAGAGGCGCTCCGTTGCAATGATTGCCACAGCCGTAATGGGCGGATGGCGGGGTTGACCGGTTTCTACATGCCGGGACGGGACTCTTTTCCCTTGTTGGTTTTTCTGGGCTGGTCCCTGGTGGTGGCGACGCTGGTCGGGGTCCTGTTGCACGGTGCAGCCCAGGCCTCGTTCCGGAAGAAGAGCGCCGCGGCTGCTGGTTCCGTCACCATCCATCGTGAGTTCATCTTCAGTCTCTACGAGAGGTTCTGGCACTGGACTCAGGCCATCCTCATTTTTGGTTTGATGATCACCGGGTTCAATGTTTCCGGCGTGCATAACCTCTTCGGCTATGAAAAGGCGACCACCGGGCATTATTATTTCGCCTGGGGTCTGATCTGGCTCTGGGTCTTTACCCTGTTCTGGCATATGATCACCGGCGAATGGAGGCAGTATATTCCGACCACCCGCAAGCTGATGGACATGGTCCATTACTATATGAAGGGAATCTTCTATCCGGAGCGTTATCCCCATCCCTTCAAGAAAAGTCGTCGGTTGAAGCATAATCCGCTCCAGCGCTTTTCCTATTTCAGCCTCCACATCGTTGTCATGCCGGTCATCTGGGTATCGGGAACGCTCTATATCTACTATGGCGGATTCCATGCCGGAGGACTTGAAAGCGTGCCGCTCGGCGTCATCGCCGGCATTCATTCGACGACGGCGTTTCTGATGCTTTCATTTGTTGTCCTTCACGTCTATATGGCTTTCTTCATCGGTGCCCCTGTAACCGGCAAGCTCAAGGGGATGATCACCGGGTTTGTGGAAACGGCCATCGCCGCGCTGGATCGCACGACCCAGTACCGTATCCTTATGGTGGATGACGACAACGATTTCATCCGTCTGGTCCAGGCCTGGTTGGGCGGCTCCGGTCACGAGCGTGACAAGAGCATTCTTCCCAACGAATTGATCCTCGTACCTCGGGGGAGTCGCAAGGAGGCCATCCGGGAGTTGCGGCAGGACAATTACGATCTTATCCTTCTTGACCTGGGGCTTCCGGACAGCGAGGGGTTGGATACCTTTCTCAAGATCTATGATGTCCGCCCCGACATTCCCATTCTCGTCCTGACCGGTCTGGAGGAGAGTACCATCGGTCCCGAAACGGTCATGAATGGAGCCCAGGATTTTCTGGACAAGGCCGACATCGATGCCAAAAAACTGCTCCGATCCATTCGCTTTGCCCTGGAGAGGGACCAATTTGCCCGTTCTCACCTGAGCAGCTACCGCCAATGAAACGATGCCCTCGAATCCTGATTCCGATCGTTCCGGCTCTTCTGCTGCACGTCGCCTTCGCGGCGGGTCTTCTGCATGCGGGCGGGCTGGAGTCGATCACCATCAGCGCCCCGGGACCGCATAATATCTCCTATCTTCCCATCGATCTCATTGTCCGCATCGGCGCCGATCGGGAGGAGGGGTGCGCGGTTCGCCTTCTGCCGACCGGCGGTGGCGCGGTGGCCTTGAGCAACCTGGTGCAGAAGAATGTCGATTTTGCCGTTGCCGGGGTCCCGGCCGCCATGTCCCTGAAGAGCCATGGGGGGGATGTGGTGGTCATCCTTCCGATCAACGATGCCCCCCTGTTCGTTCTCATGGTTCGGGCGGAGCTTCGGGATGAGATCAAGGGTATTGCCGATCTCAAGGGGCGGGTCCTCGGGGTCAATACCAGCACCCGGAGCAGCAAGACCACCTCGCAGCAGTTGGTCGAGCTCCTGCTGCGTTCCGCCGGGGTGCCCGTCGATACCGTTCGTATCGTTCCGGCGGGACAGAGTTGGGAGGAGCAATCCTCGCTGATTCTCTCCGCGAGTGTCGATGCCGTGATGGGTGACGAACCCTTCGCTTCCCGTCTGCTCGAGATGGGCAAGGTCTATTTTCTGGCGCATTTGGCCCTCCCCGAGAGCGTTCGGGGGATCCCGGGGAGCCGGTTTCTGCACGCGGCGCTGGAGACCCGCAGCGATGTGATTGCCGAGCAGCCGGAAAAAGTGGCCAAAGTTGTCCGCATGATCCGGAAGAGCCTCGCCTGGATCGCCTCTCACTCGGCGACGGAGCTGGTCGAGAAGCTGGCGATCACCGATGTCGACGAGCGGCGTTCCCTGATCCTCGCCCTGGAGAGATATCCCGCCGCCTTCAGCCCCGACGGTCGTTTCTCGACCGCGCAATTGCGGGAGACGGCGCTTTTTTTCCAGAGTGGCAATGATCGGGACCTGCCGAACCCGGTTTTCGAGTTGGACTCCCTGATCGATGATCGTTGGGCGGGCAGGGGTCCCTGACATGGTGTCGGCCAGGTTGGGTGGTGGCTCCCTCGCCCGGAAGGCGGCGGTCCGCCTGGGGGTCAGCCTCGGCCTCTTCGTCGTTCTGATTGCCCTCGCCACCACCCACATCTACCACCTTGCCCTGAGAGGACTGGTCGAGGAGCGGGGCGACTCCCTGGTGACTTTCTACAAGGCCCGCCTCGCCCAGGTGGAGAAGGATTGGCAGATTCAGGCGATGGACTTCAAGGCTCGCCTTGAATATACCCGCCTCCTCGAGAGGGCGGAGATTCCCGTTGCCGATCTCAATGCGTTCGTCACCCTCCAGGGAAGCGATCGTCGTTTCCACCATCTGCTCGTGGCGACCCGGGAAGGGGAAGTTCTCTTCGAGTCTGGTCGGGAGCTTGCCCTGGCTGCCATTCCCCTGGACCGGGATCAGGAGAGCGGTCATTACTGGGACGCCTCTCTGGGTCAGTTGTTCCGGGTATTTCGGAATCCCATCTGGTTGGGCAGTCATCGAGGCATGGGCTCGGCTGCCCTTTTTTTCCGGGTGGACAACGCCCTTCTCAACCAGATCGGCTCTCCGGGTCTGACTCTTTTTCTTGTGCATGACGCCGTTCCCATCGCCAGCTCCGGGGGCGAGGCCGGCGTCAGTCGGCTCCGGGAGGAGACCGATGCCCCGCAGGGACAGTTTCGGGGGAGCCTTCCCTGGACGGGACTCTCCACCGACTCTCTGCAATTGCTCATCGAGGCCCCTGTCGTAACTCTCTTCACGACCGGGGAGTTGACCTTGATGATGAGCCTTGTGCCCATTGTCGACGGGTTGATTCTCTGGTTCACCATCGGTGGTTGGCTGCTTCGCCAGACCCGGCGCCTCACGCTGCTCCAGGGGGCAGTGGATGCCTATTCCACAACGCAAGCCCTTACCCCCCTTGTGGATCATCGCCTGGCCCAGGCGGAGGAGAGACAGAACGACGAGATCAGCCGGGTGGCTGGGGCGATCCGGTCGCTGGTTTCGATCCTGACCCAGAGGGATCAAGAACGGCTGGTCGCGGAGAAGTTGCGGTTGCAAGCGGAGATGGAGTACCGCTCCATTTTGGCGACGGCCTTGGACGGCTATTGGGTTACCGACGGCGAAGGGCGTTTTCTGGAGGTCAACGAGGCCTTCTGTTGCATGTCGGGGTATTCCCGCCAGGAGATTCTCTCCTTGAGGGTGGCCGATCTGGACGCGGCCGCCGACCGGGAACATCATCTGCGCCACTTCGAGAAGACCCTGACCGAGGGCAGCTCTCGCTTCGAGACCCAACTTCGGCATCGGGATGGGAGCTTGATCCCGGTTGACGTGAGTCTCCAGCACCTTCCTCTGCGGGGTGGGGTGATGGTGGTTTTCGTGCGCGACATCAGCCAGTTCCATCGAGCCGAGGAGGCCCTTTTGCGGGCCAAGGAGGTGGCGGAAGAGGCCAGCCAGGCCAAGAGCCTCTTTCTGGCGAACATGAGCCACGAGATCCGGACCCCTCTGAACGCCATTGTCGGCATCGCCGAGCTGCTGGGAGAGAGTTCCCTCGATGGGGAGCAGCGCCGTTTCCTGGGAATATTCCAGAACGCGGGTCAAGCTCTCCTCGGGCTTGTCGACGATATCCTCGATTTATCCAAGGTCGAGGCGGGTCACCTTGTCCTGGAGCGGATTCCGTTCGATCCGAGGGTGTTGGTGGACGGGGTAATTCAGATTCTTTCGCTCCGTGCCCGGGCCAAGGGGGTTGGGTTGACGCATGTGGTGGCCCCGGATCTGCCGGGGGAGATCGTCGGGGACCCGAAACGCCTGCGACAGGTGTTGATCAACCTGGTGGGCAATGCCGTCAAGTTCACCCAGCGGGGAGAGGTCCTGGTTGCGGTCACCCGGGAAGGGGCGGACTTCTCCCCGCTGAGTCTGCGCTTCACGGTTGCCGATTCCGGCATGGGGATCGCTGCGGACAAGCTTGCGATGATTTTCGAGCCGTTTACCCAGGTGGATGCCTCGGTTACGCGCAAACATGGTGGAACCGGGTTGGGACTGGCGATTTCGCGGCGCCTCATCGAGTTGATGCAGGGCACTATTGAGGTCCAAAGTACCCTGGAACGTGGGAGTTGTTTTTCGTTTATCGCCCGGTTCGACTTGCCGTCGACACGATTCTCCCCTGCTGTTGTGGAGTCTTCGAAGCCGGCTTCCTTTTCCCGGGAGTATCTATCGTTCCCCGGCTCGACCGGCACGATGGAGCCTCTTTCGGAGGCGGGCCCAGCCGAGGGCGAGGAGTCGAGGGCGCTCCACATTCTCCTGGCCGAGGACTCGGATGACAATGTCGAGCTGGTCAAGGCTTTTCTGCGGCGATGCCCTTATACCCTGAAGGTGGCGGGCAACGGCGCCGAAGCCCTTTCCCTGTTTCGGGGAGGGCGGTTCGACCTGGTGCTGATGGATATCCAGATGCCGGTCATGGACGGCTATCAGGCGACGCGGGCCATCCGCCAGTGGGAAGGGGAGCAGGGGCTTTCGCCCACCCCGATCATGGCCCTGACGGCCTTTGCCCTGGACGGCGACGCCGAGAAGAGCCTTGCGGTCGGGTGCCAGGCCCATATGACCAAGCCGATCAGGAAATCTGCGTTGTTGGCCGCGATCCGTGACCTGACCGCGCCCCCGCCGTCGGGAGAAGCCGTGCCGCCGTGGCGTCTAGCGTCCGGCGAGCCGCGAAAGGATCCGTGACCGCGCCAACTCGGCCATCTCGAAGACCCGTCGCCGGAGGACGAGGGGGTTTTCGATGCCGCTGACCTCGCGGTAGCCGCCGCCGGTCCCGGTCACGGTGACCGTTCCGAAGCCCAGCAGACGACCGAGCAGACTCTGTTGCACCTCGATGCTCTCCAGCCATTCCAGGTAGAGTTCGCTGGTGTGGCGGCTGAGGACGCCGCTGCGGGTGATGACCCGTTTGCTGGTCACCCAGAGACGGGTCGACCAGCCTTTGAGCAGGGCCAGCAGCAGCCAAGCCAGACCCGAGGCGCCGAAGATGAGGAAATAGTCCGGCTTGCCGAACTCCGGTCCCAGATAACTGGAGCTGAAGAGAACGGCGAGGAACTCTCCGGGGAGGAGTTCGGGGAAGATTTTTCCCAGGAGCGTCGATGCCAGCAGCAGGGAGGGGCCGGTGTAACGGATCCAGTGGGTTCGTACCTCGACCTGAATCTTTTCCCCCTCGACCAGGTTGGACTCCACTCTCCCTACGACCCTCCCCATGACCCTTTCCACGGCTTTCCCCATGCCCTTCCCGACGCTCTTCCCCATGTTCTTTCCCATGCCCTTTCCCATGATCCTCTCCATGACCCGATACTCCACCGTCCGATGCACATAGAGATGGCAACGCCCGATTCGACCGGCGTAGCCTGTTTCATCGTCGCCTTTCGATCGGTTCTTGAGCGGATCTTGAGAAAAACCGGATGGGTGGCGTGGGCGGCACGCCAGTACTTGAATGTGGTGGCGGACCGGGTTGGACCACATGGGCGACGGCACCTTGCAACCTCTCTCTCCCGCTCCTACCCTGTGGGGTGGACCGGAGGTCGGGTTTCCGTCTTGTGGACACGATCGGAAGCCGCCATCAACGCCCGCCGCAGGTAGCCGCCATGTTCAGAGTTCCGGAGCTGTTCGCCCCCTTTGCGGAGCTTCTTGCTCCCCTTGCCCGCCTGGGGCGTCCCCGTCCCAGGGTGTTGTTGGTGGTCTCCGAGAAGGGGGGGACGCTCCTCACCTGGGCTGACCGGCGCCTGGAAGGGGGAGAGACCTTTGGGCATTCCGAGGTCGAACGGGAACGTTTCTCCCGGGCTTTGGTGGGGCTCTCTTCCTCTGGTCCGGTGGCTTTGCTGGTTGACCTCCTCGAAGAGGAGTTGCGCAGCGAGACCATGCCGCGGCTTTTCGGCGCCAACCGTCGCGGAGTCATGGAGCGTCGTCTGGAACGGCTCTTTCGCAGCACCCCTTTCCGCCGCGCCGACGCTCAGGGGACCGATCCACTGGCGCCGAACCGTGAGCGCATCCTCTTCTCCGGCCTCGGGACCCCCGAGTTGGTCGAGCCTTGGTTGATGCGTCTGCAGCAGGGGGGGTTGACCGTCGCCGGCATCTGGTCGTTGCCCCTCTTGAGCCGGGGGATTCTGCGGCTGATCACTACCCGTTCGGCCAATGCCCTTCTGGTCAGTTTCAATGCCGGCGGGCAGCGTCAGACCTTCTTCCACAATGGTCGTACCCTTGTGAGCCGCCTGATCGCCGACCGCCCGGTCGATACCGCTGAGCAGCTACAGGCGATTCATCGCGAGGTGGTCCGAAGCCGGGATTATCTTGGTAGCCTGCGTCTCCTCAGTCGCAGTGTCCCCCTGGATGTGCATGTGGTCTGTACCGAGCCCCTGATGCAGGCCATGACCGTTTCTCCTGGGGGAGATTCGGGCTACCGCCTGCAACCGGTCCTGGCCGAGGCGCTCTCGCGGCGGATGGAGCTGCCTGCGTTTGCCGGCGGGTATGCAACGATGGAACCGCTGTTTGGTCAGTTCCTGATGGCCGTTTTACCGCCGCAGCACTATCTCCCCTCCGGTCGTCGGGAGGGGCGGCAGTTTCTCCCGGCAGAGTGGCTTGGTCGCCGTGCCCCCTCCGGGGCCGACCAGTCGCTTCCCCATGCCCCGGCCTCGCTTCCGGGCGGGGAGCGACCGGTGCGGCGGGTGGGCGATCTCCTTCTGGAAAGGGGACTCATTACCCCCGACCAGCTGGAGATTGCCTTAACCGAGCAGGAGCGCAATGGTGAGCCCCTGGGACGGCTCCTGGTGGCCATGGATTTCGTCAGCGAAAGTTCCATGCGCGATCTCCTCAGCGAGGCCCTGGCCCACGAGACCGTGGATTCGACCGGTCTTGCCCTTGCCAGTGAGGAGGCCGTGGCCCTGGTGCCGAAGGCCTTCGCCAGGCGCTACAGCGTCGTTCCTCTGTTGTTGGACAAGGAGCGGAATCTCCTGGTGGTGGCCATGTCTAACACCCTCAACGTCGCCGCCCTTGACAAATTGCAGGCGCGGCTGCCGCCGGGATTGACCATTCAGCCCAAGCTCGCCGGGGAGAGCGAGGTTGCCGCCGCCATCGACCGGGTGTACGGCTTCGAGTTGTCGGTCGACGGCATCCTGCGGGAGATCGAGACCGGTGAGGTCGACCTGGAGAGTCTCGGGGCCGACAGCGGTGAGTTCAGCTACCCGATGGTCAGGCTGGTCAATGCTCTTTTGACCGATGCCGTCAAGAATCGGGCCTCGGATCTGCATGTGGGACCGATGGCGGGGTATGTACGGATCCGCTATCGCATCGATGGGGTGTTGCGGGATGTCCGCAGTCTTCACAGCAAGTTTTATGCGGCACTGGTGGTCCGTTTCAAGGTGATGAGCGGCATGGACATCGCCGAGACCCGCCGTCCCCAGGATGGTCACTGTTCCCTCACGATTGATAATCGCAAGATCGATTTCCGGGTCTCGGTGCAGCCGACCAGTCACGGGGAGAATGTCGTTCTCAGGGTTCTCGACCGGAAGTCGGGGATCCTCAAGGTGGAGAACCTGGGGCTGCCCGACGATACCCTTGCCACCCTCCGGCGTCTCATCCGGCGACCGGAAGGGATCCTCCTGGTCACCGGCCCCACCGGCAGCGGCAAGACCACGACTCTCTACTCGCTGTTGGATATCCTCCGGACCGACGAGGTCAATATCATGACCCTGGAGGATCCGGTGGAGTATCCGATGTCGTCGATCCTGCAGACCGAGGTCAACCGGGCGGTCGATCTCGATTTCACCAATGGGATTCGTTCCATTCTGCGGCAGGACCCGGATGTGATCCTGGTCGGTGAAATTCGCGACGTCGATACCGCCGAGATGGCCCTCAGGGCGGCGATGACTGGGCACCAGGTATTGAGTACCCTCCACTCCAATTCGGCCCTTGGGGCGATTCCCCGCCTCCTCAACATCGGTCTCAAGCCGGACATGCTGGCCGGCAACATGATCGGGGTGTTGGCCCAGAGACTGATGCGCAAACTCTGTTTGGCATGCAGAAGGCCGTTGGAGCGGAGTAAGCTCGGACCCGAGTTTCGTGGGCTCCTGGGCAAGTCCAAGGCCGCTGGGGTTTCTCTGTTCGAGGCAGTGGGCTGTTCCGAATGTGGCGGCACGGGCTACAAGGGGCGCGTGTCGGTCATGGAGATCCTGCCCATGGATACCGACTTCGATGATCTGATTTCCAGGAACGCCACCATAGGCGACTATCGTCAACTGGCCGTTCGTAAGGGTTTCCGGCCTATGGCGTTGGAGGGCCGGAGACTGGTGGAGTCGGGTCTGACCAGCATCGGCGAGTACGTCCGGGTCCTGGGTTTGACCCCGACCGGGGAGCCCTGATTTCTTCCGTCGAGACTTTGCTGGAGTTGCCGTCCCATGCCCAAGTACGCCTTCAAGGCCACCGATGACCAGGGCAACATTCGCAACGGCGTGCTTGAGGCGGCCAATGTGGATGACCTTGAGTTGCGCCTGGATAAGCTGGGGCTCTTCCTGATCCAGCAGAAGATCTCCGGCCGGAAGGGGCAAGGGGCCGGCGCCGGGATGAAATCCGTCAAACGTCAGGATCTCATCCTCTTCTGCTATCACATGGAGCAGATCGCCCAGTCCGGGATCCCCCTGCTGGAGGGGCTCACGGGCCTGCGCGATGGTCTGACCCATGCCGGTTTTCGCCAGGTGGTGGCGAACATGGTCGAGGATATCGAGGGGGGGCGGACACTCTCCGGGAGTATGGCCAACTACTCGGGGATATTCGATCCGGTCTTCGTCCAACTCATCAAGGTTGGTGAGCGCACCGGGCAGTTGGATGTCATTTTTCGGGACATGACTGCACAGCTCAAGTGGGAGGACGAGTTGGTCTCCCACACCAAGAAGGTGATGATGTACCCGGCCATTGTCGGTTCGGTCGTCACCGGGGTCATATTTTTCCTCATGATCTACCTGGTGCCGCAGTTGATGGCCTTCATCGCGGACATGGGGGGGGAACCCCCCATGCACACCAAGGCCCTGATCGCTACCTCCGGCTTTATCTCCGAGTGGTGGTATCTGATCCTCGCGGCGCCGGTACTGTTCACGATTCTGGTCAAGTTCGGTCGGCGCACGAGCCCCCGGTTTCATCTGGCCACCGATCGAATCAAGCTGCGACTTTGGATATTTGGGCCGTTGTTGCGCAAGATCATTCTGGTTCGTTTTGCGCGCTCATTTGCCCTGCTCTACAAGTCTGGCATTACCGTTTTGGAGGGTATCGAGATCTCCGAAGGGCTTGTCGGCAACCTGGTCATCGACAATGCCCTCAAGCAGGTCCGCCGGCTCGTCTCCGACGGTCGGGAGATCAGCGCCAGTTTCAAGGAGGTCGGTCTTTTTCCGCCTCTGGTTCTGCGCATGCTGGAGGTGGGAGAGGCGACCGGCAATCTGGATTCCTCCCTGCTCAATGTCAGTTATTTTTTCGACCGCGAGATCAAGGAGAGCATCTCCCGCCTGGAGACGCTGATCGAGCCGGCGATGACCGGGGTGCTGGGGCTGCTCCTGGGGTGGGTCATTCTTTCGGTGCTGGGGCCGATCTACGACATCATCAGCCGGATTTGACCGCAGGCCATGTCCGAGAGAGTTTTTCTCTTCCTCTCCGACCATCACCTGGTTGTCCACACCTGGTGGCGCGGAGTATTTTCCGACGCGGTGACCTTCGACCAGGGGGCGGAGGGGCGGGCCCAGTTCGAAAGATTTCTCGACGAAACCCCTCCGGAGGGACCGGTTTACCTGGTGGTCAATCTGACCGAGGAGGAGATTCGCCAGGAGGCGGTCCCGCGGGTGCTTGGTGCGAACCGCACCCAGCTCCTGGCGCGGCGGGCGGCGCGTCTCTTTCGCAATACCTCGTTCCATCAAGCGATATCTTTGGGCCGGAGTGCTGTCGCCAAGGGGCAGGAGGAGGTTCTCTTTACTGCCCTGACCGATCCGGAAACCGTGAAAGGCTGGGTCGAACTTCTCGAGCGCCGCTCCCTCTGTCTGGTGGGGATCTGGTCGCTGACCCTCTTGCATCGGCAATTGTTTCGTCACCTGCCGGTTGCATCCGCCGATGCCCTTGTTATTACCCCGGTCTCGCTGGGTCTCAGGCAGGTCTATTTTCGGGGGGCGGGGGGGACCCATGTCTCCCGTTTTATTTCGCTTCCCGACGGCCAGGATCCCGACAGCATCGTTCTCTTCATCCATGGGGAGGTGGCCAAGATTCAGGGGTACCTTGCCTCGTTGCGGGTGATGGCCTTTGGTTCCAAGCTGGAGGTCTTCATTCTTTGTCACGGGGAGCTGTTGGAACGCCTCCAGGAGCGGCGCGAAGAGGTTTCCACCTACAACTGCCACCCGGTGGATGCCGTCGCCCTGGGTCGCAAACTGGGCCTCTCCCGGTTTCCCCCGGGGATGAACCTGGAACCGCTTTTTGGCCAGCTCCTGCTCAAGGAGAGGATCGCCAATCACTATGCCCCGGCGCCGCTGTTGCGGTTTCACCGCTCCGCCGTGGCCCGCCTCTGGATCCGGGTGGGGAGCCTCCTTCTCCTGATCGGTGGTATGGTTGGGGGCGCCCTGGCTTTCTGGCAAGGGAGGGAGATCGGGGAGGAGCTGCCGCAGTTGTCGCTTGCCGCCAACCAGGCCCAGGAGGCGCTCCAGGCGGAGTTTCCTGATGCGTGGCAACAGAGCCAGGAGGGGACTGGGATCGTTCCGGCGGTCGTGATCCTGGACACTCTGAAGGGGCGGGCTGTTACCCCCGAGACCATGCTGGTCGTTCTCGGACAGGTGATGAGCCGTCACCCCGATCTTTGGCTGGATGGCCTCGACTGGGAGGTGAAAGCCACTCCTCCCGAGCCGGTTGGGGGCTCAATGGGCGGCCAGGGCGATGGGCGCAAGGGGCCTTCCGCCCCTTCCCGCGACCAGGGAGAGCGTGATCCCTCTGCCGGGAAGATGGGTGAGACCGGTACCAGCTATCAGGTCACCCAGTTCCATGGTCAGGTTTATCCCTTCTCCGACGATCGGCGCGAGGCCCTGGGAAAGGTGGAACGGTTTGTCCGCGATTTGCGGGCCCGTCCGGAAATCCATGGGGTTGCCCCGATCTCCCTGCCGTTCAATCTCAATGACGATGCGGTCATCACCGGCGGGGAGAACGCTCCGCTCGACCGGGCGACCTTCACCCTGCGCATCGTCATGCAGGTCCATCATGAAATCGCGCCTTGATTTCGGCCTGTTGAAGGGCAGCCTGATTATGCTGGCATTGTCGCTGCTTGCATCCGTCGGTCTGGTGGTGGGAGGAGTTTTCTACCAGGAAGAGGCGACGCGTGAGGTGGCGGGTTTGAAGGCCAGGATCACCGAGTTGCAACAGAAGAAGGGTCGCCTTGAGTCCGAGCGACGGATGCTTGCAGAGTATCTGCCGCGATTTCAGAGGTACCAGGCAATGGGGCTGATCGGCGCCGAGAGACGGTTGCAGTGGGTCGAGGCAATCCGTGAGGTGGAGTCGCGACTCAAACTGCCGGCGCCGGTTCGTTTCAAGCTGGAACCAATGCGGGAGTACGTCCCCCCCTTTCCCTTGGAGAAGGGCGGGTTCACCATCCATCGGAGTCGTCTCTCCCTCGCTATGGGGTTGTTGCACGAAGGTGATTTGTTCGATTTTTTCGATATTCTCTCCGGCCTCGGGAGAGGGCTCTACACGATCGATGCGTGCGCCATCCGCCGGACCGGCGCCCAGGCTACCGAAAAAATGGATAAACTCCTGGTGAATTTGACGGTAGAATGCGAGGTCAATTGGTATACACTTCTGGAAGCCTCGGAGTCGGAGGGATGAAGGTATTTGCCGCCATGTCGGGGGTGGTGGTCGCCTCGGTTGCAGCGGTGGCTCTGGCCGCGGGAGATGGGGAGTCGGGACGTCGTTCTTCTTTCGGGGAGGATGTGTCTCGGCCCGCTGCGGCGGATGGCCCGCTATCCGAGGTCGGGAATGCGGCGGGCGGGTCCCCCGGTCGGGTCGTAGCCGCTTATCCGCCTGGCGAAGGTCCTGCCGTCGGGGGTGACCCTGTTGCCAGCGATGCTCCTGTTGCCAGCGATGCTCCTGTTGCCAGCGATGCTCCTGTTGCCGCAGAGCCGACGGGTGCGGTCGTCAAAGAAACCGCCAAGTCCTTGCTGGGCAGGCTTTTTTCGACTCCCGATAACCGCGGGCTCCTGGATCGCATGCGCAATGGCGAGGAGAGGGTGGACAGCGAGGGTGCCCGTGTTATTCCCGAGGAGGTGTCGCCTCCGCCGGAGGTCCCGCAAGGCCCGCACTATGTTGCGGTCAAGGGTGTGATCTTTCGTGGCGATGGTGGTCGCGCCGTCTGGTTCGATGGGCGGCAGGCGGTTGCTGACCGGGATGTCTCGGGGGAGGGTTTTGTCTTGCGGGCCGGGCCGGTATCCGCTGGTGGCGTTGCCGTCGTAACCAGTCGGGATGCTGCTGTCTACCGGGTTAAGCCAGGGCAGACTCTGGACCTGTGGGAGGGGAGCGTTCGGGAGAGCTACGAGATTGCCGGGGATCCTTCTCCCTCGACCGAAGCAGCCGCTTCCGGGCAAGCCGGGGTGGCCGGGAGCGGGGAGAAAGGTGACACCTCCGATGTGGGATCCCAGGAGGCGGCGCCTTCCGCCGATGGCGCTGAAGCGGTTGCCCGGGTGGGGGCCAATGTTCAAAAGCCGGTCTCCCTGGCTGCAGCGGGAGATGGGGCGGGGGTGGGGCCAGTGCCGGAAGGGGAGGGTGGCACTCCCGGAAGCGGCGATCCCCCTGGAGCGGTTGGGGGTGCCGCTGTTGCTGGTGGCGGAGAGCCGATGCAGCAGGTCATGGAACTGCTGAAGAGTTTGAAGGCGCTGGGAGGGACCTTTGGTTCGAAATGACGGCAAGGCGAGTGGAGAGCGGGGAGCCGTTCTCCTGATTCTCCTGACCGCTCTGGTTCTGGCGGGGGTTGCTGTTGTCCTTGAGTCCCTGCCGCTGCGTTCCTTGAAGACCCGGGAAGACCGTCGCGCCTCCGAGGCCATGTCCCAGGCCAAGGATGCCTTGCTGGGCTATGCCACCCTGAGGGATTCCAATACCCTTGGTTACCTTCCCTGTCCCGATCTGGGTACTTTGCAGGGTTACGATGGCCAGGGGGATTCTTCCGCCTGCGGCACCCTGGCGGGAAGCTATGTGATCGGTTTCCTTCCCTGGAGAGAACTTGGGCTATCCCCTCTGCGCGATGGCTCCGGGGCGCCCTTGTGGTATGCCGTTTCGCGGAATTTCAAACGGACCGAGAACCCGACCCCTGCAAGTTATCCGGCCATCGATGCCGCCGCCGTCGGCGGTCTTGCCCTGGCGGGCGAGGATTTCGCCGCTGTCATCTTTGCCCCGGGGGATCCCCTCTCCGGGCAGAGTCGCGACCCGACCCAGACTGCGGCCAACCTCCTCGGTCAATTTCTCGAAGGGTCGAATGCCAATGCCCCGGGTTCGACGGGGTCGTTCGTGAAATTGGCCATCTCTGATACGTTCAATGATCGCCTCCTCGGAATTTCCCCGGTTGAGGTGCGGACAGCCATCGCGAGGTTATCGCCATGAACCGTCATGCCGGGGGGTTCACCCTGATCGAGATTGCCGTCGTCCTGGTGATTTTCGGCTCTCTCATGGGCGGGGCTCTGACGATGATGCACACCCTGCGAGAGAAGAATGCCCGCGAGCGGACGGCGCACTCTCTTGATCAGGTCCAGGAGGCGCTCCTTTGGTATGCCGCCCAGAATCGGCGACTCCCCTGCCCGGACATCGACTTCGACGGCCGGGAAAATCGCGATGGCGGGGGATTGTGTGTGCAGGCCTATGGTCTGGTGCCTTCGGTCGATCTGGGGGTCGAGGCCAAGGATCCGTGGACCAACTATCTGACTTACCATGTCACCCCTGCCTTCGCCAATGCCAATATCACTGTGACCACCACCGGCAATCTCATCGTCAACGATGTCAACGGTGCCTCTCTGGGCTCGGATTTTCCGGTGGTAGTGGTCTCGCATGGCAAGAACGGCGAGGGGCGTTATCTGGCCAACTCTTCGCCCCTGGGCCGCTTTCCGGCGGATATCAATACCATCGCCGAGGCCACCGAGCGGGCCAATGCCGATGCCGATTCCGCCGCCGATCCCGCTTCCCGCACCTATGTCCGCGGCGGTAACGACGACATTATTCTGTGGATCCCGCCGTTTCTCTTGAAGAACCACATGCTGAAGGCCGGGCAGGCGATCTCCACCAGTTCGACCACGACGGCGGCCTCAACCTCGGTGGCGACCACGACCTCAGCTGCGACCACCTCGGTATCGACGACGACCTCTGCCGCGACGACCTCGGTATCGACGACGACCTCAGCTGCGACCACCTCGGTATCGACCACGACGACCTCGGTATCGACGACGACGACCTCAGCTGCGACGACCTCGGTATCGACCACGACGACCTCGGCCTCGACCACGAGTACCAGCACCTCGACGAGTACCTCGACGACGAGTACGGTTCCTCAGGTTGGCACTGGCGATCTCTTCGCGACCGAGACCTGTTGGAACAACCAGTCCCGCATCAATGCGACCACGGGGGAGACGACCTATCCCCGGCGGGCGAGTTCCTTTGTGAATCAGAGCGCCGATTGCCCGGTCCTGCCCTCCCCCGGTCCCAACCTGTGTTATGTCGGCGATTTTACTCGTGCCACCAGCACCAAGGCCAATGAGGATTATTTCGTACTCACCTTGAGAGGCCAGAAGACCGACACCTCGGCCTTCAGTCTGACCTGCCAGATCAACGACCTCAGCGCTACCAAGACCCAGGCCTGTACCTATGGGACGGCGACGTTCACCCGGTTCAGCGGCACCACTGGTCGGATCACGGTGCCGCTGAGTACCTATGACGGGACCTCTCTCGGCGCCAGCGGATTTTCGTTGCAGTATTTCGGAGAGGACAGTGCCCAGAGCTATTCCGTGTTCGAATCGGTGGTTCCGTGTTCCTGATCGTGACTCAGAGAGTTGCCCGGGCTCTGTCTTCCCGGGGCCGCTCGATTCCGGGGTGAGGGGCTGTGGCGCCGGGTAGGGCGATGCCGGGGAGGCGACCGGAATCGGCGGTCGATCCCGGGAAGATCGGGGGGTTGCTCGCCGCCACGGGGGGCGTCGCCCGGTTCACCATCCTCGAGGTGGTTCGCTCGCGTCTGCCTGTCGCGGCTATGGTGCTGCTGGTCGTGGGGGAATCTCTGGGGATGCTGATCGGTAGCGTCGGTCTTGGCGAGGCCGAGCTGAATCGGGTTGCCCTGGTGGGAGCGGGGTGGCGGCTGGCTGCGGTCCTGCTGGTCGGGGTCATGGTCGTGGTCGGGACGGCGCGGGAGATCAACGACCGGATGACGGTTCTGCTGCTCTCGCTGCCGATCCCTCGGTCGGTCTGGTTTTTTGGGCGTTTTCTGGGATTTTCCGGCGTTGCTCTCGGGCTTGCGCTCCTTTTCGGCGCGGGGTTGTCGCCTTTTGTGCCCTGGGATCAGGTGGTTCTCTGGGGGGGGACCCTCGGCTGCGAGCTGCTTCTGGTGGTGGGGATGGGGCTCTTCTTCACCTTGGGTCTTGGTCGCCTGGTGCCGTCGCTATTGGCGGTGGTGGGTTGCTATCTCTTTTCCCGCTCGCTGGAGACCCTGATTCTTCTGGCGAGCGGTCCGCTCCCGGAGTATATGTCTCTCCCCGACCGGGTGGTGGTGGGGGTGCTGACCGCCGTCGGCGTGGTTCTGCCGCGCCTGGGCGAGGCCTTCGCCGGCACCTCCTGGCTGGTCTATCATGACGGCCATTGGGGGGATCTGCTGCCGGTATTGCGGGAGAGCGGTCTGTCTCTGCTCGTTTTCCTGGGGGCGGGGCTCCTTGATCTCCATCGCAAGGATTGTTAGCCCGAAGGGGAGGCGTGGCGGCGGTCCGGCGTCTCTCCGGGTCTGGATCTTTTTTTTTGCGGCCCTGTTTCTCTCCGCGTCGGGGAAGCCCTTTCCGTCGGCTCTCCCGCCGGCGCCGGAGCCCTTGCGGTCGCCGTTGCCGCTTCCCCTGCTCCGGCTGATCTCCCTGGGGGATCCCATTTCCCTGGCGCGGGTCGGGATGCTCTCTCTTCTGGAGTTCGACCTTCAACCCGGGCGCATCCTCCCTTTGAAGTTGGTCGACTACGATCTTCTTGTTGCCCGGTTGGAGCAGATTCTTCTGCTCGACCCCCGGAGCGAACTCCCCCTGCGGGCGGCCCTGGAGCTCTTTGCCGCCAATCCCGATCCGGGGAGGAGCAGACGTATGCTGGCCTGGATCGAAGAGGCCTCCGGTCGGGATCTTGTTCGGCGTTGGCGCTGGCAGGCTCTGGCGGCGGTGGCCGTCCGCCACCGCCTGGAGGATCCGCATTGGGCCTTGGCGATGGTCCGGGAGGTAACCCGGGTGTTGGGCCGGGATTCTCTGCCGACCTGGCTCAGGGGACTGGAGTGGCTCCTCATGGTTGATTGCGGGCAAAGTCTGAGGGCCTTGCGCCTGGTGGAAGCCGACCTTGCACGCCACGGAGCGATCGATCCGCAGGAACTGACCTTTCGACGAGGTTGGAAACGGGCGTTGGAAACGGGAGGGGTTCCTGTTATACTGGGGGTCAGTGGCAGGGGGGGGGAGTGACCTTGGCACACGGGAGGAGTTCATGATCGAGAGTCGGCGGAGGGGAGATGGCGGCTGTGTCCTGGGGGAACGTGGTTTCACCCTGGTTGAAATCGCCATCGTCCTCGTGATCATCGGCCTTCTCCTGGGGGGTGTCCTCAAGGCGCAGTCGATGATCGAGAACTCGCGGATCAAGCGTCTGGCCTCCGATACCAATGCGACGATTGCCGCCATCAATGCCTATATGGATTCCTACGCGACCCTTCCCGGGGACGATGCCAATGCCACGGCTCGGGGTTTTGCCGCCGCTCCGGCGGTGGGCGACGGCGATGGGCTGATCGATGGCAGTTGGGTGCCGGCCACCGGCAACTTCGATACCGACGAAACCGCCCTGGCCTGGAATCACGCTCGTTGCGCCGGCCTGACCAAGGGCAATTGCATCGCCTCCACGAACAATATCGAGATCCCTCTCAACTCCTTCGGGGGCTACCTGGGTATCGGTGACGGGCGGGCGATCACCGCCGATCTGGGCATCAGCAAGAAGCTGATCTGCATGGAGAAGGTTCCCGGCGAGGCGGCCGTCATCTACGATACCCAGCATGACGATGGTGTCGGGACCACGGGTTCTGTTCGTGGCAGCGCCGCCAATGAGACGGCACAGACTGCGGCTCCTACCGCGACCGCCTACACGACGACGGCCAACAGCGTCATTTTCATCTGTACCGGGTTTTGATTCGGGGTGCCGTCGGGGGTTTGGGGCTGCGGCCCGCCTGGTCTTCCGGTGATTGCCCTGGAGCCGCCGGTAAGGGGCGGTGGCCCGGATTCGCCGCCGGCCCTTCGGATCCGGGGCCTGGTGGCCGGGGCTGGTGGGAGTCCGATCCTCGATGGGGTCGATCTTGACCTTGCCCCCGGGCATTTTTTCGCCCTGGTCGGCGCGAACGGCGCCGGCAAGACGACCCTCCTCCGCGCCGTTCTGGACCTCTTGCGGGTCGCTGCGGGTCGGATCGAGATTTTTGGGGTTGATCATCGCGATTTTCGCGCCCGGGGCCGGGTTGCCTTCCTGCCGGAGCGGTTCGATCCCCCCCCCTTTCTGACGGGGCGTGATATCCTCGTGACCCTGGGGCGGTTGCATGGTTGCCTCGGGCATCCCGAGGCGATGGCGGCGGCGGTGGCGGGGCTGGAGCTGGATGCGGCGGTTCTGGATCGACCGGTGCGTTCCTACTCGAAGGGGATGGCGCAAAAGTTGGGTCTGGCGGCGACTCTTGCGAGCGGTCGGGATCTCTTCCTGCTCGACGAGCCCATGAGTGGTCTCGATCCCCGTGCGCGGTTCCTCTTCACCCGGCAGTTGCGGCGGCTGCGCGAGGAGCGGGGCCTGACCCTCTTTTTCAACACCCACCTTCTGGCCGATGTCGAGGGCCTTTGTGATCGGATGGCCATTCTGCACGGGGGGGGGGTGATCTTTTCCGGAACGCCCGCAGCCTGTCGTTGCCACTACGGCAGGGCGACCCTGGAGGAAGCCTGCCTCGATGCCCTTGCCCCCAGCCGCTGATCCCGCCATGGACCCCTGGTTGCGCCCCCGACTGCGGTCCTGGTTGCGCCCGGAGTTGCGCCCGGGATTGCGGTCGATCCTGGGCCGGTGGCACCTGGCCCGGGCTGTGATCCGGGGCAACTACGGTGTCCGTCCTTCCCCTTTCAAGTTGACCTTTGCCGTCACCGACCGTTGCAACTCCCGGTGTCGCGCCTGCGGTATCTGGCATCGTGGTTGCGGCGAGGAGCTGGCCCTTGGGGAAATCGACGCCTTTTTTGCGGCCAATGGCGGTTTTTCCTGGGTGGATCTGACCGGCGGCGAATTTTTTTTGCGCCCGGATTGTCGGGAGGTCGTCCAAAGCCTGTTGGCGCGGATGCCCCGCCTCTACCATTTGCACATTCCGACCAATGGTGTTGACCCTGGCAGGACGGTCGATGCCGTTCGCGCCATTCTGCGCCTGTCCCCCCCCTGGTTCACCGTGACCCTGAGTCTGGATGGCCCTCCGGCCCTGCATGATCGCCTCCGTGGGGTTGCCGGCAACTGGGAGTCGGTGATGGCGGTCCACGAGGCCCTTTCGCCCTTGGTGCGGGGCCGGTTCCGGCTCTTTTTCGGCCTGACCCTCACTCCCTGGAACCCCGGCACGCTGGCGGCGACCCTGGCGGCGGTGCAGGAACGCCGGCCCCGGGTGACTCTGGCCGATTTCCACCTCAACCTCGCCCACCGTTCGGGGCACTATTACAACAACGCCGGGGCGGGTGATGGCGACCTCGTGTTTCCCGGGAGTGGTGGGGTCTCCCCTGCCGCTGCCCGGCTTGCCGAGGCCTGGCTGGGGGATATCCGCCTGTTGACCGCGGCCAGGCGGCGGCGGTTCGATCCCGTGGATTTCCTGGAGAGGCGGTATCTCGCGGGGGTGGAACGGTTTCTTCGGGAGCGAAAATGTCCTGAGCGATGCCGATCGTTGGCGCTTTCCCTCTTTGTTGGGGCGACGGGAGAGGTATACCCTTGTATCATCTGGGATCGGCCCCTCGGCAATCTGAGGGAGAGCGCCTTTCGCCTGGGTCCCATTCTGGAGAGCCCCCGCGCCCGGGAAGCGCTGACGGAGATCGCCATGGGAGGTTGTCCCCACTGTTGGACCCCCTGCGAGGCCTACCCGACTCTCCTGGGTAATGGGCTCCCCTTTTCCAGGAGGGGGGGGGCACCCCTGGAAGCGGGTTGAGAGGGGCGTCGGACGGTTCTTTGCCTCAAGGGTTGCCGCCATCCTCCCAGGATCGTTTCACCATTGTCATTCCTGCCAGGAACGAAGCGCTCTCCATCGGTGCAATCGTGGCCGCCTGCCTGCGGCAGACGCCGCATGTCCTTGTGATCGACGGCCCCTCTGTCGACGGCACGGCGGCGGTGGCGGCCAAGGCCGGGGCGAGGGTGGTAAGCCAACATCTCCCCGGGAAGGGGCTGGCCATTCGCGAGGCGGCGTTGTTGGTCACCACCGAGATCGTTGTTTTCATCGATGCCGACGGCTCGCATGTGGTGGAGGATATCCCTGCCCTGGTGGCGCCGATCCTGGCGGGGGAGGCCGACCATGTCCAGGCCTCGCGGCTGATTGGCGGATCGAGTGAGCTGCATGGTTCGTTCAACGAGTTTTTTCGTTTAGCGGGGAGTGCCTTCATCACCGCCTGCATCAATTGGCGCTTTGGCACCTGCTTGAGCGAGAGTCAGAACGGTTTTCGCGCCATCCGCCTGGAACTCCTGCGCCATCTGGGGCTGCGAGAGCGGGGAACGACGATCGAGCAGGAGATGGTGATCAAGACCCTGCGGCTGGGGGCGCGCCTGTTGGAGGTCCCCAGCCACGAACACAAGCGCCTCCACGGGAGTTCGCATATCCGTCTCAGGCGGGTGTGGTTCCGATATCTCTATTCCTTTTTGAAGAATCTCTTGGCCCCGCGTGGAGTCGGGTCGGGTGGGGGCTGGTCGAGATGATGCCGGCTGGCGCGGGCGGGGGGGCATCTCCTCTCATTCTCGGCATTTGGGACGGCCATGACGCCGGCGCTGCCCTTCTTCAGGATGGATCCCTCCTGGCTGCCGAGAATGAAGAGCGGCTGAGTCGGCGCAAGCTCGAAATCCACTTTCCCGAACGCGCCATCGCCGCCTGTCTTGAAACCGCCGGCGTCGATCCCTCCCGGATCCGCCAGGTTGCGGCCTCGACGACCGATGTCGCCAAGACGCTGGCGCGTCTCTATCCTGCCAGCAAGGAGCGCTATTACCGCCTGCGGCGGCGCCTCGATCCGCCCTCGCTGGCGGATCGCCTTCTGAAGCCGTTGAAATACCGCGTCACCGAGTGGCCCGGCAATGCCTTGACCCGCCATCTCAGTCGCCGCCACCTCCAGGGGCGACTCCGGGCGATGGGTTTTGCCGACTTCGAGCTGTCCTTGTTTGACCACCATCTCTGCCACGCTGCCGCCGCTGCCTGTTTCAGCGGTTTCGATCCTGTCCTTGTCGTGACCCTGGATGGCGTAGGTGATGCTCTTTCCGGGTCGGTCGGGGTTCTTCGGGCGGGTCGCTGGCACCGGCTGGCGACGATTGCTGCCGGCGATTCGCTGGGCATATTCTTCGAGCATGTCACCAACCTTCTCAACATGCGGGAACTCGAAGACGAGGGCAAGGTCATGGCCCTGGCCGACTGGGCGGTCCCCGTCGCCGATGCCGACAATCCTCTGCTGACTCTTTTCCGGGTCGAGGGGCTCACCGTGAGGGGGCGGTTGCGGGGGGGGGCGCTCAAGCGATTCCTGGCCGCCACCCTCTGGCGGACGCCGGCGGAACGCTTTGCGGGAATGGCGCAACGGACGTTGGAATACCATGTCGCGACCCTCGTTGCCCGGGCGGTGGAGGCGAGCGGTCTGGGCGATGTTGCCCTGGCGGGCGGGGTTTTCGCCAATATCAAGGTCAATGGTGCGATCCGGCGTCTGCCCGGGGTGAGGCGTTGCTGCGTCTTTCCCCACATGGGGGATGGGGGGCTGGCGGTTGGGG
>JADGCL010000048.1:0-17192 GCA_015229005.1 Magnetococcales bacterium
CCCCACGCCGGCATGGACCAGAACCCTGTCCCCCGGGAGAATGACGGCCTTGTCGATCATGGCCTCCCAGGCCGTGATGGCCACCAGAGGCAGCGCCGCCGACTCCACCAGCGTCAGCGTGCGCGGACGATGGGCCAGCAGACGGGCATCGGCCACCATGAACTCCGCCAAGGCCCCACCACTGCCACGAACCCCTCCAGCGCAGCCAAAGACCTCGTCCCCCGGGCGAAAGGCTGTCACCCCGGCCCCGACAGCGACCACCACCCCCGCCACATCACCATGGAGAACCCCGGGCAACTCCGGGGCAATGGGCAGTCCCAGCCGCCGAATCTTGACATCCACCGGGTTGACACTGGTCGCCGCCACTTCGACCAACACCTCCCCAGGACCCGGTTCCGGTCGCGGCAACTCGACCCGCTCCAGAACCGAGGGCTCACCAAACGATTTCACGATCCAGGCTTTCAAGCCACCCTCCTCTCGAAAGATCATCCCGTTCCCGAGGCCCGTTCTCCACCAAAACCAGCACCACCCCCCACAAGCACACACCCCCAACGCCAGACACAGCCCAACCAACCACCAACTCCAGAAGCGGCGCCAGCCCACAAAGCACTCGTCCCCGGTGCAAACACGACCCAACCAATCGCCGGCCCCACTGGTCAGCATCCATCAAAATAGGTTATCCTGGCGCCCGCCTGCCCTGCGGGTCAAGTGGTCGCACCCAAGAGGTCCATGACCGATCCGGGTCCGGTGGGACGCCCCTCCCCGAGGAAACCTAAAGATCGAGTCCCCGCCGCGAACAAGTCAACCCCCAACCGGAACCACGCATGGATACCCTGGAAACCTTCCTGATCGATTACGGGTACCTCGTCCTCTTCCTGGGTACCTTCTTTGAGGGGGAAACCATCCTCCTGGTCGCCGCCTATCTGTCGACCCCGGCCATGGGCTATCTCGACCTCTGGACCAGCATCATCGTCGCCGGAACCGGCACCTTCCTCGGGGACCAGGCGGTCTTCTGGTTCGGACGCCGATGGGGCAAGGAGTTCCTGGCCAAAAGAGCCTCTCCCCGGTGGCAGGAGCGAACCTCCAGGGTCATGGGCCTCATCGCCAAGTGGGATATCTGGTTCATCCTCTCCTACCGGTTCTTCTACGGGATCCGCAACGTCAGTTCCCTGACCATGGGATTGACTCCCATCCCCTCGTGGCGTTTCCTGATCCTCAACGCCCTGGCCTCGGCGCTCTGGGCCATCACCTTCGGGCTGGCCGGCTATTACATCGGCGACGCCTTCCGTGCCTTCCTCTCACGAGCCCAGAAGTACGAAATCACCGTCCTCGTCGTGATCGTGGCGGTCGCTCTCGCCATCTACCTCGTCAATCGCTACCGGGGAAGGAACCGGGCCGAACCTTCCTCACGGTCGTGATCAGGGTTGTCGGAGAACGCTGACCGTCCTTATAATGGACCGCAGTGGGTCGAGTCCGGCTCATGAGCCCAACCGGCTTGAAAGGGGAGTACCCCTCCGCCGGAAACCATCCTTCTCAGGAGGCCCCGTGCCATTTTCCACGTATCGTCATCGCCGGACTCTCCTTAAAGGGCTCCTGGTCGGCTCCACCACCCTGGCCGCAGGCCCGCTCCTCACCAGCTGCGCCACCTTCGGGCGAAGCCCCCGTGGCTTCGTCGAGATCCAAGGGGAGGTACGACTTGATGGTCGCCTCGTCAAGGAGGGAACCGCTTGGGATGGGGCAGGCAAGCTCTCCACGGGCCCGAGAGCCCGGGCCATTCTGGTCGCCGGAGACGATGCCTTCCTGCTCCACGAACTCACGGAGATCGAATTCCCCGCCAGAAGCGTGGCCTCGGTTTCCCTTATCTCGACCGCGCAAGCCGACGCCATTTCCACCATCTACCTCGTCCGCGGCAAACTCCTCGCCGTCTTTCGCCCCGGAGACGAGCGCCGGCTTATGACCCCGGTCGCCTCCATCGGCATTCGCGGGACCGGTCTCTATCTGGAAACAAACGCCGAAAAGAGTTACCTCTGCACCTGCTACGGGACGATCGACCTGGAGAGCCGGACAGATCCGAATGTCCGGGAATCCCTGACCACCCAGCATCACGAGGCCCCGCGCTTCCTCTACCGGGGCATCGACAAGGAATCGGCTCGCCTGGAAAAAGCCCCCATGCTGGGGCACACCGACGAAGAACTGCTTCGACTGGAGGCCGCCGTCGGACGCAAACCACCCTTTGCCCACTCCTCCTACTGAGCAGCGGCGGTAGGAGCGGCAACCGGATCCCCACTGCCCTCGACCGTCGAAGAGGCGGCGCCGGTCGCCTTCCCCTTGCCACCATCCGACGAGCCCTGGGCGGCATCCTTCCCGGGAGACGAGTCCTGGGCGTCCTTCCCGGTCTCCCCCCCGGCGTCATCCGAGAGCTTGTCCGAAAGCCAGGATCTGGCTAATTCCCGGGCCTTCAGGATCTGCTCCTGGGTCATGTTTCTGCTGATGATCTGAAGGTTCTTCATGGCATCCTGGTCGTCCTGAACGGCCGCCAGGGTATACCAGAAATAGGCGTGAACCAGGCTCTGCCCGACCCCTCGACCATCTTCGTACATCCAGGCCAGACTCTTCTGAGCCTTGGCATCGCCATTCTCCGCAGCCTTGCGGTACCAGGATGCGGCAGCGACCAGATCCCTGGCCACCCCCTTCCCCTCCTCGTGGAGCCAACCGAGACTATACTGCGCCCCACGATGCCCCTGGGCCGCCGCCTTCTCGTACCATTGGATCGCCTGGGCCATATCCCTGGTGACCCCCTTGCCGGTCTCAAGAAGTGAGGCCAAACTGTTCTGCGCCTCTGCCCAACCCTGATCGGCGGCCTTGCGGAACCACGGCACGGCCCCCGCCGGGTCGCGAGTGGTGCCGATCCCATCCCTGAGGTGGGTGGCATACTCCGACTGAGCCTCGGCGTTACCGGCTTCCGCCGCCGCACGAAACCACCTGGTAGAAAGCGTCGGATCCTGGTTGGCGCCCTCGCCGAGGCGGTATTTCTTCCCCAGCAGGAGCGCCGCCTCGACCAGACCACTTTCCGCCGCCTGGGAATACCACCTCAAGGACTGAAGGGCATCGCGAGGGAGACCCATCCCCAACTCATAGGCCTTCGCGGTCTCGAACTGGGCCTGGACATGCCCCTGCTTGGCCGCCGCCAGAAACCACTCGGCCGCCTTCTCGTCGCTGTGGACGACCCCCAAACCGGAAGCATACCTTTGGGCAATGCGGAATTGGTCCTCCCGATCACCATGCTTGGCCGACTCCTCGTAGAACTTGCTGGCCATCGCCTGATCGACTTGAGTCCCCCTCCCCTCCTCATACATCCGAGCCAGATGCGACAAAGCCTCGGGATGCTCCTTTTCGGCGGCTTTCACAAACCAATTCAGCGCCTCGCGCTCATCCTTGGGCAGCCCTTTCCCGGACTCCCGGGCGAGCCCGACCTTGAACTGGGAAAGGGGAATGCCACTGGCGGCAGCTTTCTCATGCCAGACAAGGGCCTCCTTGGGATCCACCGCGACACCTTTGCCCGTCTCCAAGGCCATCGCCAGAACTCCCTGGGCCGGCCCGTTCCCCTGCTCCGCAGCCAGGCGGAACCACTTCGCCGCTTCGGTATCGTCGTGGGCCATTCCCTGACCATCGGTCGCCGCCATGCCAACCAGGTACTGCGCGTCCGCCTGACCCTTTTGAGCAGCCTTGAGAAAGAGTTCCAAGGCCAAACTCTCGCTCTTGGCCACCCCTTCTCCGGACTGATACCGCAGCCCAAGACGGTACATCGACTGCGGGTCACCGGCGTTGGCCTTGTCCTGGAGAGCCTTCAACTCCGCAGCCTCGCGCTCCTGCCGGGTCAAGACCTTCTGGCCGGGATCGAGTCGCGACAGACCGTGGATGCCGTAACCCACCCCACCCAGGAGAAGGAGGAGGACCGCCACTGCCGCAATCCGCTTCCGGGGATCGGCAAAAATCTTGGCCCAAAACCCTTCCGGTTCCAAATCGAGCCTGGCAACCTTGACCGCCTTGAGCCACTCGTGGATATCCTTGGGGCGATCCGTCTCCACGACCTTGAGGGCCAGGTCGATCGCCTGCAGCAAAGACTCGTTGTACTTCCCCTCTCCCACTTCGACCGCCGGGGTCAGGGGATCGGGCTGATTGCGCATCACCGCATTGGAACGCTGGGGAGCACCCACCGGCTTGCGCCCGCTGATGATGCGGTACATGACCGCACCCATCGAGTAGATGTCCGTCCAGGGCCCCTGACGGGTGGCATCCTCGAAGTACTGCTCCATGGGAGCATAACTGGGCGTCAACATGGCCGTCATGTTGCTGCCGGCATCGGTCTTCCTCGCCGAACCGAAGTCCAGGAGAACGGGACTGCCATCCTTGTTGCGGATGAAAATATTGTCCGGCTTGATGTCCCGGTGAATGATCTTTTCCGAATGAAGCTCCTGGAGACCCTGGAGAAGGGGCATGACGACGGCCAGAAGCTCCCTCTCATCCAAGGTCCGTTTCTGCTTGAGAACGGAGGCGAGCGATTCTCCCTCCTCGTACTCCATGGCCATGTAGGCCGTATTGAACTCCTCGAAGAAGGTGGAAACCCGCACCAGGCTCCGATGCTTGAATTTGGCCAGAGTCCGCGCCTCGTTCAAGAATCTTTCGCGCCCTTTGACAAAGAGTTCCTCCTGATCGTGGGATTTGGCGTAAATGTGGAGGTCGGCGCCGCGACCGGCCAACTGCGTCGGGAGGTACTCCTTGATGGCAACATAGTTGTCCAGGCGGGTGTCGAGGGCCTTGTACGTGATCCCGAACCCTCCCTGCCCCAGAACCTTTTCGATGCGGTACCACATCAGCATATGGTCGACCGGCAGGGCATCGGTATTGACCTTTCCCCCACCCGTCTTCCCGGCCCCCGCCGCAGCCCCTCCGGAGACTTTCGACGTCCGGGTTGTCGTCGTAACCCCAGAAACAGGCGAGGTGGCCTTCCCCCCGCCAGGCGCAAGGGCCGTGGCGCCCTCGTCATCCTCCGCAACGGCAGCAGAAGCTTCCGCCTTCACCCGGTCAACGGGATTCAACGCCGTTGCCGCATCCTCATCGTCATCGACCGATGGGGGACCACCGGCCCCAAGTGCCGCCCGAGCCGACCCCCCCCCCCATCCTCACGCCTGGCAGAGGTGGCGGCCCGGGCTCCGGGGACACCCGGGACAGTGGCCGCCGCATTATCGTAATCGAGGGCAGGCAGGGCGACCCTGGCCGCAGGCGCGTGCATGACCGTGGCCGCATCATCGTCGTCATGAACGACCGGAGTGGCCTTGGCCGCAGGCGCGTGCATGACCGTGGTCGCATCATCATCGTCGTCACGGACTGCCGGAGTAGCCTCGGTCGCCGGCGCGTGCATGACCGTGGCCGCATCATCATCGTCGTCACGGACTGCCGGAGTGGCCTCGGTCGCCGGCGCGTGCATGACCGTGGCCTCATCCTCTTCGTCGTCGATCGGCGCCAGGGAGAGGGTGGGGAAACTCAAGGAAGCAGCGCGGGGCTTGTCCCCCCCCGTGGTGACAGTTGCCCCGTCCCCGAGGAGCGACGCGGAAACAGCGTCACTCTCCCCAGACGCTACCGGGGAAGGATCGGCATCCCCCCAGCGCGGGCCACCGCTGTCCCCCCCGGAGAAGGACGGAAAGGACGCCGTCGGCGAAACAGAAATTTCCGGGGCCGGCAAATCACTTCGATCGGCGGCGACAACGGCAGGATCTTCCTCGAACCCCCAATCGTAGGGCGAGCCCCCCCCCTTCCCGATCGGCTCCGGCGGAGAGAGTCCCGGAGAAAAATCTTCCCCGATCCCGGTCCCCAGGGCGGGAGTCTCCCGTGCAGCAACCGAACTCCCTCCCGGCAAGGAACCCGGGGAGGTGACCAGCCTGTCGCCAACCTCTCCCTCCCGGGAAGAGGAAGCTGTGGCAGGCGCGGGCTTCGACTTACCCGCCGTCACCTTCCCTCGCGACCTCTTCCCCTTGGCGGACGCCTTCGTACCCGCAGCCCCGTCGCCACCCCCCGCCACCGGCGGTTTTCCCGCGGGAAGAATCACCGTCGCTTCGTCGTCCTCAACCGCCGACCATGGGATCGAGCCCTTCTTGTCGCTATCTTTACTCACAATTATCCACCCACATGAACGAGTCAATTTCGAAGGAAACGGAACGAGATCACAAGAGGACCGCAGAGCAGAGGGAAACCCCCGCTCTGCGATTCTGCCACACTCCCCGGCATGAACCAACGTTTATTTTTCCTTGGGAATCAAATCTGATTTCACCCATTCCCCCGAATTTCTCCCTGGAAATCCCCAGGGGCTGCCAAGATCGTCGTGGCATGGCCAACCCCTTACAATGCGAATGCAGGTAACTGCACCATTGTCCGGCATCTGCCGAGATCGTCGAGGCATGGCCATCCCTGTCCATGTCCTGCTTCCGCAAGACGAAAGCAAGGAATCCGCCCTCCCTACGGCATCAATCCATCTCGCCGATCAATTCCGGCAACTCATCACTATGTGACAGAAGCCGCCGAACAGTGCGACAGGCTCCGGGGAGGGAGATTCCTGGCATCCCCGGAGAAAATCCGGAATAATAGGGACGGCGTGGTGCCCCTGAGGAGCCTCGCTGGTCTGCCGCCCGTCTCTTTTCAGCACAGGAACCGCTCTTGCCCGGAAGGAGTTGGATACCCGCCGTGCCCTCCAGGACTCTGTTGGTCGTCATCGGCGTTCTGGCCGCCGGTCTCGTCGCCCTCTTCGGAAACCGGTTCTTCAAGGAAGACACGGAGATGGGGGCCCGTCTGGCCCAGAACAACTGCGGCGTCTGCCACGACCTGACCCAGGCCAGGACCAGTCGGACCGGTCCCCCACTCTGGGGCATCGTCGGTCGCCCCGCCGGCATCACCGGGTTTGCCCACTCTCCAGGGTTCCGCGAAATCGTGAATGCCGCCCCCTTCGTCTGGGACGAGGAGCGACTGGGTGGCTTCATCGCCAATCCGGCTTCACTCCTTCCGGCCTCCATCATGACCCAGGCCACCCCCGAGCATCCGCTTGCCTTCACCGGCATGGAGAGCGCGGTCAACCGTAGGGATCTGGTTGCTTTCCTGAAGACCCTCCAATGACCCTCTGCCGCCCTCCCCGCATGCCGGTCGGCTGTTGCGGACGGGCGACCCCCCTCCCGGAGCCTCCTCTCGATGCGTGATTCTTACCGGAGGTGGCTCGTTCACTTGGCCAAACTTGCCGTGGCCGCTCTGATCGTGATCTTCCTCATGCGCGGCGACCGCCTCGACCTCCAGGCCACCACAAGCCTCTTTGCGGAAACAAAGACCGTCGTGATCAGCCTGCTGCTGGTCGTGATTGGCCTCCTCCTCACCGGCCTGCGCTGGTGGCTCCTCATGAACTGCCAGGAAATCGGGCTTCCCCTGCGCACCGTGGCCAACATCACCTTCATCGGCATGTTCTTCGGCAACATCCTGCCGGGAGGGGCATGGAGCGGTGACGCCCTGCGCATGGCCATCGTCGGGCGCGCCACCCGGGACAAGCTCGAGGCCGGAGTCCTCTCGATCTTCGTCGACCGGTTGATGGGAATCTACAGCGTCTTCCTGATCGGCCTCGTTGCCCTGGTGGTGACCCTGGCCGGAAACGGCGCCCCGGGACTCTGGGAAAACCCCTCGGTGCGTTATCTGGCCTACGCCTCCGCGATCGTGGTCGTCATGGTCCCGGTCTCCGCCCTCCTGGTCCTCTGGGGAGGAAGACGCAGCACCCGTCTGCGCCACTGGCTCAGGACGACGACAAGGTTCCGCTGGCTGGCCCGCCTCGTCGACAGCATCCTCCGCTCCATCCACCTCTACCGCAAAAACCTCCGCCAGGTGGCCCTCGCCTTCTTCATCTGCCTCGTCGCCCAGACCCTGGTCGTCTTCAGTCTCGTCATGGTCGCCTGGGCCATGGGCTTCACCCAACTGAGCGCCGGCTCCTATTACTTCGCAGGCAGCTGGACCTCCCTGGTCAACGCCCTGCCCGCCACCCCGGGGGGACTCGGGATCGGCGAGGCGGCCTTCGATCAAATCTGCCACTGGCTGGACACCTCCTCCCCGGGAGTGGCCTATGGATCGGTCTTCCTGGGGTTCCGGATCATCCTCTACGCCGGGGCATTGCCCGGGTTGCCGGGCCTTTTCTTCTACAACCGCCAGAGTAACCGCCAGAGCAAGCCGACCCCCTGAACCCTCCCGGACCCACCCGCGCCCATCGTGCCGAACCCCTCCCCTCTCCCCGAGCCTTCCATACCTCCCGATCCGCCGGCCTCGGGCCATCCCGGCCATCTTCCAGCAGCCCCCATCCCTCCCTCCGTCCCACCCACCCGCCTCGTCTACTACTCCGACCAACGCCTGGGAAGCGACCATACCTCCGTCGAGTCCCTTTTCGCCAAGTATCTCCCCCGGCACCTGGAGGTCCAGGTCGTCTACCACGACCCGGAAAACCGCCCTCCCGGAAGAGTGGATGCCCATCGCCTGGTGATCCCCCGGGAACAGGGCAGAGACGATTTTCTCCGCCAGGTCTCCCAGGTGACCCCCCTGACGGCCCGGGACATCGTGGTCGTCCGCAACATCTTTTCGGTCCTGGCGAACCTCCTCGACGCACGTCGTCGGGGGGGATTCCGGGTAGGCTTCCACGGCAGCTTTCCCCACTCCTATCGCCGCCTGGCCGAGACCGAGACCCTCCCCTTCCGGGAAAGGAGGCTCCCGGCCTGGGCAACGCTCCCCACCCGGATACGCAAGTATTGCGAGTATCGCTACAAGCGCCGGATCGAGAGGACGCTGATCCATCGCTGTGACGCTTTTCTCCCCATTTCGGAACGCCTGCCCCCCTTGATGGGCATCGATCCGGCCCGGGTTCCCATCTTTCCGGTTCCCAGCGGCGTCGATTTCGCCCTCATCCCCACCCCCGACGCCACGCCCGAACCCACACGGGAAAGCGGCGGGCGCCGCCTCCTCTACGTGGGCACCGTCGATCCCCTGCGCGGCCCCGAGGTCCTCTTTCGCGCCCTGGACGGACTCTCCCGGAGAGATTGGACCCTCGACATTTTCACTCGGGACGCGGACTTCACCCGCGAGGTGATCGCAAACTCCATGCGGCACCACCGGGAGCGGGTCAGGCTCCTGCCGCCGCTGCCCCGTCAGGAACTCTACCAACGCATGGTGAGCTATGATGTCGGTATCGGTCTCATCCCCCCCATACCAGTCTACAACGTCTCCTCACCGATCAAGATCCTGGAGTACTTCGCCTGCGGCCTGCCCACTCTCATGACCCCCCTGCCCGAGTGCGAGCTTCTCTTCTCCCGCGCGGGTTGCGGCTGGTTCACCCCCTTCACCGTCGAGGCGGTCCGGGAGAGGCTGGGCGAGATCCTGGAGACACCCCTTTCCGAGTGTCGCCGCCGGGGCGCGATCGGACGACAGATCGTCGCCGCCCACCGCAACTACGAGACCATGGCCCGATTCCTGGCAACATTTCTCCTCTCGCCGCTCCCTCCAACCGAGCTTTCCCAAACCCCGGCGCCCCACTCCCCATGGATGCCTGGATCCCCCTGACCCTCGCCGCCGCCCTGGCGCAAACCGCCCGCTCTGCCTGGCAAAAACGGATCCAGGGAGAGATCGGCATCCTGGCCGCGACCTACGCCCGTTTCGGCTTCGGACTCCCCTTCGCCATCCTCTATCTGGCCTGGCTCCAGGGACGGGTCGACGAACCCTGGCCCCTCCCGACTCCGCTCTTTTTCCACGATGCCCTCCTCGGAGGAGCGGCCCAGATCGCCGCCACCCTCTGCCTCCTCCAGGCCTTCACCTTCGGCAACTTCAGCGTCGGCAACGCCCTCGCCAAGACCGAGAGCGCCCAGGCCGCCCTCTTCGGCCTCGTCATCCTCGGCGAACCCGTCGGCTGGATCGGACAGGTGGCCATCGGCACCAGCCTTCTGGGCGTCGTGATGCTCTCCCTCCCCCGGGAAACCACCGATCCCGGACCCCGGCATGGCCATCGAACCTGGGCTGCGGCCCTCACCGGACTGGCGGCCGGGGCCCTCTTCGGCCTCGCTTCGGTCCTCTTCCGCAGCGCCTCGCTCTCCCTCTCCATGCACGCGGCCGCCCCGGCAGCGGCGGTCACCCTCTTCGTCGTCCTCCTCTTCCAGGCGGTCGCCATGGGATCGCTCCTCGCAATCGCCTTCCGCCCCAGCCTGAGGCGACTCCTCCGTGCCTGGAAGGGGGCCCTCCGCGTCGGTCTCGTCGGCATGGTCGCCTCGGCCCTCTGGTTCACCGCCATGACCCTGCAAAACGCCGCCTTCGTCCGCGCCCTGGGGCAGATCGAACTCATCTTCACCACCATGGCCTCCCTCTGGCTCTTCAGGGAACGCATCCAGGGACGCGAGAACGCAGGCATCGCCCTGGTCGCCCTCGGCATCCTGACCCTGCTCCTCGGCGGTTGAGAACCACCGCCCCGGAAGGATGACAAGCCCGATCAGGACCATCCCCGTCACAGCCGATCCGAAAATGACTAATTAATTTACATATGTAAACATATGATACACACATGTCCGAAGAGGAAGGCTGAGAAGCCAACGCCCCCCTCCCGGCATCAACGCTGGGAAGCACCCCGGTTCTCAACGACCCCGGCTCCTCCCAAGCCACTCCCCGACCACGCGGGAGAAGTGGCCCCAAGATTGCGGATGCAGTATCAGGACTTGACATAAAGATACGCGGGTAGACTCCCGCGAGGCGTGTTCGCCCCGGGTTCCCCGGGTGCGGCCACGCCGACTCGTCCGCGCCACGAACAGGAGGCTCGACCGGAACTCAAGGAAGAGACAGGCCCGCAACGTTCTCCAGGGAGTCACACCATGGAAACCGCCCATCCCTGTCCTTCCCGGACGCCTCCCCTCGGAGTACGACCTGGTCACAGGCGGTCGGTGGCACTCCTCTCCCTGGCCACCGTCGGGATCGCCCTCGGAACCGGGATCGCCCTCGGGGAGAACACCGTGGATAGCGCGCCTCGGCCCATGGGAAGGGTGGAGACCGGGATCGAGGCCTCCCCCCCGGCAGAGTTTCCTTCGACAATCCCCGGCAACGACCAGGCAGAGGGCAAACCCCGGACGTTGAGAACCGTGCTGCGGAACGTCGTGGAGACCGCCTTCCAGGGAGGGCCCCCGCTCCCGGTGGGACTTTTCTCCCAAATGCAGGCCCCCCCCCATCATTCCCCGGGGGGATCACCGTCGATGGAGACAGAGGACCCCGTCCGCTACCAGGAAGCCAAACGGTTTCTGGCTGACCGCTCCCGCTTGGCCCTTGACCAGCTTAAACACGAAGGCAGTGCGCTCCTGGACGATTGGGCCGCCGGTCAGACCTCGTTGGATTGGGTGACCTCCTCCCGAAACCGGAGCGGAGGGGGCCCGTCACTCTTTTCCCTCCTTCGCCAGGGTTCCTGGAGCCCCTTCGAGGGCGAGAACGTCCACTTCGACTGGCGATGGCGGCCCACTCGTCCGGGCCATATCAACCTGACCATCCAAGGCGGCGAGAACGACAGGGGCACAAAGACCGACCCCTGGGGCAGGTTTCACCTGACCAGTGACCTTTCCCCGTCCGGAAGCCGTCTCAATCTCTCGTGGAGCCTGGGAGCCGGGCAACTGACCGGTACACTGGAGAGCGACGACAACGGCAACAGCCGGACCGACCTTCGGTTTTCCTATCAGTTGGCCCCCTTCACCGAGGCGATGGTGCAGCATAGGGAAGGAGTCAGCCTCGTCTGGGTCGGTTTTTCAAGGAGCTTCTGATGGCACGGAGGAAGAGACGGACAGACGACACGGGAACACAAGTGCGCCCCCAATGCGAGAAGACACACGCCGCAGGCCGGGCGGGATCACCCGCCCGGCGCCGGGAAAACCAGGCCGCCAATACCCCGGGACCCCGGCACCGCCACCAAGGAGGAAAGCCCGGATCCACAATCCAGAGGGGTTCGTGGCTACTTGGGGTTTGCCAAGCTCGAACCGACCATGCGCTTGACACCCTCCATCCATTCGGGATAGAGAGACATCCAGGAAGTCATCATCTTGTTGGGATCGAAGAGGGCTGCATCAAAACTTTCGATGCGGTCCAGCGTCTTCTCCCGCAGTTTGTCCACCACGTCCTTCTGCAGTCCCTCGACATCGGGCAAGCCCATGAACTTCCTGGCCTCCTGGGCGGTCACTTCAATTTCGATATTGATCTTCATCTGAACTCAACCTTCCGCTCGCATCGGTGGAAGCGCCCGGGGCCGAAAAGCGGTTTCGGGCAACCAGCCGATGCCGGCGGCCCCCCCCACCACCACTATCCAAGGCAGCCTGGGGGAACAGGGGCCCGACCCCGAAAATCACCCCGCACCCAGATCCGCCTCGGGCGACTTGTATCACAGTGGGCCCCACCAGTCATTAAAAATCCCCGGGAATGGCCAAACTGCCAATTGCCGGTCTGGAACACCGCCGACTGCTCATACCAACGACGTTAAAGGAACAAAGAGCGCGCATATGGTGGTCTCCGGGACAGGAAGCACCTGTGATGGTGGTCCCGGGAGGGAAAGAGAAATCGATCGAACGCTCCTCCTCCGGAAAAATAGTGTGTGAACTTTCTCCTCGCGGGAAAGTCTGAGGGGATGAGTGCGAGCGGTGTGTGGTTGGGTCGCGGTGATCCGCAGGGGAGAGGGGGTGGCGCGGGAGCCGCCCTGGTTCCCGGGCGGGGGTCGGAACATAAATGATATCTTTTTAGTATCTTTAATGGGAGCCCAGCATGTTCGGTTTCAGCAAACTGACGGATTATGGCCTGGTCATCCTGGCGGAAATGGCCAAAAATCCCGGACGGCGTTTCAGCGCCGGGGAGGCCTCCCGAAACACGGGACTGCCCAGAGCCACGGTCCGAAAGGTCATGGGGATCCTCGCTGCGGCGGGCATCCTCGGCTCGAACCGGGGTACCGGCGGCGGCTACTTCCTCTCCCGCCCCCCGGAAGAGATCACCTTGGCCAATCTGGTAGAGGCCATGGAGGGAAAGCCTGCCCTCGTCGAGTGTGCAACCTCCGACCAGCCTGACTGTCGAATAGCCCTCACCTGCGCCATCCGCAGCGGTCTCCAGGTAATCAACCGGTCAGTGATCGAGACCCTGGACCGTTTCAATGTCGCCCAGCTCACGGAAACGGCGGCGAACGGTCCCGCAACGACTCGGTAGCCATCACGGTCAGGGGGTGGAAGTTGCGGAAGGGCAACGAGTAATACCGGTGGACGGACAGGGGATGGGACCGGCAGACAGCGAGAAGTTGCCGGGAAAACCCGGGCCCAACCCCAGCGTTCCCGCGACGGTCAACACTGACATCCCACGCAGTGGAAGGTCGCCCGTCCCGCGATCAGGGATCTGGACAGGGGTCGTCCGCACTGCGGGCAGCTCTCCCCTTCCCGCCCATAGACCCGAAGTTCCTGCCGAAAGTAACCCGGCCGACCTTCGCAGTCCTTGAAATTGCGGAGGCTCGTCCCGCCCCGGGCCACCGCCTCGGTCAGGACCTCGCGCACCGCCCGGGCAAGGACCCCACACCGCCGCCGCGACAGCCGCCCCGCAGGCAGGGTCGGGTCCACCCCGGCCCGGAAAAGGGCCTCACTGGCGTAAATGTTGCCGACCCCAACCACCACCCGGGAATCCATCAGGAGGGACTTAACCGCCCGCGTCCGCCCGCGCGAGATCCGAAAGAGAAAAGCCGCGGAGAAATCCCTGCCCAGCGGCTCCGGCCCCAACGAAGCCAGCAGGGGGTGGGACTCGGGCGCCTCCCGGGTCCAGAGGATCGCACCGAAGCGACGGGGGTCGTTGTAGCGAAGGAGCCGCCCGTCGGCCAAGAGAAAATCGACATGGTCATGGCGCCCCGGGGGGACGCCGGTCGCAAGACCGGACAAGACCCCGCTCATCCCAAGATGCAGCAGAATCACACCAAGATCTGCCCGGAGCAGAAGGTATTTTCCCCGGCGCGTCACCGTCTGAAAATCGGTGCCGACCAGTTCCTGCGTCATCCGCTCGACCGGAACCGGCCAACGCAAACGCCGCTCCCGCACCTGCAATCCGACCACCCGGCTGCCGGGGAGAAACGCCTGCAATCCCCGGCATACCGTCTCCACCTCCGGAAGTTCCGGCATGATCCCTCCCCCGGCAGACCATCGAGGAAATCCATCCACGGCCTTCTTCGATCCGGATTGGCCAAATCCGGTTTGGCCGCTCCTCCCGGCTTCAATGAGTCACCCCATTCCACCGTTGCGGCTGGCCCACCCTCCCCGGCGGGCCGCAGCCCGTTTCCCGGCGGGCCGCCACCGCCTCCTTGATTTTTCGGAGCAGGGTTCGGACACTGACCCCCATGAGCCTGGCCAACTCCCTGCGGGTGCCTGGAAACGTCGCCTGCATCCGATCGATATAACGCAACTCCACCGCCTTCAGGGAGAGCCCCGCCTCCACCGAAACAACCGGACAGGCACTCCGGGACAAACTCGGGACCCAGGGCAGACGCAGCCCGGCGGAGCCCCCCTCCCCGGGCTCCAGACCGGGAAAGTGTTCCGGGAGCAAACAGTCACCGGCAGCGAGAATCCGGGCACGTTCCAGGAGATTTTGCAGCTCGCGGATGTTCCCCGGAAAGGGGTGTTCGATCAACTTCGTCAGCGCCTCCCAGGAGAGAGTGAGATTTTTCCCTCCCGCAAGGCGCTTGAGCAGGGTCTCGGCCAGCAGGGGAATGTCCTCCAGGCGCTCCCGCAACGGAGGCATGAGGATGGGGAAGATGCTGATACGGTAGAAGAGGTCCTTGCGAAAGCCTCCCTGTTCCACCATCGTCGCCAGATCCCGGTTGGTGGCGCAGATCAGACGGAAATCGGCGTGGCGGGCATCGGTGGAGCCCACCTTGCGATACGTCCCGGTCTCCAGCAACCGCAACAACTTGACCTGCAGCGCCAGGGGAATCTCGCCCACCTCGTCCAGAAACAGGGTGCCCTGGTGAGCAGTCTCCACCAGGCCCGACTTGTCGGCACAGGCACCGGTGAAGGCCCCCTTGATGTGACCAAAGAGTTCGCTCTCGAACAGGGTTTCGGTGAGCCCCGAACACTCCACCACCACAAAAGGCCGACCTGACCGCCGACCAACGTCGTGGATGGCACGGGCCACCAGTTCCTTGCCGGTACCCGACTCCCCCAGGAGGAGTACCGTGGTGCGTTCCGTCGCCACACGCATCACCAACTCCATCATCCGATTGAAAGCGGGTGAGATGCCCACCATTCCAACGGAGCCGGGGTTGGTACTGGTCGGGGAAATCCCGTGAACCTGCGGAGAGTCGGTCTCGGACCGGCATGGAAGCGGAAGAGTGACGCTCATGGCCCTACCTCCGAAAGTGTCACCGGTGGCATTCCACCAGGAACAGGGCGGTCATCCCTGTCACCTGGAACGGCTCTGGCCCCTTGGAGCCGGATCCGGAGAGGCAAGTTCCGATCTGGATCCAAACAAAAAATATCCATTATCTCAACGGAATGCACGAGACCGGCCACAGATCCCAGGTGGCCGGCGCAACCTGGCTTGCATGTTGCGGCGCTCTTATCAACCCGGGCGACCGTGCCCGGTAACGATGGGCTCCCGCGCCAACGGACCCAAGGGCGCCCGGGCACGCAGGAGGGATCCCATCCGCCCCGGCGGATTTTCGCACCGCCGTCCGCTTCCCCACCGGGCCGGGGCCACACTTTCCGGGAGAAGGGCCATGATGCGAGAAACGTTGTCCACAGACCGGGCGGAGGTCACGGTTCGAGTCGACCCGGACGTCCCCTACCCCTTCCTGCTGTGCATGGAAGCGAATCTGAGCGCCGAGGAGGATATCATCACGGTACGTCCGGACCCGTGGGACGATCATGTGATCAAGGTGGAATACGACATCCACACCAACAACGGCGCCCACATCCTGGCGGAGGTGCGCCATGCCGGGGTGGATGCCCGTCTGATCGGGATGTCCCACACCATTCCCTGGGGCAACCTCCCCTGCTCCGACTGAGAACTCCGGAAACTCCGGGCTGGAAAAGTCCACGGATGGACTTTTCCAACGGTCTGCCGAAAGGGGCCGGTCACGGTCCGCCGAGTACGACCACCCCGGCCCAGGCCCGGGGATGGCGGAGTCCCTCCTCGGGAGCAGTAAGGGAGTTCCGCTGCGCCTCGGCCAGGGCATCCACCGGTCCCATCCCCCGCTCCAGAAGGGCCCGGTAGGAATCGCCGATGCGCTCCCCAGCCCCTCCATTACCACCGGAAGGAACAGCGAGGCGAAGTTCGACACTCCCGGTCGCGGAAGGAGCGGGCATCATCGTCGCGGCAAAGTGAAAGGAAGGCAGGTAACCGAATCGATAACGCTGAACGGCATATTCAGGGGTGGGAACCCTGCTCCGGATGAGAGCGGCCATGGGCAGCATCGACAGGGACGGATCGGGAACGATCAGTAACAGGTCCCGCCCCCCAAGATCCCCCTCGATCGGTCGAAGCAGGGAGTCATAGAGCCAGGTCAGCGATTCGGTCATCGTCGCGGCCTCCCCGCCCCCTTTCCCCGGATCACCCAGAGCCAAGGTGACCGCCTCCGCCTGACGCAACACCTCCTCCCGAGATACCGTGACCCGTCTGACGACCGACCCCTGGTCCGTCGTCAGACGCAGATGGAGCGCCCCCGACGAAAGGCGATACTCGACGATGGCCGTCTTGCCGGACCATGCCGGGTCGAAGGTCCGCCACAGCCCCTCGGGCGACGCCCCTCCGGGCGACGCCCTGTCGGCCAGAACAGGAGAGATCCTCCTCAGCCTGGCCAAGGCCAGACGCAAGGCAGTTTCGCGCTCCACCAGCTCTTCCCGAAGCCTGGCATCTTCCCCGCCCGCAACCACCGTCCGAACCACCCACGTCTCTGCCTCACCGGCCTCGAGTCGACTCTCCGGATGGCTCCATTGCAGGCGCCCGGAGAACAGCGTCCCCCGTATCCGCTCAATTTCCCGCTGCAGCCCGATCACGGTCCGGTAACCGGCAGCGGCAGCGGTATCGGCAGCAGTGCCGGTGGCGGCAGCAGTGCCGGTGGCGGCAGCAGTGCCGGTGGCGGCAGCAGTGCCGGTGGC